>JANPOH010000449.1:0-18147 GCA_031427895.1 Betaproteobacteria bacterium
AAGACGAAGAAGGTGACCGCCTGAGCGAGCATCGTGACGTTTAGGTTCATAGGCTTCCCCTGCGGGAACGGTTATTACGTGGACGGGGCAAAAACTACTTCAGGCTGGCGAGCAGCGGGTTGCCGGTGGCAAACCACAGCGCCAAACCCACGCCGATAATGAACGACGCGTCGATCAGGCCCAACAGCAGGAATACTTTGGCTTGCAATTGCGGCATCAGTTCGGGCTGTCGCGCAGCGCCTTCGATGAAGCGGCTGCACATAATACCCACGCCGATACACGCGCCGGCGGCGCCCAGGCCGATCATCAGACCGATACCGATACCGGTGTAGGCTTGAACCATAGCGATCATTTGCATCTTGTCCATCGTTTGCTCCTTTAATTAAATGCTAGAATTATCAATAAAAACAAGGTGTTACAGATTAGTGGCTTTCGTGAGCCATCGCCATGTAAACAATGGTGAGCATCATGAAAATGTACGCCTGCAAGGCCACGATCAGTATGTGAAAAATCGCCCAGCCCAACGCCAGCACGCCGCCGGCCACCGAGCCGACCAACCCGGTCGCGGCCCACATCCACAGCAACATGAATATGATTTCGCCCGCGTAGATGTTGCCGTAAAGCCGCAGCGAATGGGACAGCGGCTTGGAAATGTATTCGACTAAATTGAACAGGAAATTCAGCGGCATCAGCAGGATATTGCTGCCGAAGGGCGTGCAAAACAGTTCATGCGTCCAGCCGCCGATCCCTTTGACTTTGACGTTGTAGAACAGCATCAAGGCCCACACCGACAGCGCGAGCGCAAACGTGGTGTTGACATCGGACGTCGGCACCGGCTTCCATTCGGACTGCTGCAGCGCCTTCTCGGTAAACAGCGCCGCCAGATCCACCGGGATGAAATCCATCGCATTCATCAGGAACACCCACACGAACACTGTCAGCGCGAGGGGCGCGACGAAGGCGCGGTTGCCGTGGAAAACGCCCTTGACTTGATCGTCGACGAAATCAAACAACATTTCGACAAAAGCCTGGCGTTTGTTCGGTACGCCGGCGGTGGCGCCGCGCGCGATCCACCATAGAAAACCAAAACCGATGATGCCGAGCATCAGTGCGGTGAGAAACGTATCCAGATGCAGCGTCCAGAATGCGCCATCGCCCAAGGACACCGTGCGATTGGTGAGATGGTGACCTATGTAACTGGTCGGAGTGAGTTCTTGTCCTGCGGCGGCCATCGTGCTGTCTCGTTGAGCTTTTCGTGGATTGCTATAACTACTACTACTACGCTTCTTCTTTAACCAGAATCGCCGCCCGGAATACAATTACCGAAACGACGAACGACAAAAACAACGCCGGATGCACCACGTCTTTATACGACGCTAACACCCCGCCCAACAAAAATACGATCAGGAGGATACGTACCGCTTCCGCCCTGAAAAGCGTGCGCAGGGTATGCCCTGCTGTTTTTATACCGCCGCCCGAAACCAGCAGAGCGTAGGCCAGGTCCGCGATCTGGTTGATCCCGCCGCCCATGATCGCGGATACCGCGCCATGCCACCCGGCGATCAGCCCGGCACCCAACGTGATTACAACCGTCGCAACCATTTGCCAGACCAGAACAACGCGCATCGGTTTGCTCGTGATGCGGTTCAACCCCTGGAACCCCCGGAAGCGCAATCGAGCAAACCCATTGATTGTACTTGTCTTTGTGGCGTCGGGTAAAATTCTGTGCGGTACACGATTTCTGCCGGCTTCGGTTAGCGTTTGAGCTTTTCGATCAGCGCGTCGAGCTGGTCGAGGCTGCCATATTCCACAATCAGCGTGCCGCGTCCTTTGCTTTTTTGTTTGATCTGCACCGATGTGCCCAGTTGTTGCGCCAACTCCTCTTGCAGGCGCGCGACATCGCGATCCACGCCTCGGGGAGTGCGCGGCTTGGGTCGAGACACTAATTCGCCCACGCGCTTTTCCACCTCGCGCACCGTCATACCCTTGGCGGCGATCTCGTTCGCCAGTTCCACTTGGCGCAGCGCCGGCAAGGCGAGTAGCGCACGCGCGTGGCCCATATCCAGTTTGCCGTCGGCGAGCAGATCTCGCACCGGCGGCGCCAGCTCCAGCAAGCGCAGCAGATTGGTAACGGCGGTCCGCGAACGGCCCAGAGCCTCGGCCGCACTCTGGTGGGTCAAGCCGAATTCGTTGGTGAGCCGCTGGATGCCGATGGCTTGCTCCAGCGGATTCAAGTCTTCACGCTGGATATTTTCGATCAGCGCGACCGCAAGTGCTTGATTATCCGGGATATCCCGTATTACCACGGGCACGGCCTGCAAACCCGCCATGCGCGCGGCGCGCCAGCGGCGTTCACCGGCAATGATTTCGAACAGTCCGCCCGTCACCGGGCGCACCAGTATCGGCTGAATCACGCCTTGGGTTTTGATTGATTCGGCGAGCTCCTTCAGCGCATCCTGATCCATGCGCGTGCGCGGCTGGTACTTGCCCGGCTGGAGCAGATCAACCGCCAGTTCGCGCGGGGTGTCGCTGGGCGGGGCGGATGCGGGTTCGTCGCTACCGAGCAGCGCATCGAGTCCGCGCCCCAATCCTTTGAGTTTTGCCATGGGTTTACAGCGCTGCGGCGAGCGGGCTATTACGGTTGAGCATTTCACCCGCGAGCGCGATGTACGCCTGCGCGCCCTTGGAAGCGCGATCAAAATGCATCACCGGCAGGCCGTGGCTGGGCGCTTCGGCGAGGCGGATATTGCGCGGGATCACGGTGCGGTAAACCTTGTCACCAAAGTGATCGAGCAACTGCTGTGATACTTGTTGCGCCAAGGTGTTGCGCGGGTCAAACATGGTGCGTAACAGACCTTCTATTTCCAGCGTGGGATTCAGATGCGCGCGCACTTTTTTCACGGTCTGCACCAGATCCGACAAGCCCTCCAGCGCGTAGTATTCGCACTGCATCGGTATCATCACGGCGTGCGCCGCCGTCAGGCCATTCACCGTGAGCAGATTCAACGCGGGTGGGCAGTCAATGAGGACAAAATCATATTCGGCGGCATGTGCGTCGAGCGCATCCTTTAGCCTTGTTTCGCGATGCGCCATATCGACCAATTCCACTTCCGCGCCGGCGAGTTCACGATTGGCGGGAACCACATCGTACTCGCTTTGCTTCTCGCTGTTCGCGGCACGCACGCGCACCTGCGCGAGCGTGGCTTCGCCAAGCAACACCTGGTAGACCGTCGCTTTCAATGCCCGCTTATCGATGCCGCTGCCCATGGTGGCATTGCCTTGGGGATCCAGGTCAACCAGCAACACCCGCTGCCGCGCCGCCGCCAGACTCGCCGCGAGGTTAACGCCGGTGGTGGTTTTGCCCACGCCGCCCTTTTGATTGGTGATTGCAAGTATGCGCGCCATGTTGTTTGCCTCCGTGCCGTGGCCTTAAGCTGCTTTGAGAAATACGAGATGGCGTTCGGCGTCCAGGCCGGGTACCGTGAGCGCGGTTACGCTGTCGAGCGTAAACCGCCCGTCAAGCCGCGCTATCTCCGCCACCGGATGCACGCCTTTCATCGCCAGCAGCACGCCACCGGGCGCGACCAGACTGCCGGCCTTCTCGACAAACTCCGGAAGATCCGAAAAGGCCCGCGACACTACCACGCTGAATACTTGTTTTAATTGATGATTTTCAACGCGCTCACAGACTACGCGGACGTTGTGGAGCTTTAGTTCGATCACCGCCTGATTAAGAAACGCGGCTTTTTTGTGATTGCTGTCGAGCAAGGTCACTTGCATATCAGGTAACGCCAACGCCAACGGGATACCCGGCAATCCGGCGCCGCTGCCGACATCGAGGAGCGTTTTTGCCGTCAGCACGTACGGCGTTACCGCAAGACTGTCGAGTAAGTGATGGGTGAGTATCTTGTCCGTGTCGCGCAGCGCCGTGAGGTTGTAGACCGTGTTCCATTTTTGCACCAGCGCCACATAGTCCAGCAACGTCTGCTGCGTCGCGGGCGACAGCGCGAGGTTCAAACGAGCGAGGCCGTCCGCCAATATTGACGGGGCGGGCGGGACTCGCGGCGTGCTCATGCGGTTTTGCGCTGGCCGCTGAAGCCGCGTTTGGCGTACACCATCAGCACCGAAATCGTCGCCGGGGTGATGCCGGAAATACGCGCGGCCTGGCCGAGGGTTTCCGGTTGATGCTGGGCGAGTTTTTGCCGCGCCTCGATCGACAGTCCCGAAATCTTCGAGTAATCCAGGTCTTGCGGCAACCGCTGGTTTTCCTGCTGGGCGCTGCGCTCCACCTCTTGTTGCTGGCGCTCGATATACCCTTGGTACTTTGCCTGTATTTCAACCTGCTCCGCGACTTGTGCATCCAAGACGCCGGTGCCCGCGCCGGGCAGCGTCATCAAGGCGCCGTAAGTCACATCGGGCCGGCGCAGCAGATCCAGCAGCGGATACTCGCGCTCCATGGCTTGTCCGAGCACGCGCCGCGCGGCCGCTTCATCGACCACGCGCGGGTTCACCCACGTGGTTTTCAGGCGCTCCTGTTCGCACGCGATGGCCTCGCGCTTTTTTTCGAAGGCGGCCCAGCGAGCGTCGTCCACCACGCCGAGCTTACGCCCGATGTCGGTAAGCCGCAGATCGGCATTATCTTCACGCAGCGACAGCCGGTATTCCGCGCGGCTGGTGAACATGCGATACGGCTCGGAAACGCCGCGCGTGATGAGGTCATCAACCAGCACGCCGAGATAGGCCTCGTTGCGCCGCGGGCGCCACGCCTCGCGTTCCTGTGCGTGCAGCGCGGCGTTCAGGCCCGCGAGCAAGCCTTGCGCCGCAGCCTCTTCGTAACCGGTGGTGCCATTGATCTGCCCGGCGAAAAACAAGCCCGTGATGGCGCGGGTTTCCAGCGAGCCTTTCAGACCGCGCGGATCAAAATAATCGTATTCAATGGCATAGCCGGGGCGCGTGATATGCGCGTTTTCCATGCCCTTGATGGAACGCACCAGGGCATATTGCACGTCGTAGGGCAAGCTGGTAGAGATGCCGTTAGGATAAAATTCGTTGACCGTCAGCCCCTCGGGCTCGACAAAAATCTGGTGTGCGTTTTTATCGGCAAAGCGCGTGATTTTATCTTCTATCGAAGGACAATAACGCGGACCGATGCCCTCGATCACGCCGGTAAACAACGGCGAACGATCCAGCCCGGCGCGGATGATGTCGTGCGTGCCTTCGTGCGTGTGGGTAATCCAGCACGGCAGTTGCCGCGGATGTTGCGTGCGCGAGCCCAGAAATGAAAACACCGGCGCGGGATCATCACCGGGTTGCTCGGTCATCACCGAGAAATCGATACTGCGACCATCGATGCGCGGCGGCGTGCCAGTCTTGAGGCGGCCCACCGGCAAGTTCAATTCTCGCAAACGTCGCGCGAGCGTAAGCGCCGGTGGGTCGCCGGCGCGGCCCGCCTGATAATTTTCGAGGCCGACATGGACCCGCCCCGCGAGAAAAGTGCCTGCGGTTAACACCACAGCGCGCGCCTTGAAACGCACGCCGATTTGCGTAATCACGCCGGTGACGCGATCTCCGTCGAGAATCAGGTCATCCACCGCCTGCTGGAAAATTTGCAGACGCGGATGATTCTCCAGCCGCGTGCGCATCGCCTGGCGGTACAACACGCGGTCGGCCTGCGCGCGCGTGGCGCGAACCGCCGGGCCTTTACGTGAATTGAGGATGCGGAATTGAATGCCTGCTTCATCGGTTGCGGCGGCCATGGCCCCGCCCAGTGCATCGACTTCCTTGACCAAGTGGCCCTTGCCGATGCCGCCGATGGACGGATTGCAGGACATCTGCCCAAGTGTTTCGACGCTGTGGGTCAGTAAGAGGGTGTTGCAACCCATGCGCGCGGCAGCGAGCGCGGCCTCGCTCCCGGCGTGCCCGCCACCAACAACAATAACATCATATAAAACAACGTGTTGCATTATTTAGTCCGCCGCGCTTTGGTACGCATTATAACGAACTCTCCGACACTGCGATAGCGCCATGAGCGCACAATACGCACGCAATGTTTCACGTGAAACCTGTCGCAGCGCGACCTGCTTACTTGCCGATGCAGAATCGCGAGAATATTTCGCCCAGCAAGTCGTCTGGCGTGACTTCACCGGTAATGGACATCAGTGCTTCGTGTGCGCGCCGCAGCTCATCAGCAAACAACTCCTGCCGCTGCGTCTCGCCCTGGGCTTGCTCCAAGCGAGCCTTTGCTTCGCGCAGCGCCTCGATATGCCTGGCGCGCGCCATGAAAACGCCTTCGGCTTCGCCGCGCCAACCGATGACCTCTGCCAATGCCCGACGCAAAAGCTCGATGCCCTCCCCCGTTTTGGCTGAAAGCGAAACCGTCAAAGCTTCGCCCTCGCGTGCCAAACCGACGGTCTTACCCGCCAAATCAGCCTTGTTAGAAACCCGCAGGCAGGGCAACCCTTGGGGCAGCCGTGCGAGGATCGCCAAGTCTTCTGCCGATACTCCTTTAACGGCATCGATTACCAACACCGCCACGTCAGATTTTTCGATCATGCGCCAGGTTCGTTCGATGCCGATGCGCTCCACCGGATCATCGGATTCGCGCAATCCGGCGGTGTCGATCACATGCACCGGCACACCATAAAGATTGATGCTTTGCCGAATCGCGTCGCGCGTGGTACCCGGTATCTCGGTAACTATCGCCACCTCCTCCCCTGCCAACCGATTAAGTAAGCTCGATTTACCCGCGTTGGGCTGGCCCGCAAGCACCACCAAAACACCTTCCCGCAACAGGCTCCCTTGGTCGGACGCTGACAGCAATTGATATAACTGCGTGCGTATTTTCTCCAATCGGCGAAGCTGGTCTTCCCGCGTGCCGACGTCAATTTCTTCTTCCGGGAAATCCAGTGTCGCCTCGGTCAGTGCCCGCAGGTCGACCAACTGCCGCGCCAGCGCGTGTATTTCCGCAGAGAATTCGCCATGGATCGACCGGTTGGCGCTGCGCGCCGCTTGTTCCGTGGCTGCATCGATCAGGTCCGCGACGCCCTCTGCCTGCGCCAGATCCATTTTGCCGTTGAGGTAAGCGCGCTTGCTGAACTCACCGGGTTCGGCAACCCGTGCGCCCAATGCCAAACAACGCTTAAGCAACCGTTGCAGCACCACCGGCCCGCCATGGCCCTGCAACTCAAGCACGTCTTCGCCAGTATAAGAATGCGGCGCGGGAAAATACAACGCCAGCCCTTGATCGATGAGGCTGCCATCCCCATCGCGGAAATCACTCAGCGTTGCCAACCGGGCTTGCGGCCGCTTGCCGCAGAGCGCCTGCGTAAAATCCCCTAGCCGGGCGCCGGACACGCGCACCACACCGATACCGCCCCGGCCATGTGCCGTGGCAATTGCCGCTATGGTATCGTGGCTGGAAACGGCCAATGTTTCACGTGAAACGTTCGATCAAGTCTTTCAAGTCTTATTGGCGCCGGGCTTCTGATTGGCCCGCTCCATTGCCCCGTTGATCTGCCACTGCTGGGCAATGGACAGAACGTTATTCACCAACCAATACAGCACCAGGCCCGCCGGAAAGAAGAAAAAGAACACGCTGAACGCTATGGGCATGATTTTCATCACCTTGGCCTGCACCGGATCCGGCGGCACAGGATTCAGTTTGGTCTGAATAATCATGGAGGCGCCCATCAGCACCGGCAACACATACCACGGGTCTATCGCCGAAAGATCGGTAATCCAGCCAAAAAACGGCGCGTGACGCAACTCCACCGCCGCCAAAATTACCCAATAAAGCGCAATAAAAACAGGCATTTGAAGCAGTATCGGGAAGCAACCTGCCATCGGATTGACTTTTTCTTTCTGATACAACTCCATCATGCCCTTTTGCATCCGCTGACGGTCATCGCCATAACGCTCTTTCAATTGCTGCATCTTCGGCGCGATAAGCTTCATTTTCGCCATGGCGCGATAGCTGGCCGCCTGCAGCGGATAAAACAGCGCCTTGAGCAAAACCGTCAACAGAATAATCGCAACGCCCCAGTTTCCCACCCAGCCGTGTATCCAGGTCAATACAATGAACAAAGGCACTGCAATCACCGTCAGGATGCCGAAATCAACCACCAGCTCCAGTCCAGGCGCCAGCTTCTCCAGTTTCTCGGTTTCCTGCGGGCCCACGTACAGCGGCGCGCCCAAACTCGCGCGTTGCCCGGCCGCGATAACGGCACCGGTGACGACAGCCCCTGCGGTGTAAAGCCCGCTGTCCAGTTTCCTGGTGTAGAACTCCCGCGGCATGTTGTCTTTTGGCAGAAACGCGCTCACGAAATAGTGCTGTACTATTGCTACCCAGCCTTCGTCCTGACTAGACTTGCTGTACGGCGTTTTACCTTTGTCCACGTCATCAAAAGCCACTTTCTGAAATTTTTCACCCTTGGTGTAGACCGCCGGCCCGGTATACGTCGGCAACATCGCGGAGTCGCCATCCGGCGGTTTGCGATCGCGCACTAACTGAAAATAACCGTGCGGCTGAAGCGCCTTTTCACCGCTGTTCTGGATGTCATACGACACATCTATGACATAACTCCCGCGTGCAAATTTATACACCTGCGCGACTTTGATGCCGTTACTCTCCGGCGTCGCGGCGGCCTCCAGCCGCACCTCCAGCGTTTCCGAACCATCGGCCAGCTTGTATTCACGGCTGGCCACGCTATAGGTGGTGCGATGATTCGGCATCCCCGGCCCTATCAGCCCTGACTGCGCGATATAGGTGTTATCCGATGTGCTTTGAAACAGGATGAAATCCTTGGTCTTATCCAGCGTGCCTCTATGCTGTTTGAACTCCAACCGGCGAATGTCACCGCCGACCGTGCTGATCTCCGCACGCAATACATCGGTTTCCACTTTAATAAGTTGCCCCCCGGCCACAATGCCTGCCGGCGCCGGCACTACGCTCGCCGGAGGCGAAACCGGCGCGCCCGGCACGGCGCCTGCGGTCGGCGCTTGCGGAACGGGTATGCCGCCCCCCTCCGACTTTCCGTCGCCCTTCTTGCCCGCCGCCTGCGTGACTACGGTTTGTGGCTTCTGGTCGCGCTGCCATGCATCGACCAGCATGAACGTGGAAAACGTGAATACAAAAAACAAAATGAGTCGTTGGGTATCCATCGTTACCGTCTTTTGCGATTATTTAAATTCGGGGTTATCCGCCGTTGGAAGCGCCGTGTTTTCGCCCACGCTGGCCGCTTTGCTACTGCCACCAAAGCATGCTGCCACATCACGAAGCAACCGGTCCAACTCCCGCCGGATCGTGAGATTATCAAACTTGCGTAAATCGTTTTTTAGCTGGAACACCACATCGACCGACGGCAAGCGCACTTTTGCCGCCCGAAACGCCTCGCGCGCCAAGCGCTTGCACCGGTTGCGGTCCACCGCACGCGGCGCGGCTTTACGGCTCGCGATGAGTCCGAGCCTTGCCGACGGCCACGTATTTTGCAGAGCGCGCACGAGAAAATTTTTTCCTGACAACCGGCGGGGAGCCGCCAATACGGCCAAATACTCCGCCGGGCGAGAGAGCTTATTCGGCTTGCCCGGATGGTCCTGCCGGGCCGGACGTGCGCCACTGGTTAGCTGGGACACAAATAATTATCAGTAGCTGTGGTTAATGGGGCAACCTGCCGACCGGCTGTATCTTGGTTTCCCCGAGCCTATCCACGCAATATCAACACGGGATCAACGCGATACTAACTACTAACGTTAATCAACTGTTAATAACGCGCGTACGACGGGTTGCGGGCAGCTAACCGACCAACGCAACTAATACGACCACAACCCGGACCCCGACCACAACTCCGATACAACACCAAAACCGCCCGACCTCAGGCCGACAGTACCGCGCGGCCCTTAGCGCGACGCGCGCGAATAATGGCGCGCCCACCCCGGGTTTTCATGCGGGCACGAAATCCATGTGTACGGGCACGGCTGATTTTAGACGGCTGAAATGTTCTTTTCATGGCTTATATTCCTGAACAAGGGCTCAAGGGCCTTACTTTCCGTAAATGGCGTAATCGGCGTATTGACCCACACGTAACCCGTTATTACACCGCGTTTCAGGGAGTGTTGTCAATACCAACACCGCTTGTTCCGCACGTGCCTGCTGCCTATTTTTTGCGCTCCGCAGGACGCGGTGCGCCAGGTAACGCTTGTGGATAACTCATTCCAAAGCACGTAAAATCCCTCCTGCCGCTCTGCTCTATGTGCGCCATGTGTTCTATGTACTCCATGCACCGTGTGTACACGCCACGGTACGCGCCTGACAACAACCGCTTTGTGCTGTTAGCCTGCTCTGCGTTGTTCTGGTTCGTTCCGATGTTCCGCGACGATTTGCTTGACCTGTCCGCAAATGCTTTTACGTGTTGCTCGCGAAAACCAGACTACTTACCCGCCCCTTTTTCCCTCACGGCACAAAAGCCCACCAAACCATGAACAATTTTTGGAGCTATTGTCTTTCTCGGTTCGAGAAAGAATTACCCGCTCAACAGTTCATCACCTGGATTAAACCGCTGTCGGTTCAACAGAATGACGCCGCCGCCCTGACCGTCATCGCGCCCAACCGTTTTGTCTTGCAATGGGTGCGTGATAAGTTCCTTGTCCGCTTGCACTCGCTCGCGAACGAACATTTCGGCGCGCCCATGACTATTGCGCTACTACTGGCAGACAAAGCGCCTGCCGCGGCCAGCGCCTCTCTCGCCAATAACAACACAGGCAACACAGCCAGCAAGACCCGGACGCCAGCCCTGTTGACACCCACTCAGTTCACCGCCGCGGCCAGTCAACCCACGCGGGCGCCGACACTGCCACGAGATCTCGCGCGGCTGAATCCCGCGTTTACCTTCGATAGCTTCGTCACCGGAAAAGCGAACGAGCTGGCGCGCGCCGCTGCAACGCAGGTCGCGGAAAAACCCGGTACGGCTTACAACCCCTTATTCATTTATGGCGGCGTCGGGCTCGGCAAAACGCATCTCGCTCACGCCATCGGCAATTACTATCGCACACACGTACCGCAAGGCAAAGTTCGTTACATCCACGCCGAACAGTATGTCTCGGATGTGGTGCGCGCCTATCAACACAAAGCCTTTGACGACTTCAAGCGTTACTACCATTCGCTTGATATGTTGCTGATTGACGACATACAGTTTTTTAGCGGCAAGAGCCGGACACAGGAAGAATTCTTCTATGCTTTTAATGCGTTGATTGAATCACACAAACAAGTCGTGATTACCTGCGACACCTATCCCAAGGAAATCGCCGGGATGGAAAATCGCCTGATTTCACGCTTCGGCTGGGGTCTGACCGTCGCGGTTGAACCACCTGAACTCGAAATGCGCGTTGCCATCCTTATCAAAAAAGCAGAGCTGGAAAACATCAACTTGCCGGAAGATGTCGCTTTCTTCCTTGCCCGACATATTCAATCCAACGTACGAGAACTTGAAGGCGGCCTTAAACGCATTCTTGCCTACGCGCGATTTACCAACCTCGATATTTCCGTTGACCTGTGCCGCGAAGCCCTGCGTGACCTGCTCGCGGTGCAAAATCGACAAATCTCCATCGAGAATATTCAAAAAACGGTTGCTGATTACTATAAGATCAAGGTTTCCGAGATGTATTCGAAAAAACGCACGCGCAATGTTGCACGCCCGCGTCAGATCGCCATGGCCTTGGCCAAAGAACTAACGCAACTTAGCTTGCCCGATATCGGCGAAGCATTTGGCGGGCGCAATCACACCACGGTATTACATGCCTGCCGCAAAGTAACGGATTTAAAAACTACGCATGGCGAAATAAACCGTGATATTTCATCGCTGCTAAAAGTCTTACGCTGTTAATGCCGACTTGTGTATAACTTGGTAGTTATTTGTGGATAACTAAGCTTATTTTCCCTTTCCGAATATTGATACACATTAGCCACACAGGTCCATGCGTAGTTATACCAACTCCATACATCAGGTTAAGTATCTGAAATAATTAGTAATTTAGAGTTATCCACAACCAGTATCCAGCCTTATTAGTCTTACTAAAGAGTATTTTATGAAACTACTGCAAATTAATCGCGATGCCTTATTGACGCCTTTGCAAGCTGTAACCGGCATTGTTGAAAAACGCCACACCCTACCGATTCTTTCCAACGTTCTGATCGAACGAAAACAGGATGTACTCAATCTCGTCGCTACCGATCTTGAGATACAGATAACCACTTCATGTGCAGCTGCCGGCAATACCGGCTCAGATCAACGGCTAACGGTTTCAGCCCGCAAGCTCCAGGATATTCTGCGATCCCTGCCCGACAATACAGAAACGACGCTTGATCTTCAGGCCAACAAACTCCAAGTCAAAGCAGGCAAGAGCCGATTTAACCTGCAAACCATGCCAGCCGACGATTTTCCCAAAATGGCCGATGCCGGCGAGCAGCAAGGACAATTTTCCATACCGCAAAAACTCCTGCTCGAACTGCTACTGCTGGTGCAGTACGCCATGGCGCAGCAAGACATACGTTACTACCTTAACGGCTTATTGCTGGTGCTGGACGGTAATAAAATAAAAGTGGTCGCCACCGACGGCCACCGCCTTAGTTACGCCGAAGGCACGCTCGGTGACACCCACGAAAAAAGAGAAGTCATCCTGCCGCGCAAAGCCGTGGTCGAGCTTACCCGGCAACTCACTACCGATGACGCGGTCTTGAATGTCGATCTCTATGCTTCGCAAGTTCGTTTTAATTACGGAAATAGCGAACTCGTTACTAAAATCATCGACGGTAAATTTCCGGATTACACCCGAGTGATCCCGGTCAACTACAACAAAAAAATAACGCTGGAGCGCCAGGCGCTCCTGCAATCACTGCAACGTGCGGCCATTTTATCCAACGAAAAATTCCGCGGTGTTCGCTGGATGATCACCGGCAGCAGCTTGCGTATCTCCTGCACCAACAGCGAACAGGAAGAAGCGCAGGAAGAAATGGAAGTGAATTACGATGGCGAGCCGCTGGATTTGGGCTTTAATATCACGTATTTGCTGGATGTACTGAACAACGTGCATACCGAAAAGATCGACTGTGCGTTTGGCGACGCCAACAGCAGCATGCTGATAACCATCCCCGAGCGTGACGATTTCCGCTATGTCGTGATGCCGATGCGAATTTAGACGCGCACCCTTTAGACCCGCATCCTTTTCACCGCAAAAAGCGCCTGCACAAAGCGCAGCCGGCCGAAAAATCAAAATAAAGACAACGTAGACCACATGGCCGAGAACAACGATCACAAAGACTTGAGAGACGCGAGCGAATATGACTCGTCCAGCATTAAAATGCTTAAAGGACTGGAAGCGGTTCGCAAACGTCCCGGCATGTATATCGGCGACACCAGCGACGGCTCCGGCCTGCATCACATGGTTTTCGAAGTGGTCGATAACGCCATTGACGAAGCGCTCGCGGGCTATTGCAATGAGATCACCATTACCATCCACACGGATAATTCCGTCAGCGTGGTCGATAACGGTCGCGGCATACCCACCGACATTCATCCTGAAGACGAATTAAAACGTTCCACCGCCGAAGTGGTGATGACTGAGCTTCACGCCGGCGGCAAGTTCGACAGCAACTCCTACAAGATATCCGGCGGTCTGCACGGCGTCGGTGTTTCCGTGGTCAACGCCCTGTCGGAGTGGTTGCGGTTGACGATACGTCGTGAAGGCATGACACATCAGATGGAATACCGTGACGGCGCGTCGGTCGCGCCGCTGAAAGTGATCGGTAAAACCGAGCGCCGCGGCACCGAAGTGCATTTCATGGCCAGCACCGAAGTATTCGGCAAGATCGAGTTTCATCACGATATCCTGGCCAAGCGGCTGCGCGAACTGTCGTTCCTGAACCATGGCGTCAAGATAGCCATGATCGATCAACGTTCCGGCAAGGAAGAAAATTTCGCCTTCAGCGGCGGTATCAAGGGGTTTGTCGAGTACATGAACCGCAGCAAGACCGTATTGCACTCGACGATTTTCCATGCGACCGGCGAAAAAGACGGCATCATTGTCGAAGTATCGATGCAGTGGAACGACTCGTATCAGGAGTCGATGCAGTGTTTTACCAACAACATACCGCAGCGCGACGGCGGCACGCATCTTACCGGCCTGCGCGCGGCAATGACGCGCACGCTGAACAACTATATCGAAAGCACCGAGGTCGCCAAAAAAGCCAAGGTTGAAACCAGCGGCGACGACATGAAAGAGGGCCTTACTGCGGTGTTATCGGTGAAGGTGCCGGAACCCAAGTTCTCGTCGCAAACCAAGGAAAAACTGGTTTCCTCGGAAGTGCGCCCGGCGGTCGAAGAAGTCGTCGCCGCCAAGCTGATGGAGTTTCTGCTGGAAAAACCGAACGAGGCGAAAGTCATCTGCGGCAAAATCGTTGACGCCGCGCGCGCGCGCGAGGCAGCGCGCAAGGCGCGCGAGCTGACGCGACGCAAAGGCGTGTTGGACTCGTTCGGATTAACCGGCAAGCTGGCGGATTGCCAGGAGCGCGATCCGAAGTTGTGCGAACTGTATCTGGTGGAGGGCGATTCCGCCGGCGGCTCCGCCAAGCAGGGCCGTGACCGCAAGTTCCAGGCGATACTGCCGTTGCGCGGAAAAATTCTCAACGTAGAGAAAGCGCGCTTCGATAAATTGCTCTCGTCCACCGAGATCACCACATTGATCAGCGTGCTGGGCACCGGCATCGGTAAAGACGAATACTCAGCCGACAAGCTGCGCTATCACCGCATCATCATCATGACCGACGCCGACGTCGACGGCGCGCACATCCGCACCTTGTAGCTGAAGTATTTCTAACGCCAAATGCCGGAACTGGTTGAGCTCGGCCACAACTACAACGCGCAGCCGCCGCTGTTCAAGGTAAAGCATGGCAAGACCGAGCGCTATCTCAAGGATGAGCACGAGCATAAACAATATTTGCTGAAGCTGGCCTTGGCTGGCGCGCAACTTTTTCCATCGGCAAACGCCGAGCCTTTAAGCAAAGAAGCCCTGGAAGCCGTGGCGAAAGATTATTTGCTGGCCGAAGCCGTGATAGACCGCGCCAGCCACCTCGCCGACGAAGCGGTATTGCACATGCTGTTGCAGCAGCCGGTTGAACTGGATCTTTCCAGCGAAGCACAGACGCGCGCCAGCGCAAATAAAATTGCCGTCCTGCTCAAGACCGACCAGATCAGGATAGAGCCGGTCTACGATGAAAAGACCGAGAAATTCATCATTCAGATCATCAAAATACAGCATGGCGTCGAGCGCCGTTCGCGCATTGACAGCGACTTTGTCCAAAGCGGCGACTACGCGCAAATCAAGAAAACCGCCGTCGTGTTGCAGGGCTTGTTGAGCGAGGGCGCACATGTGAGATTCGGCGAGCACCAGCAGCCGGTGAATGAATTCCGTGACGCCATCGACTGGGTGCTTAACGAGGCGCAGCGTGGCGTCAGCGTGCAGCGCTACAAGGGCCTGGGAGAGATGAATCCAAGTCAGCTGTGGGAAACCACCATGGATCCTAAAGTGCGGCGTCTGCTGCGCACGCAAATCGAAGACGCCATCGGCGCCGACGAAATATTCAGCACCCTGATGGGCGACGCGGTTGAACCGCGCCGCGCCTTTATTGAAACCAACGCGCTCGGCGTACGTAACCTGGACGTTTAGTCGTCGCCCAACGCGGCAAGTCGCCCCGCCCGGCGGGCCGCATCAAGCGTGATGCGGCGTCGCCGGCAACTCGGCAAGTTCGATCAGGCACCCTTCCGTGCCTGCCGGATCCAGAAACGCAATACGGCAACCCGCATGACCGATGCGCGGCGTCTGGTCGAGCAGCGGCACGCCTTTGGCTTTTAACTCCGCCAGCGCTTCGTCGATATTTTCGACTTCAAAACAAATGTGGTTAATGCCGCCTTTGCCCTCGTCGATCAACTTTGCGTGCTTGCTGTCGGGCGTTGTGCCCGCAATCAACTCCACCATCGATTCCCCGACCGGGTACAGCGCCAGCTTCACCGGACGAACCGGGTTGGTTTCCACCTCGCCCAGTTTGATGCCGAAGCAGCCTTCCCACAGTGCGCGGCTTTTATCCACATCTTTAACCAGAACCCCGACGTGCTCGATACGTTTGATCTTCATTCATGTCTCCCCTGAAAAAAACGGCAGCAGTGTAACTTTCCCGCGCTGGCGCCTCGTGCCGCCTTGCGTGTAATAGATATAACTATTTGTTTTTAAACGAAAATAATAAAAATAAGCGTCAGTTGCGGTTATCCGGGTTGCGGCTGAATCTCTCTGGGTTGAATTCCCCGCCCCTTGGGGCGGGGTTGTTCATTTCGGCCCGCGATAGTCGCCGGCCCAGATAGCAGCCCAATAAACTGCGGTGAACAACGGCGTATTTCCATAATCATCTGCTGCATCTATGTCAGCGCCAGTGTCAATGGCGGTGCCAATTCTGGCGATGAGCGTTTTAGGATTGCCGATATCATCTTCTGACACGGGAAAAATAGCGTCGATTAGCCGTTTGCGCGTAGGGGTGCCCTCACTCGATTGGGCAGAACCGTTGCCATTCGCGAAGAAGACCATCGCAACGATAAGCACTGCCAATCGGAAAGCAGACCTCAAAATGAGTAGACCTATGCTGCCTTGCGCGTTCTGACAGGTGCTTTTTTCGCGGCAGGTTTCGCCTTCGCCCCAGCGGCAGGCTTCGCTGCAACTTTCGGCTCGGCAGCCGCTTTCGCACCCGCTTTAGGCTCACGCGGCGCAAACTCAAACGACACTTTGCCATCCGCACCCCGCGCGAGGAAGGCCGAGAACGGGCGGCCTTTTTTGCTGATGAATTTATGCAGCAAATCGGTTTTGCCGTCTTTCAACAACTTGGTAACTTGTTCGGGTTCGATGTTGCGTTGAAGAATGATTTTGCCGGTGCGGAAATCGCAGGTGCGCGGTTGCGCGGCGGCCTTTTCGCACAGATAGGCCATACCATGAGAGTAGACGCTGCCGCCGCATTTGGGGCACGCGCCGATGGATTCCTGGCCGGTGAAATCCACCGGCTCGGCGTCCTCGTTGGCCTGGCCAAAATCAAATTCCAGTTTGTTTTCGGCGTTGAGCTTGATGTTAGCGGCGAACGGACGGCCCAGCCGCGAACGGAACCCCTGCAGCGGGCCGATGCTCTTTGTGGCGATGAGTTCATCGATCTCGGTTGACTCAAACTGCCGTCCAGCAAGAATACGCCACAGCGAAAATTCACATTTCTCGCACTGGAATTTTTTGTAATTCTCGGTAATCGCGCCGCCGCAACTCGGGCACCGGGCTTTCAGCGTAACGTAATCGCCGGGCACGGATTCGCTGTCATGCGCCTTGGCGCGCTCGACGATATGGCGCGTCATCTTGCCGATCTCGCGCATGAAGGTGTCGCGTTTTAACTTGCCCTGCTCCATCTGCTTTAGTTTGTATTCCCACTCGCCGGTCATCTCAGGCGAGGCCAGCTCGGGAATTTCCAGCCCGCGCAGCAGCGTAATCAACGCAAACGCCTTGGGCGTGGCCTGCAACTCGCGGCCCAGACGCACCAGGTATTCTTCGGCGATCAGTTTTTCGATGGTGACGGCGCGGGTGGCTGGGGTGCCGAGGCCGCGTTCTTTCATCGCGTCGCGCAGTTCCTCGTCTTCCACCAGCTTGCCCGCGCCTTCCATTGCCGACAGCAGCGTCGCTTCGTTAAAGCGTGCGGGTGGTTTGGTTTGCGTGGCGAGCACGTCGATGCTTTCGGTCTTGGCTTTTTCGCCTTTTTTCACTGCCACCAGATTGGGTGAGTCGCCGTCTTCGGCCGCGGCTTTGCCATGCACTTCCAGCCAGCCGGCGTTGACCAGCACTTTGCCTTCGCTCTTGAAGGCTTCTTTTTCGACGCGCGTGATGCGCGTGGTGACCATGTATTCCGCGCTCGGATAAAACACCGCGAGGAATTGGCGCACCACCAGGTCATACAGCTTGGTCTCAATTTCGTTCAGCGCTTTGGGCGGCTGTCCGGTGGGGATAATCGCAAAGTGGTCGGAAATTTTCGTGTTGTTGAAAATACGCTTGGTGGGCTTGACCCAGCCTTGCTTCAAAATCTTC
>JANPOH010000450.1:0-6226 GCA_031427895.1 Betaproteobacteria bacterium
CGCTCTTTGGCTCAGTCAAGCGCATCTTGGCAAGTGCCCCTGAGGTTCGCGGTTTGCGGGAGGAGCCTGCATGACGCCCAACCCTTCGCTCCAGCCGACGTGCTACGGCCTGCGGCCTCCGCACGCGGCTGAGCTCAAACGTTAGGCATAATTGAGAATTACATATCTGCGTGACAACTTTTTCTCTCATCCCAACCCTTCTGCCATGCATCGAAGTGCCAAAGGGGAAGTTCGATCAAACACGGAGCGGGAGGGGTGTCCATTGCATTACCCTACCGGCTACAAAGTCCGCAACAATTCCTCTGACGACACAATCGTCGCGAACAGCGGCAATATCTTCTCGATCTCGATGCGATGTAATTCAGGATCAGGGCTGGCGCAGCAATCCTCCACCACCTTCACATACAGCCCCGCGTCATCGGCGTAACGCGCGGCGCTGTCCACCACCATGTGCGTGTGGCAGCCGGTGAGCGCCACGGTATCCACGCCCTGCCGGATGAGCCACGAGTACAACTGCGTGTTGTAAAACGGACTCACCGCGTGCTTGGTAAAAATAATTTCGCCCGGCAGCGGCTTGATCGCATCCGGGAATTCGACGCCCCAGGTGCCGTCGACGATGGCATTCATGTCGATCAGATGTTTTAACCGCGCCGAGCGGCTGATGGCATCCCGATAGTCGGCGCGATAGGCGACGTTGACGAAGGCCACCGGAAGCCCTTTGGCGCGAAACGCGGCCAGCGCTTTGGCGATGTTCGGGATGATCCGGCGCTGTTCGATGATTTTCGCGAACCCGGTCGCGCCGACCTTGCCCATCGGATCGACAAATTCGTTCTGCACGTCGAGCACCAGCAATGCGGTCTTGGACATCGTGACTCCCCACCGTTAAAAGAGGCGGACATTGTAGCCGCATCACTGCTATTGCGCCTCGATGCCGGCCTGCTTGACGACCTTGCTCCAGCGCTTTATTTCAGCTTTCAGGAACGCCGCGTTTTGCGCGCGCAGGCCCGTCCAGAGCTTGTCGAAGCGGATTGGGCGAAGGCGGCTTCGCTGAACAGCGCCATTGCCGCTATGCGTATCCTGCCCCTGCGATTCTCCTCTTGCTAAAAAGCATAACCCCATGTGCGTGCTACACTAATTTTGCAATCGCGATGGATGTCGGGATCGCCCCCTAACCGGCAAACCGAAAGCAGGCAAGATGAAAACAAACCCCGCAAAACCCGCGCTGGCCGCGTTGCTGGCGGCAAAAAATGCGCGTCACAAAAAACACCCGGCGTCGCCTGCATCGAACGCCGCGTTGAACGGTCAGACGCGCCGCGTGCTGGCGCAACATTACCGCGCGAAGTATGGCGTGAAATAAAATCCCGTAGCACCGCAAAATAAGGATGCCCGCATGAAAGCCCCGCCCTTCGCCTACGCCCGCGCGCGTAATCTCGCCGAGGTGTTTGATCTGTTGGAACACCACGGCCACCATGGCGAGGGCGCCAAAATTCTCGCCGGCGGCCAAAGCCTGATGCCGGCGCTCAACATGCGCCTCTCGTCGCCGGCGCTGTTGATCGACATCAGCCGCTTGCATGAACACGCGGGCATTCAGGTGAAAGACGGCCACGTGCCCAGCGTACATATCGGCGCGCTGACCACGCACGCGGCCATCGGCGAGTCAACGGACATTCGCCAACACCTGCCGCTGCTCGCCGATGCAGTGGAGCACATCGCGCATCCCGCGATCCGCAATTGCGGCACCTTCGGCGGCAGTCTCGCGATGGCGGATCCGGCCGCCGAATGGCCGGCGTGCTGTGTGGCGCTTAACGCGCAAATCGTGCTGGCAAGCAAAGCCGGAATGCGCCACGTGGCCGCGCGTGATTTTTTTCAGGGGCTTTACGCCACTGCGATGCAGTCCAACGAGGTGCTGACCGAAGTGGTGATACCGATACCGGGCGCGGGTTATCGGCATGCGTTTTTGGAGCTTGCGCGGCGGCGCGGCGACTACGCGATTGTCGGCGTGGCGGCGCTGGCGAAAGTGTCAGGCAGCGCCGTGAGTGATCTGCGGCTCACTTTTCTCGGTGCCGGCGAAAAACCGCTTCTTGCAGAAAAAACATCGCAAGTATTTGTTTCTAAAGGGTTTAATGAATCCTCACTGAAACAGGCGCAAGACGCGCTCGGCACCGAACTCGATCCCGCCGCAGACTTGTATTCGTCCGCCGCCACCAAACTGCACCTCGCGCGCGTGTTGACCGCGCGCGCGATGCAACAACTCACCGCCTGAAAGCCGCCATGGACACCATTCTCGAAACCACGCTGACGATCAACGGCGAATCCGTCACCCGCCGCATACCCGTGCGGCAAAACCTGGTGGATTTTCTGCGCGAAGATATCGGCCTGACCGGCACGCACATCGGCTGCGAACACGGCGTGTGCGGCGCTTGCACCGTGCGCGTGGACGGCAAAATCGTGCGCGGCTGCCTGATGCTGGCGGTGCAGGCCGAGGGCCGCAACGTCGAAACCATCGAGGGTCTGTCGCACGACGGCGACAGCGGCGCCCCGAGTGAACTGGCCGATCTTCAGGATGCCTTCCACAAACGCAACGCGCTGCAATGCGGCTTTTGCACGCCGGGCATGCTGCTCACCGCGCAGGCGCTGGCCAAGCAAAACCCCCGCGCCACACGCGAACAAATTCGCGAACATATTTCCGGCAACTACTGCCGCTGCACGGGGTATCAGGCCATCGTCGATGCGGTGGAAACCACGCTGGCTGCGCGACTGGAAAAAATCATGGGGAAATCAGGCGCGCCATTGGATTGAGTGTGAACACTCTCGCTAATTAACGCGCGGCATGATCGATGCGCCGCGCATGCCCCACCTTGAACTTGCCCGCCAGCGCATCGCTCATCCAGTCGGCGACGTGCAAATAAAAATCCGGCAGGCGGCTGCCGAAGGTGTGAGTTTCGTTTTCGTACACCCATAGCTCTTTCGGGCATTTCAGGCTGTCGAAAAACGCCTCGGCGTCTTCCAGCGGACACAACTCGTCGAACTCGCCCATCGCCAGCAATGTCGGGCACTTGATCTTGTCCACCAGCGGTGTGAGCGTCATCTGCGCGATCATGTCGTCGAACTCGGCTTCGTCGTGAATGTTCGACATGTACATGTAGTTGGCGCGATAGGCGGGCTTGCTGTGCTTGAAGATGGTGTCTTTTTGCCCGTAAACGCCCATTGCGCCGACGACGGCCTTGACGCGCGCATCGTGCGCGGCGATGCGCGGCGCCCAATAGCTGCCCATGCTCCAGCCGTAGACGCCGAGTCTGCCGGCATCGACTTCGGGAATTTTTTCCAGAAAATCAATCGCCGCCGATCCGGCGCGCTCAAAGTTATCCAGCGTCACCCAGGTTTCGCGCACATTGCTTTCGCCCTGGCCGGGGCCATCGATGGTCAGTGTCGCCATGCCGCGCCGGCGAAAATGATTGTGATAGGGGCTCGGCATGTATTCCTTGATGGTGTCCATGCCCGGCACCACCAGCACGCACGGCGCGTTTTTTACACCGGGCACGGTTTGCAGAATGCCGGGGATGGTTTTGCCGTTCTCGAACGGAATTTCGACGCGGCGCACGCTGGCCTCGGTAAACAGCGCGGTGAATTTTTCATAGCAGCGCACCAGATGCCCGTACAGCTCGATCTTGCGTGGCGTATTCTCGTGCAGCACACCGCACGCCGGGCCGTAGTAAAGCGCCGCGCGATAATAAAACTCGGCGGCGCTTTCCAAGTGCCCGGCGGCCTCGGCCTCGCGCGCCAGCGCTTCTTCCTGCCGCGCGGTGCGCACCCACTCCTTGACCACGGCGGCGGACACCTTGATGCGCTCGGTGGTACGCTTCACATCGGCCGGACGAAAACCCCATTCGACGAACATCACGGCGCGAAAGCCGAACACATCGAGGACTTTATAAAATTCCTCGTTGACCCAATTTTGTCCCTTGCGGGCGTGGTCTATCATGCTGGCTCCTGATTGCGCGGATGATCGCTATGCAATTTAGTGTAGCATGGGCTACATACGACTGACGCGCACGGCCCCATACGAATAAGGAGGCGAAGTTGAAACGTCACACACATTCATTTTCATTGGCGTCGCTGCTCGTATTCGTGATTGCCGCAAGCTCCGCCGCCGCACAAGGTTTCCCGTCCAAGCCCATACGCATCATCGTACCGTTCGCCCCCGGCGGCTCCACCGATATTGTCGCGCGCCTGCTCGCACCCAAACTGTCGGAGCACCTTGGACAAACGGTGATCGTCGATAATCGCGGCGGCGGCGGCACCACCATCGGCATGGACATCCTCGCGAAGTCTCCACCCGACGGGCACACACTGGGCGTGGCCACACTGACGTTCGCGCTCAACCCCAGCCTGTTCAGCAAGCTGCCCTATAACACCGAGCGCGATTTCGCGCCGGTGAGCCTGGTGTCAACAGTGCCGTTCGTGATGGCCATCCATCCGTCGGTGCCGGCACGCTCGGTGAAGCAACTGATTGCGCTGGCGAAAGCCAAACCGGGCAGCCTGAATTTTTCGTCGTCGGGCAACGGCAGCGCCTCACAAATGGCGGTGGAGCTTTTCAAGCACATGACGGGTACGGACATGGTGCATGTCGCCTACACCGGCGGCGGCCCGGCGCTGCTTGCCTTGTTAAGTGGGCAGGTGTCGATTTTTACCCTGAGCATTCCGGCGGGCTTGCCGCACTTCAAATCCGGCAAGCTGGTGGCACTCGGCGTCACCAGCGCCAAACCCGACCCAGTGCTGCCGGATGTGCTCAGCATCGCCGAGGCCGGCCTGCCGGGCTACGAACTGATCGAATACCAGGGCATCGTCGCCCCGGCTGGCACGCCGCGCGCCACCATCAACCGCCTGCGCGAAGATATCGTGAAGTCGCTCAGCGCACCTGACGTGAAAGAGCGCTTCACCAATTCCGGCGCCGCCATCGTGGGCAGCACGCCCGAAGAACTGGCGGATCACATCAAAAAACAGATCGCCGCGTGGGCGAAGGTAATCAAGGCGGCGGGTATCCGCCTTGATTGACGCAAGCGACACCTTACCCGCGCTTTAACTCCTGCACCGACTTGACCAGCTCGCCATCCTGGCGCTTGAGCGCCTTGGTTGCCGAGCGTGTGTTGCCGAAGGTCGGCACCCACTGCGAGTGTTTGCCCGCGCCGCCGGTGACGATAATGATGAGGTCTTCGGGTTTCGACCACATATGCACCGGCGTGTCGAGCGGCGCGTTGGCGAACTGCTCCGCCAGTTTGCGGCGGAAGCGGCGCTCGATGCCTTCTTGCGAAAACTTCGACAGCGGAATCGTTGCGCGCTCCCACAGCCATTGCTTGACCTGGGCCTTGGTCATGCCCCCGCTGGCCACCGTGGCCGCGTGCTCCGGGCCGAACGCCATCACCGGCTGGCCTTCGTAGTAGGCATTGTTGGAGCCGGTGTTGGGCATGGTGCCCGCCACCATGGTGAGGATGCCTTCGGGCGTGATGCTTTCGTGATCGTTGACGTTGTGCGGGCCTTCCGCGGCCACCACGGTCACGGTGCTGGCGTCCCTCGGATAACCGAGTTCCACGTGCAGCGGTTCCCACGGGCTGGCGTCTTCATTTTCCGCAACGCAAAACGTAAACTTGCACGGTGTGCCGGCGGTAGCCATATCACCCGTGCCCGGTATAGCCGCGCCGATGTTCACCAGCGACAGGCGCACCGCGCGGCCAATCACCGCATTGGCGCGAAAATAATTGCCCATCACGTTGTGGCCGGAATTCATGCCGATTTCTTTTGCCACCGGGCCGTTGAATATCAGCATCGGCGTGCAGGGGTGGGTGGTCGCCTGCGTGCCGTAAAGGTTGTATTGCTCCTCGGCCATTGCTTCCAAAGCCAACAGCACCAGCGGAAAATACTCCGGCTTGCAGCCCGCCATCACCGCATTGGCGGCTACGCGTATCGGCGTCGCCGCGCCGAAACGCGGCGGCACTTTAATAATCGGCTTGTCGAAATCGCGGTCGCAAAAGGCAAGCATGCGCTCCACGCGCTCCGGCGTCGGCGGAATCACCGGCAGGCCGTCGCTCCAGCCTTTGGCGCACAGCATCTCGAATACGGCTTCGGGATCGTCATCACACTCGATCAGCGCGCCGGGGGCTTTCAGCATGGCATTCAACGAACTCACGTGTGTTTCTCCTGCTTTTTTTCTTTAACGACTTTCAACAAC
>JANPOH010000451.1:0-3879 GCA_031427895.1 Betaproteobacteria bacterium
CGCAAATGAAGGTGAGCGTCTTCGAAAAATGCGGATCACGCATCGCCGGCATGGCAATCAGAAAGTGCTGCGTGAGATTCATGACTTGCACGTTGCCTATCTGCGCCAAAACGCGGGGGTGAAAATAATCAACAACGTGAACAATTCCAACCGACCGAGCAGCATCGCGAAGGTACACACCCAGGTCTGAAAATCCGTCAGCGCCGCATAGGTGGTTGCCGGGCCCACCTGATTCAACCCCGGCCCCAGATTATTGAGGCTTGCAGCGGCAGCGCTGAAAGCGGTAATCGCGTCCAGCCCGCTGGCCAGCAGCGCCAGGGTAATGCTGACCAGGCTTGCAACGTATATGAACAGAAACGCCAGCACCGCGAATATCACTTTGTTTTCAATGACCTGACCATCCAGCTTGGCCGGACTCACGGCGCTCGGGTGCAACAGCTTGATGAACTCGCGGTAAATCTGGACGTACAGCAATTGCGCGCGAATCATTTTGATGCCACCACCGGTGGAACCTGAGCAGGTCGCAAAGCTGCCCAGAAACAGCATCCACATCGGCGCGAATACCGGCCACAGGTTGTAATCGGTGTTGGAATAGCCGGTGGTGCTGGCGACCGACACCACATTGAATGAGGCGAATCGAAGTGCGGTCCAATAATCCGGATAGATGCCCTTCACTAACAGGTAGCCGGCGATTGCGAAGCAACTCCCGATGATCAGCAGCAGGCACAGATGCATTTCCGAATCACGAAGATAATACTTGAGACTGTGTCCGCGAAACGCGAGGAAATGCGTACTAAAATTTACCGATGCAATCAACATGAATACGATGGCGACCGCTTCTATGGCGGGCGAGTTCCAGTGCGCGAAGCTCGCGTCGTGATTTGAAAAGCCGCCAAGACCCATGGTGGTGAACGTGTGTATCCACGCTTCGAGCCAGCTCATGCCCGCGATGTGGTAGGCAAATAAACAGACGATTGAAAGCAACACGTAAACCAACCACAGGCCTTTGGCTGTTTCGGCAATTCGCGGCGTGAGTTTCTGATCCTTCATCGGTCCCGGTGTTTCGGCCTTGAAAATCTGGCGGCCACCCACGCCCAGCAGTGGCAGAATCGCCACTGCCAGCACAATCACCCCCATGCCGCCCAGCCAAACCAGAAGTGCGCGCCAGATATTGAGCGACGGCGCCAGCGCGCCCAGCCCGCTCAACACGGTGCCGCCCGATGCAGTCAGTCCGGAGATGGTTTCAAAATAAGCGTCAGTGAATGACAGCCCCGGAATCATCATCAGCAGCGGCAGCGTGGCAAACGCAGAGCCTCCTGACCAGGCCAGCACCACCAGTAACATTCCGTCACGAGGTTTGAGATCATACTTCACGTTGCGCGCCGCCAGAAAAGCAATCATGGCGACCACAAAATTGAACAGCATCGATACGAAGAAGGCGCGCAATGCGCCGTCGTTGTAAATCAACGAAACGGTAATCGGCACCAGATGCGACAGACTCATCGCCATGCCAATCACGCCGAGCGGGCGTAATACCGCGAGCAGAGCTTTCATTGTGTCAGGGACTTTTAGAAGAATCCAGCCGCGACCTGGAACAGCTTCTCAACCTTGGGCACCATGCGCTTATTCACCACGAAAACTATCACATGGTCGTCGGCTTCGACTACCGTGTCGTGATGGGCGATGATCACTTGATCTGCTTGATCGCCGTGGTCAATCTGACCCTTCACGCTGCCCGCGCCGGCAATTACGCGCCGCCGCACAATCGCGCCGATGGTGGCGCCCTTGGGCAATTCGATTTCCTCAATGCGCCGTCCCACCACCTGCGATGATTTGGCGTCGCCGTGCGCCACCAGTTCCAGCGCTTCGGCCGCGCCGCGCCGCAACGAATGCACCGCCGCCACATCGCCCCGGCGCACGCGCGCGAGCAGGGTGCCGATGGTGGCTTGGGCCGGAGAAATCGCGATGTCGATGCGCCCCTCCTGTAACAGGTTGACGTACGAGGTGCGGTTAATCAGCGCGATCACCTTGCGCACGCCCATGCGCTTGGCGAGCAGCGCCGACATGATATTGTTTTCATCGTCATTGGTGAGCGCGCAGTACACATCCATCTCGCCGATGTTTTCGGATTCCAGCAGCTCCTCGTCGGTGACGTCGCCCTGCAGTACCAGCGTCCTGCCCAGTTCGGCGGCGAGGCGTTCGGCCCCGGCCTTGCTGTATTCGATAATCTTCACATCGCATTTGTCTT
Organism: Betaproteobacteria bacterium; assembly: GCA_031427895.1. GTDB lineage: Bacteria > Pseudomonadota > Gammaproteobacteria > Burkholderiales > SG8-41 > UBA5216. The sequence goes on from JANPOH010000451.1 coordinate 2,249, forward strand.
CAATGGCCTTGGCCAGCCGGCGGCCGATGTTGCCGCCGCCGCCCAGCATCACGCGCTTGACCGGCTTGTCCATGCGCCGCAACTCGCGCAGCACGCCGCGCAGGTTCTCCGTGGCGGCAATCAGAAACACCTCATCTCCGGCTTCAATCACCGTATTGCCTTCGGGCGTGATCGGCGAGTCCTGGCGGAAAATCGCCGCCACCCGCGCATCCACATGCGGCATGTGCGTGCGCAGATAGGAGATTTCCTGGCCCACCAGCGGCCCGCCATGATAGGCGCGCACCGCCGCGAGGCTGACTTTGCCGCGGGCGAATTCCAGCACCTGCAGCGCTTCGGGGAACTCCAGCAGCTTGACGATGTAGTCGGTCAACAACTGCTCCGGGCAGATCGGCACATCGACGGCGAAATTTTCCGGCGAAAAGATTTCCGGATGCGACAGATAATCCGCCGAGCGGATGCGCGCGATCTTGGTCGGGCAATTGAACATGGTCGCGGCCAGCTTGCATGCCACCAGATTGGTCTCGTCGCTCTGCGTGACCGCGAACATCAGGTCTGCGTCGGCCATGCCCGCGCGATCGAGGATGGCGGGATGCGCGGCATTGCCGCACACCGTGCGTACGTCGAGCCGGTCCTGCAACGCGCGCAAGCGGTCGGCATTGGTATCGACGATGGTAATGTCGTTGGCCTCGGACGCCAGATTTTCGGCGACCGACGAACCGACTTGCCCGGCGCCCAGAATGACAATTTTCACGGCACACTCTCCAAGATAATGCGCGATTCTAGTCTTTGCGTCCCTATTGCGCCACGACGGGCCGCGATGGAGCGCGAAGGGCGCGCGGCGGCTATGGCATAATCGCTGTCGAGACTGGGGTTAACGCATTGACCAGATTATATTTTCCCGGTGCTATCGCCGATCACGGCGAATGCCGCGTGGTGGCCGGGCAGGCGCACCATGTTATTCACGTGCTGCGTCTGCAGGCCGGAGCGGCGCTGACCTTGTTCGACGGGCGTGGTGTTGAATATCCGGCGCTGATAAAGCGCATGGACAGGTCCGCGCTGATCCTCACCGTGAGCGCGCGCCACGAGATCAGCCGCGAGTCGCCGCTCGACATCGTGCTGGCGCAAGGCATCTCCAGCGGCGAACGTATGGATTACACCGTGCAAAAATGCGTTGAACTTGGCGTGTCCGCGATTCAACCGCTGACCACGCAGCGCAGCGTGGTGCGCCTGACGGCCGAACGCGCCGAACGCCGCGTCGCGCATTGGCAAACCGTCGCCGCCGCTGCGTGCGAACAATGCGGGCGCAATCGCGTGCCCGAAGTGCTGCCGGTGCAATCGCTGATGAATTGGCTGGGCGAGCCCGCGCTACCGAATGACACGCGCTTGCTGTTGTCGCCGCATTCCGGCGCCACGCGCCTGCGTGATGCTGCCCGGCCAGCCGGCAAGGTTACGTTGTTGGTGGGACCGGAAGGCGGCTGGAACCCGCAAGAAGCCGGGGCGGCGCTGACTGCCGGATACGCGCCCCTGATGCTAGGCCCGCGCGTGCTGCGTACCGAAACGGCGGCGGTGGCCGCGCTGGCTGCGATGCAGGCGCTGTGGGGGGATTTTTAGCGGCGGGCGCAGGCGCTGGC
>JANPOH010000452.1:0-8338 GCA_031427895.1 Betaproteobacteria bacterium
TGCGCTCCATCGCTACTTTAATTGGTACACCGGATCCTGCGTCAGACGCCGGATTGCATCGATGCCGGTCGCGCCCGGCGGCAATGGGTGGTGCGGCGCCATCGCCAGCACCTGCCGCTGTACTTGCGCGGGGTCGCTGCCTGCCTGTTGCAACCAGCGCTCGCTGTCGAAATACGCTTGCGACAGGGCGCGCTGTAACCGCAGCCGCACCTCATTGGGCGTATCGCCATTAGTGCTCGCCGCCGGGACGGCGGCCATCATTGCGGCGGGCTGCGCCGCCTCGGAGCGGAACTGGCGGTCCAGAAACTGTTTGCGCGCCAGCAGCGTGGACGAGTTGATCCACGCATCGCCGCCGGGCCAGCCTTTGACATTGGGCGGCGAAAACAGGTTTTGCCCCAGTTGCGCCACTACCAGCGCAAACGGCGGCGTATCGCCGGTTGCAAACTGAAACTGCCGCAGCGTGCCCGCCACCAGGTCCACCGGCGATTTGACCAACGCCGCACGGTGCCGCGGCGCGTAGAACGCATCCGAGGTCAGCAGCAGACGCAGCGCCACGCGCATATCGTAACGGCTGTCGCGAAATGCGTCTGCGATGCGCCGCACCTGTGCCGCATCCGGTTCCGGCGAGACGAATTCGCGCCACAGTTTACGCACGATGAATTCAGCGGTTTGCGGCTGTGCCAGCAGAATGTCGATGACCGCGACGCCATCGAAATTGCCGCTGCGGCCCAGCACGCTTTTCACGCCGTCATCGTGGGCGTTTGCGCGAAACAAAAATTCCCCGCGCTCCGCATCGATGCTCCAGCCGGTGAACGCGCGCGCGGCCTCCCTGACATCGTGCTCGGTGTAGTGGCCCTCGCCCAGCGTGAACAGTTCCATCACCTCCCGCGCGAAGTTTTCGTTGGGCTGGCCTTTGCGGTTGGAGAAGCTGTCGAGATAAATAACCATCGCCGGGACGCGCGCGATGGCGTGCAGCAGCGCGCCGAAATTCCCCAACGCATGGTCGCGCAGCAGCAGATTCTGCCGATACAGATACTGCGGCTGGCGCACCTTTTGCTGGCTCGACACAAAATGGTTGTGCCAGAACAGCGCCATTTTCTCGGCCATGGGACTGGGCGTGGTCACGATTTCCTGCAACCACCAGCCGCGCAATTCAAGGCCTCGCGCGACGTTGGTGCGCTGGAATGCCTGGCGCTCTTCCACGCTCATGTCGCGCAATCGCGATGCCGGCATCACCGGCTCGCGTATCCACGCGGGCGGCGGCGTTATGCGCGGCTGGGCCGCGTCCGCCAGCAGTTGACTCACGGCCTGTTCGCGCGTGAGGCGCGAAAACCGCTCGATATCGGCGGGCGATGCGGCAAACGCGGTGCGCGCCAGCAAGTGCCGCGCATCGTCAAAACCCAGCGGGGCAGCCAGTGTGACCTGAGCCGCCCCGCTGACCACCACCCACATCAGTGCCGCGACCAGTGCAACGATAAGCCGCCGCACCATCGCCGCCTAAATCTTGCCGGGAGCCGTGTCCGGCTTGTCACGCTTGCGCTGCTCGAAGTGCGCCTTGCGCGCCGCCGCTATTTCATCGCGCGACACTTGCCCATCCTTGTTGGCGTCGATGCGCTCGAAACGGCGCGCCAGACGCGGCATGCCCTTCTCGGCCTCGGCGCGACTGAACATGCCGTTGCCGTCCGTGTCCGCGCTCTTGAAACGCTTATCCATCGCGGCGGCGCGTTCGGCGCGGCATTTTTCAGGATTGGCTTTGCATTCTTCCATACGCTTGGCCATTTTGGCTTTCATTTCCTTGCACCGCTCAGGATTTTCGGCGCAGCGTTTCTCGAATTGCGCGCGCCTTTCCGCGTGACACTTTTCGGCATTCGCCGTGCAGGCCTCCATGCGTGCCTGAGGCGCGTCAGCCGCGGGGCCGGCGCCTTCGGCCGCGATCACCGCGATCGGGAATAAAGCTGCTGCGACCAAAACCAGCCACTTGCGTTTCATGAAATGTCTCCTTGAGATGTGACTAACGACCACGGTTTCCGCCATAAATTTCGCGGTTTGCCTTATCAAGATCGCGATGCAACTGGCGGCGTTCATCTTCCGTCAGTTGGCCCCGGACGCGCCCCTTATCGGGCGACGCCGCCGGCGCAGGTCGAACGTCACGCACCGGGCGCTTATCATGCCCGCCCTTGTGTCCGTTAAAACCCCTGTCCTGCACGCTGAACATCGCGCCATCGAAGGATGCCGCCCATGCAACCGGGGCCGGCAGCATCGATAACGCGCCGCTCAACAGCAAAACACCTGACAGGATTTTCGTGACGCGCATTGCGTGTACCTTTCCGGTTAAAAATAGAAACCGTAGAACCGGTTTCAATAACTCGGGTATCGCGCTCCCTTGGTGACAAAAACGCAACCCGAACCGCATCGTTGACCTATCGTCGCACCCAGTTGTAAACAGACTGTTACCCGCGGGCGGAAATCTGTAAGCAACTGTTACCGCGCGGCGTTAACCGTCAAGCGTGTATCGTAGCGCTTTTGCCGGACTTTGAGGCCAGACCTGTTTCCGCGGATGTAACAATTTGTTACCGTGACAAAACCCGCCTGAATCAGACCAAAATTGCTAGGATTGCGCCATGACTGAAACCAAAACCCGAATTCTGGTCGTTGACGACGATGCGCGCCTGCGCGACTTGCTCAACAAATATCTCGCCGAGCAGGGCTTTGCCGTGCGCGCCGTCGCCGGCGGCACGGACATGGATCGCTACCTTGCGCGCGAACGCTACGATTTGCTGATACTCGATCTGATGATGCCGGGCGAAGACGGACTCGCCATTTGCCGGCGGCTGCGCGGAGCCAGCGAAAACATACCCATCATCATGCTCACCGCCAAAGGCGACGAAGTGGATCGCATCGTCGGACTGGAAGTCGGCGCGGACGACTACCTGCCGAAACCGTTTAACCCCCGTGAACTGGTCGCGCGCATCCAGGCGGTGCTCAGACGCCGGCCCGCCGCGAGCCCGCCCGGCGCGCCGACAACGGATATGGCAATTGCCGTGTTCGGTGAATTCAGACTCAATCTGGGCACGCGCTCGCTCACCAAAAGCGGCGTGGATGTCACCGTCACCAGCGGCGAGTTCGCCTTGCTGAAAGTGCTGGTGCAACACCCGCGCACGCCGCTGTCACGCGATAAGCTGATGGAAATGGCGCGCGGGCGCGAATTCGGCGCCTTCGACCGCAGCATCGACGTGCAGGTCTCGCGCGTGCGAAAACTGATCGAGCCCGACCCCGCCAAGCCGGTATTCATCCAGACCGTGTGGGGGTTCGGTTATGTGTTTATACCGGATGGCAAGGAGAAGGCGTGAGGCGTTGGCCGTACGGCGTGAGGTGTGAAGCGTGGAGCGTAAGCCGTAAGGCGCGAGTTTGGAGTGCGGCAGGTTTCTTACGCCGCGCCACTCGCGCCTAAAACCTAACATCGCACGCCTCACGCCTCACACGCCACACCTCAAGCAACCATGACCCTCTGGCCCCAAACCCTGCTCGCCCGCAGCGTGCTGCTGATTGCCGCGCTGCTGCTGCTCGCGCATCTGGCGTGGCTGCAGATTTTCCGCATTTCCGCGCGCGAGCCGCGCGCACGCCAGGTGTCGCAGCAAATCGTGAGCACCGTCAATCTCACGCGCGCGGCGCTGGTCACCGCCGAGCCGTCCAAGCGCTTCGGCCTGCTCGGCGAGATCGCCGAACGCGAGGGCGTGCAGGTGCATGCCGCCAAGCCCGATGAAACCTTGTCGGCGCTGCCGAAAACCGGCTTCTATGAATTCATTGAAGCCGATCTGCGCGCGCAACTGGGGCGCGATACGCGCTTCACCCTGTCGCGCAACGGTGTCGAGGGCCTGTGGGTCAGCTTTGACATCGACGGCGACGGGTTCTGGGTGCTGATGCCGGAATCACGGCTGGCCGTCGATCAATCATGGCGCTGGATCGGTTGGGGCGCGCTGGTCCTGCTGCTGGCGGTGGGCGGCGCCTTTTTGATCGTCGTGCGCATCAATCGCCCGCTGCGCTCGCTGACCGCGGCCGCGGCGCAAATGGGCAGCGGCGCAACGCCCGCGCCGGTCGACGAAAGCGGGCCAGCGGAAATCCGCACGCTGTCGCGCGCCTTTAATCAAATGGCCGCCGACCGCAAGAAGCTTGATGATGAACGCGCCTTGCTGCTGGCGGGGGTGTCGCACGATCTGCGTACGCCGCTCGCGCGCATCCGCCTCGGGGTGGAAATGCTCGACGACAAAGGCGATGCCGCGATGCGCGCCGGTATCGTGCAGGACATCGAGGACATCGATGCGGCGATCAGCCAGTTTCTGGATTTCGCGCGCGCGGCGTCCTCCGAAAGCGAAACGCCGGCGGGCGATCTGAATGCGCTGGTCGCCGGGGTGGCGGCGCGCTACGAACGCGCCGGCAAACACCTGACGCTGCACACCGGCGACGTGCCGCCGCTGCCCTTGCGCGTGCTGGCGATGCAGCGGCTCATCGGCAATTTAATCGACAACGCGCTGCGCCACGGGGGCGATGGTGGCGCAGCAGTAACCGTCGTCACCGGAAGCGCGGACGCCACCGCGTTCATCGAAGTACTCGATAGAGGCCCCGGCATTCCACGGGAACAAGCCGAACGCATGCTGCAACCCTTCACCCGCATGGACGCCGCGCGCAGCACCAGCGGCACTGGGTTGGGGTTAGCTATCGTGGATCGCATCGCGCGCATGCATGGCGGCGGCGTGCGTTTGCTGCCGCGCGAGGACGGGGGTTTACGCGCGCGGGTGGAAATCCCGCTGCCAGCATAAAAAATAACTGTTTAAAAACAAATAGTTACAAAAATTCGCCCGCTGGCGCAAGGCGCGGATTTACGTCGCGCCGGCAGCGCCCGGCGATTTTTCGATCAGCACAACCGCTTCGGCGGCGATGCCTTCGCCGCGGCCGATCGCACCCAGGCGTTCCGCCGTTTTGGCTTTGACGTTAACCGCATCCAGATCAACCCCCACGTCCGCCGCGATGTTTTCACGCATCGCGACAATGTAGGGCGCGAGTTTGGGCGCTTGCGCGATGACGGTCGAATCGATATTCACCACGTGGTAACCGCGCGCGCGCAGCAGTTGCGTCACCTCGCGCAACAGCGCGCGACTGTCAACGCCCGCGTAGCGCGGATCGGTATCCGGGAAATGTTTGCCGATATCGCCCAGCGCCGCGGCGCCGATCAGCGCATCACAAATGGCGTGCAGCAGCACATCCGCGTCGGAGTGCCCGAGCAGGCCGCGCTCATGGGGAATGGTCACGCCGCCGATAATGAGCTTGCGGCCCGCGGCCAGCGCATGCACATCGAAGCCCTGACCTATACGCATGACAGGGCGACGCTGACGAAAACACGAACCTGCGACGGCGGAAGTGGAATCACAAAACGCTCACGAAAAAATCGCTTAAGATGCAAGCGGTTAAAGTTAATGGGTAGTGAAAGGCGCAACAAGAGCCAAGATTATCGCATAGCCGCCGCCCTGTAACGCCCTGGAATAACGTAAAATTATTCATTAAAAACAAATAGTTACATCATGAACCTTACGACGGAAGAAACCCAGGCGCGCATCGACCTCACGGTCGCCCTACGCAGCGCCTCGCGCATGGGTCTGGGTGAAGGCATCTGTAATCATTTCAGTCTTGCGCTGCCGGGCAAGCCCGGCAACTTTCTGATTAACCCATGGGGTTTGCACTGGTCTGAAATCACGCCCGCCGATCTGGTGATCGTTGATGCGGCGGGACGCAAGGTGTCCGGCAAGCATGGCGTGGAGCCGACCGCGTTTTTTATTCACAGCGCAATTCATCGCGGCAACGCCAACGCGACTTGCGTGATGCACACGCACATGCCCTACGCCACTGCGCTCACCGCCGTGCAAGGCGGCAAGCTCGAATGGTCGAGCCAGGTCGCGCTCAAATTTTATAATCGCGTGGCGTACGATGACGATTATCAAGGGCTGGCGCTGGATGACGCCGAAGGCGAACGCATGTGCCGCGCAATGGGCGGCGCCGACGTGCTGCTCCTCGGCAATCATGGCATCATCGTGTGCGGGCCCACGGTGTCGGCTACGTTCGATGATCTGTATTACCTCGAACGCGCGTGCATGCAGCAGGTGCTGGCGATGGGCACGGGCAAGCCGCTGCGGCTCGTATCCAAGGCCATCGCCGAAAAAAACCGCGCGGCAAATGAGCGGCGAAAGCCAACAGGCCGCGCTGCATCTGGAAGCATTAAAACGCCTGCTGGATCGTGATGAGCCAGGCTGGTCCAAACTGGAGTGAGAGGATTTTATGGCTGTGAATACCGAAGCATTACGCGCCGCCATCAGCAGCACGCCGCCGCCCTTTGATCTGCGAAAAATCGGCCATGTGGTGCTGATGGTCACCGATCTTGAACGCTCTATCGCGTTCTACACCGGCGTGCTCGGCTTTAAGGTGTCGGACATCTACGGCGAAGACATGATGCCCGGCGGCATGGTGTTCATGCGCTGCAATGCGGATCATCATGGCGTGGCATTGATCGGCGGCGCACCGGGGCCGTCAAAAACGCATGAATTGCATCACATGGCGTTCGAGGTCGGCTCGCTCGATGAGGTGCTGCGCGCGCGCAAGCATCTGCGCGACAGCGGTGCAACGATAGTGTTTGACGGACGCCGCCGCGCGGGCGTGCAGATCGCGGTGGAGTTTCTGGACCCTGACGGACATAACCTCGAAATCTACTGGGGGCTGGATCAGGTCGGCACGGACGGCATCACGCGCCCGAAGGAACAATGGCGCGGCGCGAAATCCATCGAAGCGGCCATTGCCAACCCGCCGCCGGGACAAACGCCGGTGCTACATGACCGGTCGCTGCTGGAGCGCAAATAACGCGCCGCCTCACACCGCACGCCTCACGCCATCAGTGCAGCACCAGCGGCTGCCCCATCAACACATCAAAGTTACCGAGAAAATCGTCGATGTTTTCCGGCGAGGCGTCTTCGGCGATCACGCCGTTGATGGAGTGCGCGAAACGCTGCGCCACATCGCCCTGAAAAAAGGTGCTGCGGCGGCTGTGTTTATCCACCAGCTCAAACCCGCGCTGCTCGGCATATTCGACCACGTAGTAATTGTCGCTGTTATAGACCACGTTCATACGCCACCTCCTTTCGCTACCGTTACCGTCACTACCGTCACTATTAAGCCCCGCATTTTCATTAACGCACCAGCCCGCCCGTCGGTTACAGGCAGCCATTAAGCGCCTGTTCAGCGGCGCCGCCCATCGTACCAAGCGTATAAAACCTCGTCAAAAATGATTTGGGGGCAAAAACCCGGCTTTCAAGCCGAGCGGCGCCACTGTGATACGGCTATACCCAGCAATATCAGTGCCAGCGCGAGATAAGCGTGCAGACCCGGCGTTTCGCCCAGAAGCAACACTCCCAAAAACACCGCCACCGCCGGGCTCATGTAATTGACCAGCGACATGAAGGTCGGCCCCGCCGTGGCGATGAGCTTGAAATACACCACCGTGGCAATCGCCGTCGGCCCCACGCCCAGCCACAGTATCGCCCACAACGATGCGGCGCCGGCGTCAACTTGCCAGGGCTTGTCCACCACCAGCGCCACCGGCAACGTGATCACGCTCGCAATCAACAGCATCGCGGTGGAGGCCACCAGCACGTCGTCGCCGCGCGCGAGAGTGCGCGTGAGCACGCTGTTGCCGGCGTAACACAGTGCGCCGAACAGAATCGCCATCTGCGACAGCGCGGCGAGCGGTACCGCGGCGACGCCATCAAATGCCGAAGGCCCCATCAGCACGACGAGGCCCGCGAAGCCGAGGACAAACCCGATCACGCGGTGGCGCGTCATGTGCTCGCCCTGCACAAAAAAATGCGCCAGCAGCATCGTCGCCAACGGCATCACCGCCATCAGGATGCCCGCAAGCGCGCTGTCGGTGCGCTGCTGCCCCCAGGTGATGGTGGTGAACGGGATGCAGTTGCCGAGCAGCGCCAGGAGGGTGTAGCAGCCCCACGCGCGCCGCCCGCCGCCCCGCCATGACGGCAGGCGCACGCCGCGCAGGCGCATGATCACCAGCAGTATCGCCGCGCCCAGGATCAAGCGCGCCGCCACCAGCGTAAATGTCGGCACCGTGGCCACGCCGATCTTGATGAACATGAACGATGATCCCCACATCGCCACCAGCGCGGCGAGCATCACCCATTCAGCGAGCGTACGGCGGGTCGCAGTCATTGGACGGTCGCGCCCGGCAAACGCGGCATGGGCTTGGCGGGGTACGGCGGCTGTTGCACGAGGGCCGTCGCGGCCA
>JANPOH010000453.1:0-4951 GCA_031427895.1 Betaproteobacteria bacterium
AGAAAAGTAGTTCTCGGCGTAACCTCTGCGTCTTTGCGCCTCTGCGGTGAGGATGTTTACTTGCTATCGAACCCGAATAGCTACAATAAATCTGCGTAAATCTGTGTTCATCTGTGGCGAAGCTGTTTTTGAGGTTGTTTAGCGCCCCTTGAAATCCGGCTTGCGCTTCTCGCGAAACGCCTTGCCCGCTTCAACACGATCTTCCGTCGAAGCAATCAGCGTCGATAAATCGGCCTCGATACGCAGCCCCGTCGGTAAATCCGTCTCCAGACTGCCGCGCACCGCTTCTTTCACCAGCAGCACCGACAGCGGCGCGTGTGACGCGATGCGTTTTGCCAGGGCTTCTGCCGACGCCATCAATTCGGCGCGCGGCGCCAGACGGCTGACGAGTCCCATGCCCAAAGCGTCCTCCGCGCTCACATGATCCGCCGACAGCGCAATATCCAGCGCGCGCCCCAGCCCCACCATGCGCGCGAGGCGCTGCGTGCCGCCGCTGCCGGGCAAGGTGCCGCGCGAGACTTCGGGCAAGCCGAATTTAGCGCCCTCGGCGGCGATGCGTATATCGCACGCCAGCGCGATCTCCAGCCCGCCGCCCAGACAATAACCATGGATCGCAGCGATCATCGGTTTGCGCGCGTGATCGAAGGCGAGTATCCAGTGCGTGTGCGCGCGGCCCTGGCGATGCTTGACCAGCGACTCCACCGCGTTGAATCCCTTCACATCCGCGCCCGCGCAAAACGCGCGCTCGCCCGCGCCGCTGAACACCATCACGCGCACGTCGTCGTCGGCTTCCGCGCGCGTGATAGCCTTGGGAATTTCCGCGCGCATGGTGTCGGAGATCGCGTTCATCGCCGCCGGGCGGTTCAAAGTGATCCATGCGATTTGATCGCGCACTTCGTAGAGAATCTCAGTGGTCATCGCATTACCATAAAATATCGTTTAAAAACATATAGTTACAATAAAACCCTGCACCGCGGAGACGCGGAGAACTACCGCAGAGAACAGCAGAAGATTCTTGTTTTTCTCTGCGTTTCCTCTGCGCCTCCGCGCCTCCGCGGTGAAGCCGTTCGATCAATCCAGCACAATCTTCGCCTCGCGGATCACCCGCGCCATGCGGTCGTATTCCGCTTTGATGTAGACCGCAAATTCCTCCGGCGTGTTGCCGCTGGGGATCACCGCTTCTTTCAGCAGACGATCACTGATCTCGCTCGATTTCACCGCCGCGACTATCTCCTTGTTGAGGCGGTCGATGATCGGGCGCGGCGTGCCGGCGGGCGCGACGATGCCGTACCACGAGCCCGATTCATAACCCGGCACACCCGACTCGGCCACGGTCGGCACGTCGCCCAGCGCAGGCGAACGTTTCGCGCCCGTCATCGCAATCGCGCGCAGCTTGCCATTCTTCACATGCGGCAGCATCGCCACCGCGCTCGAAAACATCAGCGGCACCTGTCCGCTCATCAGATCGGTCATCGCGATCGATAACCCTTTGTACGGCACATGCACCATTTTCACGCCGGCCATCATCGAAAACATTTCCGTCGCCAGATGCGTGGACGAGCCGATGCCGTTCGACGCATAGTTCACCGCGTTGGGCTTGGCCTTCGCCAGCGCCGCCAGTTGCTTGATCGATGTCACCGGCAGCGAGGGATGCACCACCACCAGCAGCGGCGCGGACGCAATCAAACTCACCGGCGCAAAATCTTTCAGCGAATCGTACGGCACTTTCTTCTGGGCATTGGGAATGATGGTCATCACCGCCACGTTGCCGAGCAGCAGCGTGTAGCCGTCGGCGGGCGATTTCGCCACCAGCTCCGCCGCGATCAGGCCGCCCGCGCCGGCGCGGTTGTCCACCACGATCTGCTGACCGAGCGTGGGTGTGATTTTTTGCCCGATCAGCCGCGCGATGGTGTCGTTGCCGCCGCCGGGCGCGAGCGGCACGATCAGGCGGATGGATTTGGAAGGATAGGTCTGTGACGCGGCGGGTAGACTCACCCCCGCGGCGGCGCCCAAGGTGAACATCAAGACTATTGCAGGGAAATTTTGCATCGGGTTTCTGTAAAGGTTGGCCTGTGGTTTTGAATTGTACTACTGCACCGGCGCGCCGCAGCCTCTATACTCCCCGCATGCTTTCAGTGGCCCACCTTACCAAGCGCTACGGCGCGCGCACGGTCTTTGATAACCTCAACCTTGCCGTCCAGCCCGGCGAGTACATCGCCGTCATCGGCGAATCGGGCGTCGGCAAATCCACGCTGCTCAATCTACTGGCCGGGCTGGACGTGCCCGATAGCGGGCAAATCATGCTCGATGGCGCGGATTTGGCGACGCAGACCGATGACGCGCGCACGCACATACGCCGCGCACGCATGGGCTTTGTGTTTCAGGCGTTTCACGTGCTGCCCCATCTGAACGTGGCGGACAACGTGGGGCTGCCGCTGCTGCTGTTGAACGTGGCGGCGAATGAGCGCCGCGAACGCACGCAGGCGATGCTCGCCGCCGTGGGGCTGGCGGATCGCGGGGCGAGTTTTCCGCGCGAACTCTCCGGCGGTGAGTTGCAGCGCGTGGCGGTCGCACGCGCACTGATCCATCGCCCCAAGCTGGTGCTGGCCGATGAACCCACCGGCAATCTCGACCCGGAACGCGCCGCCGAAATTTTGCAATTGCTCAAAGACACCATCGTGCGCGAGCACGCGATCGGCATTCTCGTCACCCACTCAGCGCTGGCCGCGCAGACCACGCAACGCACGCTGCGCCTGACGCGCAGCGGTTTGCACCCCGCGTAAATGATCGCCCTGCTGCGCGCTTTATCCTTCGCCCCGCTAAAAGCGCGTGCCCGCCGCAGCGTACTGGCAATCCTGGCAATCGCGGTGGGCGTGGCGTTGGGGCTTGCGGTCAATCTGATCAACGATGCGGCGCTGGCGGAAATGCAACAGGCGTTTCGCACCGTCTCCGGCGAGGCCGATGTGCGGATCGAAGGCGCCGGTCGCGCGCTGGATGAAGCCCTCTACGGCACGATCGGATTGCATCAAGACATCGAAGCGATTGCGCCGGTCATCGAACTGGAAGCCGCCGTCTCGGGCAGGCGCGAAGCGCTCAAAATCATCGGACTCGACCCCTTCGCCTCGGCGCGCTTCACGCCGCAGTTGCTCGCGCGTTCCGACGGCGACACGTCGGACCCGCTGGCGCAATTTGGCGGCGACCGCATCGCCGTATCACCCGCCGTGCTGGCGTGGCTAAGGGATATAAGCGATCCAAGGGACGGCGGCCAAACCGTGACCCACCTGACACTCATCACGCCCGCTGGCCCGCGCACGCTGGAGATCGCGGGCACCCTCGCCGGTATCGAAAGCAGCCAGCGCGTCGCCGTGCTGGACATCGCCGCGGCGCAGGCGATTTTTAATCTGCAAGGGCAAATCTCGCGACTGGATCTGCGCCTGACGCCGGGCACGGATCGCGCCGCGTTCATTCGCGGCATCGCGCCGGCGCTGCCCGCGGGCGCGCACGCGGCCGCGCCCGAAGTGCGTGAGCAGCAGGCCGCCGCGTTGTCGCGCGCCTATCGCGTCAACCTCACCATGCTGGCGATGATTGCGCTGTTTTCGGGTGCGCTGCTGGTGTTCTCGACGCAGATGTTGAGCGTGGCGGAGCGTGTCAGCGAGCTGGCGTTTCTGCGCGTGATCGGCGTCACCGCGCGCGGCACGGTCGGCTTGATGCTGTTCGAGGCGGTGCTGCTGGGCGCCGCCGGCGCCTTGCTCGGCGCGGCGCTGGGTTATGCGCTGGCGTGGGGCGCATTGCAAATTTTGGGCGGTGATTTGGGCGCCGGTTTTTTTCACGGCACGCGCCCGGCGCTGGCTTTTGCACCGTGGACCACGTTGCTGTTCATTCTGCTGGGCGGTGGCGCGGCGATGCTGGGCGCGTTGATACCCGCGCTCAATGCCGCGCGCGCGCATCCGGCGCAGGCGCTGAAAACCGGCGCGCTGCATGACACCGCTGGCGCGACCGCGCCCTCTGCCCGATCCGCGCGGGCCGCGGGCCTGCTTGCGATCAGCGCATTGCTGACCCTGGCGCCCGCCATTCACGGCATTCCGGTATTCGGCTACCTCGCCATTGCCGGCCTGTTGATCGGCACGTTATTACTCACCCCGGCGATTGCCGCGCAGGTGTTCCGCTGTCTTGAGCGTTACATCCGCACGCGCGCCGCCGCACCCGCCACGCTGCGGCTTGCCGTCACGCGGCTCGCCAATGCCCCCGCGCAGGCCGGCATCAGTCTGGCGGCGGTGCTTGCCGCGGTGAGCCTCGCGGGTGCGATGGCAATCATGGTGACCTCGTTCCGCCATTCGGTTGAAGGCTGGCTCGAACAAGTGCTGCCCGCACCCGCGTACTTGCGCCCGCACACCACCGGGCATGCTCGCTCGCAGCGCACGTTTGACCTTGCCGCGCAAGCCGCGATTCGCGGCACGCCGGGCGTGGCGCGCGCTGAATTCGTACGCACCGAAGCCTTGACGCTGAACCCGGCGCGGCCGCCGGTGGCGCTGGTGATCCGCGAGTTTGGCGCCGATGATCTGGCGGATAAACGCCTGCCGCTGGTTGCACGCTATCCGCCACCGAGCGGCGCGACGCCGCTGGTATGGGTGTCGGAATCCTTTTTCGATTTATACCGCGACCGCCTGCATGCCGGCACGGACGGCGCCTACACTTTCGATTTACCGCTGCCGCTGAACCCGAACCAGGCCGCCACGCTGCGCGTGCGCGTGGCCGGGGTGTGGCGCGATTATTCACGCCAGCACGGCGCGATCGTCATCCGTTTTGCGGACTACGCGCGCATCACCGGCGATGCGCGCGCCCACGAAGCCGCGCTGTGGATGCGCGATGGCCTCACTCCCGCGGCCTTGCTCGCCGCGCTGAAAACCCGTCTGCCGGACTTCACAACCCTGGACATCGCCGACACCGCCAA
>JANPOH010000454.1:0-12103 GCA_031427895.1 Betaproteobacteria bacterium
GCAGATGCATCATCACCACGTACAGCACGGATGACACTATATTCAGCTCTGCCCACGACGTCCACCTGCCTGATACGATATTGGGAAATACCTTTTGTATTATTGAGATCAGTGCCAACATCCGACAAGTGCCATCGGTCGCATCAAGACCGCCTACAACCCAACCGCCACCGTGGAACCACATCAGTACCGGTAGCATACCGTATGCGTTAATCGGCGTGTAGATGCGCAACGGAATCGACACAGCGCCCGCCTGAATCGTACGATCTTCAATTTGGCCGACCGCCTCGCCCTGGGGTCGTGGCAGGTTCGCTATGCGTTCACGCAAAGCGGCAACCTCGCCACCCAACACGATGCCGCTCGCTTCCAGTGCGTTAAGAACCTGTTGTGCCTGTGGGTGTACCGGCATAATTGTCTCCTGAATCATGTCACTTTTCGACAGGGTATCTGTCGGCCAAAGACTGAGAGGGCTTCTGGGGAGCCATGAGGAATGTTTCAAGCGTGGCCTGATGCGGCAGCGCGTCCAGCACGCCGAGGCGGGAGGTTACCAGCGCCCCGCACGCATTACCGACACGCAAAGCGTGATCGAGTGGCCTATCTTTGCATAACTCGACGCAAAACCCACTGGCGAAGGCATCGCCTGCGCCAACGCTGTCCACCGCGTCAATCGGGAAAGCGGGCGCCTGGTACATGCCACCTTGCCGGTCGAATGCCAGGCTGCCGAGGTTGCCGAGAGTCACCACCAGCAGTGGCACAGGCCATTGGCTCCAAAAAGAGTCCAATGATGACTGGAGAGTCGCGGCACATGCGGACAATGAGCCTGACAGTGGTTGGCCCAGCGCAAACAAGTGCTGCGCCTCCACTTCGTTCACAATCAATGTGTCGGTATTTTCGAGAAGCGTGTGCGGTAACGTCTGCCAGGGCGAGGGGTTAAGCACGGTGCGCACCCCGGCACGCCGGGCGATACGAAACGCGGCATCCACGGCCGCCACGGAAGTTTCCAGTTGCCCATACACCAGATCGGCACGCGCAATGGCAAATTCAGCGTGCGCTATATGCTCGGCAGTTAACAGCAGATTAGGGCCGGGATAAACCGCAATCGCGTTCTGGCCATCCTCAGCGATAAACCCCGCGCCATAGCCTGATTGCGATGCCAGCCGCCAAACATGATCAGCGCCTATTTCTTCCTGACGCAGCCGATGTAACAGTTGCTCACCCGCATCATCCTCGCCGATACCGAGAATAACATCCACCTGCGCACCGAGTCGTCGCGCACCAATCGCAACATTCAGCCCCTTGCCCCCGGCTTCGATAGAAAGTGCGGATGCGGTAAAAGTTTCACCTGCGGCGGGAAGCCGCGCCACCTTCCAGCAGCACGCCTGCACAAAACTGCCTAATACAACAATCTTCATGTTATTTGCGCCACAAAAAAATACGGTAGTGCACCATAATTTACCGGGAATTTACACTAAATTTATTAGGCACGCCGCTCAAACAGGATTTTCATCAGCGTAATCGCACCGGTCAACACCACCATCACGGCATTGGCAATGATTAATGGCAAGTCCGCTTTAAGAATGCCATAGGCCAGCCACAAGGCCAGCCCAATCGTAATAATCAGATAAGTGGGTAAGGAAATGCCGCTGACATCGCGGGTTTTCCATGTCTGCCACACTTGGGGCAGGAATGATGATGTGGTGAACGCAGTGGCGATAAAGCCAAGAATGTCTAGTTTAGTCACGTTTGAATTCCTTACACCATGGGTGATAGGCGCAGCATAAATTTCTAGCTTCAGTCGCAAGACGATTAAAAACTACCGTCCGTCGGGCCAGGAAGAGCGCACAGAGCAGTTATCGAGAACTCTTTTTCAATAGTTGCAAGATCTCTCCCTGTGGTCGAGATAACAGGAGTTTTTGATGAAGACAGTTTGTCATCTCGACCACAGGGAGAGATCTTAAATATGTTCCAGGCAACATCGCAGACCTTAAGATTTACGAAAAAACCCTACGCCGCCAGTAAAAATGCCCTCGCATGGGTAATATTACCACGCATCGGTAAGTCATCCGTAAGTTCGGTGGTGTTATGTTGTGCTCGTATTACGAGATTGAGCGGTTGACGAGGGTTTGATTAGCGCAACCATCCGAAGTGTGTTGGGCTGAATGGGTCGGTGCCGCGTCACCATAGTCGGGGGCACACGTATGGAGGAAAGAGTAAATCCAAAAAATTCACATGAACTGTTAACAAGTTGAGTACCGACGTTCATGTCCTCAAGGCTTTGCAGAATATCCTTGATATCCGCCTCGGCTTCATCGGCATCCATGGGATCATGGATGCCTTTGGATGCAGCGTCTTCAAACATCGCCGCATTCGGCGAACCACGCATCGCCTCCATAAAAGACGCAACCGAGCTTTGCTCGTGTTGTTGGGCGAACGCAATCATTTCCACTGCCGGCGTGTATTCCGGGTTTGCCGCGAGCAGGGCAAGCTGCCCCTCCGATAGCTTCCGGCACAGCGGCCAATTGCCCTGGAGCAACATCAACAAGCGCATCGGCTGTGAAATTTTCGCCTCGCGCTTGTGGTATTGCGGCCTTGCGGCCGGCTGCGGTTTGAACTGGAAATCGGGATCCAGGTCCTCCGGCGGATAACCCGCGATCTTCGCCAGTTCATTACGCAGCATCTGCGATAAATTCGGCGCGGCAATTTGCTTTACCAGCGGCTTGGCGGATTCGACAAACTTCGCGCGCCCCTCCAGCGAATCGAGGTCCACGCGCGAGGTCAGCTCGTTCAGCAAAAACTTCGATAGCGGAATCGCTGCGCTCAATAATTTTTCAAATGCCGCTTTGCCGTGCTGGCGCACATACGAATCCGGGTCTTCGCCCTGCGGTAAAAACAAAAAGCGCACCTCCTTATCGTCCGCCAACTGGCCGAGGCTGTTTTCCAGCGCGCGCCACGCCGCCCGGCGACCGGCATTATCGCCATCAAAGCAATACACGATTTCGCCGGTCTGGCGCAGTAGTTTCTGCACATGCGCCGGCGTGGTCGCAGTGCCCAGCGTCGCCACCGCATATTCGACGCCATGCTGCGCCAGCGCCACCACGTCCATGTAGCCTTCGACCACAATCACGCGGCCTGCGTCACGGATCGCGCGCCGCGCTTGATACAGCCCATAGAGTTCACGCCCCTTCTCGAACAGCGGCGTCTCCGGCGAATTCAGGTATTTGGGTTCACCCTCGCCCAGCACGCGCCCGCCGAAACCGATGACATTGCCGCGCACATCAACAATCGGGAACATGATGCGATCCCGAAAAATATCGTAACGGCGGCCTTCATCGTTTTGCTTGACCAGGCCCACGGTGGTGAGCGCGCTGGATTGATAATTCGGATACGCGCGCTCCAGATTTTGCCAGCCTTCGGGCGCATAACCCACGCCGAATTTTTTGGCGATGTCGCCTGACAGGCCGCGGTTTTTTAAGTATTCAATCGCCTGCGGCGCATCCTTCAGCGCAGCGCGAAAAAAATGCGCGGCGGTGAGCATGATTTCGTTCAGGTCTTCGCCATCTTCGCCGACGCCGCGCGGGCGCCGCGGTTGGTCGCCACGCTCGTCATTGCGCTCCTCCGGCACCGTCAGTCCCACGCCCTGCGCCAAATCCCTGACCGCTTCGACAAAACCCAGCCCGGAATACTCCATCAAAAACCCGATCGCCGTGCCGTGGGCGCCGCAGCCGAAGCAATGATAAAACTGCTTGGTCTGACTGACCGTGAACGAGGGCGATTTTTCGCTATGAAACGGGCAGCACGCCGCGTAATTCGCGCCCGCCTTTTTCAATTTCACGTGACGGTCGATCACGTCGACAATATCGACGCGATGGAGCAAATCCTGAATGAACGACTGTGGAATCATGGTGAGTAATCGTAAGTATACGTGCTCACTGGCGACAGCCGGAAGCGCCTCCGTCAGGCGAAAATGCCGCCTCCGGATGAAGGCGAAACGAGGCAGGATGAAAACCCGCGCCCTTGCGGGACGCTTCGGCGAATCATGATTAAAAACAATGGACTACCATGCCGCCACTACCGCCCCGCCGCGCATCACCCCGCCAGCTTGGCCTTGACCAGGCCGGATACTTTCGACATATCCGCGCGCCCCGCCAATTTGGGCTTTAACACCGCCATCACCTTACCCATGTCCGCCGGGCCTTTGGCGCCGCTTTCGGCAATCGACGCGGCCACCGCGTCCACGATTTCAGCTTCGGACAGCCCCTGCGGCATGTATGCCTGCAACACACCCAGCTCGTATTTTTCGGTGTCGGCCAAATCCTGCCGCCCGCCTTTTTCAAACTGGGCAATGGAATCGCGGCGCTGCTTGAGCATCTTATCGATGATCGCCACCACGTCCGCATCCGTCAGCGTCACGCGCTCATCCACCTCTTTTTGCTTCAAGGCCGCCGTGAGCAAACGGATGGCGTCGCGCTTGCGCGTATCGCCGGCGCGCATCGCTTCCTTCATGTCGTTGGTGATTTGTTCTCTGAGCGGCATAGATATTTCGACTCCACTAAAAACGCAAAAAGGGCGAAGGTGTTTTACCTTCACCCCTCACCCTTCTTTCTGACACTACCCTTGCTACCGGCACGCCCTCGGGCGAGGGCGGTTGCCAAGCCCGGTTGCCAAGCCCAGGTAGTAGGTAATTAGTACTATTAGAACATTTTCGGCGGCAGCGTTTGCGAACGCAGGCGCTTGTGCGTGCGCTTGACCGCGGCGGCGAGCTTGCGCTTGCGCTCGGAGGTAGGCTTTTCGTAGAACTCACGGGCACGTAAATCGGTCAGCAGGCCGGTTTTTTCAACCGTGCGCTTAAAGCGGCGCAGGGCGACTTCAAAAGGTTCGTTTTCCTTGATGCGGACAGTAGTCATCAGCGTACCTAAATCCCTTCGGTTGTTGCCACGGTAATTACCGAGCAGGTAGAAAGTCTCGTATTATAACAAGCCGGTAGTTTTTTTTGAAGCCCCTGACCCCTGCCGCCCACACCCCGCAACCCGCCCAAGAAAGCCAAGTCATTGTTAATACTGGGAATAGAGACATCCTGCGACGAATCCGGCGTAGCCCTGTACGACAACGGTATAGGATTATTGGGTCATAAACTGCACACACAGGTGGCCATGCATGCCGATTATGGCGGGGTTGTGCCGGAACTCGCCTCGCGCGACCACATCCGCCGCGTGCTGCCGTTAACCAGGGAATTGCTCGCCGCCACGGGCAAAACCCTCGCGGACCTCGATGCCGTTGCCTACACGCAGGGGCCGGGGCTGGCGGGTGCTTTGTTAGTGGGCGCTGGCATCGCGCACGGACTGGCTTACGCGCTCGATATCCCCGCAATCGGCATTCATCATCTGGAAGGCCATCTGCTGTCGCCGCTGCTGGCAGACCCCGCGCCTGCGTTTCCGTTTGTTGCGCTGCTGGTGTCGGGCGGACACACACAGTTGATGCAGGTGGCTGGCGTCGGTGCGTACACCCTGCTCGGCGAAACGGTGGATGACGCCGCCGGCGAAGCCTTTGACAAGACCGCGCAATTGCTTGGCCTCGGCTATCCCGGCGGACCGAACATCGCCGCGCTCGCCGAACACGGAAAACCCGGCCGCTTTACCTTGCCGCGGCCCATGCTCAACAGCGGCAACTTTAACTTTAGCTTCAGCGGCCTTAAAACGGCGGTGCTCACTGCCGTACGGGGCAAGACGTTGAGCGAACAGGACAAAGCCGATCTTGCCGCAGAGTTTCAAGCGGCGGCAGTGGACGTGCTGGTGGCCAAATCGCTGGCCGCGCTGGAAGAAACGGGGTTGAATCAACTGGTGGTCGCGGGCGGCGTAGGCGCCAACCGGCTGCTTCGCGAGCGGCTCACCGGCAAAGCCGCGCGGCAAGGCTGCCGCGTGTTTTATCCGCCGCTGGAACTTTGCACCGACAACGGCGCGATGATTGCTCTGGCGGGGAGCTTGCGTTTACAGGCCGGGTTGCCAAACAACGCCGGCAGCCACGCCTTTACCGTGCGCCCGCGTTGGGATCTGGACGAGCTGCGTCCTGCTTAATGGTTAAGGGTTAATGGGCGGCTTTTTGCCCAAGTTTGCTTTCGGTGCCCGCGAGTATTTTCTTGATGTTGGCGTGATGGCGGTAGATCAGCAACACCGCCATCACCGCCACGCTAACGAAAAACGGATGAGCAAAGCCAAAAAACATCCACGTCGCGAACGGCGCAAAGGCCGCCGCAGTGATGGATGCCAATGACGACATGCGAAAAAATATCACCATGATGAGCCAGGTGCCGACCGCGCCCAATGCGATATACACATGGATGCCGAACAACACGCCCAGCGCGGTCGCCACCCCTTTGCCGCCCTGGAAGCGGTGGAACACGGGGTACATATGTCCAATCACGGTCAGAAGCGCGGCCAGCGCCATGGTTAACTCCACCGCCCCGGAATCGGCGTAACGCGCGGCGAGCCACACCGGCGCCCAACCCTTGAGCGCGTCGCCCAGCAGCGTAATCATCGCCGCTGACTTGCGCCCGGAACGCAGCACATTGGTGGCGCCGGGGTTCTCCGACCCATAGGTGCGCGGGTCGGGCAAACCAAACACGCGGCTCACGATAACGGCAAACGACACCGAGCCGATGAGATACGCCGCCACTGCCAGAAGTGCTGTGTTCATGTTACCGTGCCCGCATCTTTTCAAATAGAATCGCCAGCAATTCTAGCCGAATCAATACGAGCACGCATGGACATCATCTTCATCAGCGAACTGCGGTTGAGCATCAAGGTCGGTATCTACGACTGGGAAAAACTCGCGCCGCAAGCCATGCAATTCGATCTCGAAATCGGCTTGCCCGATGTACTTGATTCGTCCCATGGGCGCGCGGCACAAACCAATTCCATCGACGACACCATCGACTACGCCAAAGTCGTGGCGCGCATCGAAGCGCTGACCCGCGGCACGCATTTTCCGCTGGTGGAAAAACTCGCGGAAGATGTCGCGCAAATCATCCTCGGAGAATTCAAGGCGCCATGGGTCAAGGTCAGCGTCGCCAAACTGGCCGCGCTCAAGAATGTGAAGCGGCTGGGGGTCACGATCGAGCGCGGCAAACGCACGTAACAAAAACAAGCTCACCCCCGCGGATGATGCTTGGCATGTAATTGCTTCAACCGCTCGCGCGCCACGTGGGTGTAAATCTGCGTGGTCGAAATATCCGCATGCCCCAGCAGCAGTTGCACCACGCGCAAATCCGCGCCGTGGTTTAACAGATGCGTGGCGAAGGCGTGGCGCAGCACATGCGGCGAGATCGACGCATTCAGCCCCGACTCCAGCGCATAACGTTTAATGATCTGCCAGAACGATTGCCGCGTCATCGCGCCGCCGCGGCTGGTCACAAACAAATCATCGCTCGTCCTGCCCGCCAGCAACAAGGGGCGCGCCACCGCGACGTAACGCTTTACACACGCCAACGCCTCTTCGCCCAGCGGCACCAGCCGCTCCTTCGAGCCTTTGCCCAGCACGCGCACCACGCCCATATCCTGACTGACCTGCGGCAGCTTGAGCGTGACCAGCTCCGACACGCGCAGACCGCCGGCGTACAAGGTTTCAAGCATTGCACTATCCCGCACGCCTCGCGGCGTCGCGACATCGGGCGCGGCGAGCAACTTTTCGATATCCGCTTCGGTCAGGGTTTTCGGCAGATTGCGCGGCAGTTTGGGGGTGTCGATGTTGAGCGTGGGATCAACGGCGATGCGGTTTTGCCGTTGCAGCCAGCGGAACAGGCGCTTCAAACTCGATAACAAGCGCGCCGCGCTGGAGGCGCGAATTTTTTTCTTGAACTGATAGGCCAGATAGGCTTGCACATCGCCATGATCGGCCGCCAATAAATCTTTGCCCTGCTGCTGCCCGAGCCAAAGCATGAACTGCGCGAGATCGCGGCGATAAGCCTCGAGCGTGTTACGCGACAGGCCGTCTTCCAGCCACAGCGCGTCGCAAAACTCGTCAATCAGCGGCAAATGGTTAGAAGCGGATGCCTTCATGCGCCAGCAACCACCTTTTGATTTTGATCGGATCGCCGCCGCGCGCATGCATGAAACCGCCGATACCGTTTGA
The DNA here is from genome assembly GCA_031427895.1 of Betaproteobacteria bacterium. Taxonomy (GTDB): domain Bacteria; phylum Pseudomonadota; class Gammaproteobacteria; order Burkholderiales; family SG8-41; genus UBA5216. Next base: position 8,125 of record JANPOH010000454.1, read on the forward strand.
CGCCAGCACACGGTGGCACGGAATCAGCAGCGGCAGGCGGTTCCGTCCGCACGCCCCGCCCACCGGGCGCGGCGCACTGTGCAGGCGCAGCGCGACCTCTTTGTAAGTATTTGTTTTTCCTACGGAAATTGTAGATATCTCGCGCCACACCCGGCACTGAAAATTGGTGCCGCGATAGTCAAACGGCAAATCAAAGCGGTAGTGCGGATCATCGACGTAACGGTCGATCTGCCGGCACACGCGCTCGGCCAGCTTGTTCAGCGGCGCCAATGTCGCCGCACCGCGCGGCAAATATTCGATATCCGTCAGCAACTCGCCCACGGTGCGTATGCCGAGCACCGCAAACGGCGTGGCGATTTTCGCCTGAAATAATTCAAGCGACATGGCCTCACCCGGCAGCAGGCTGCGCAACGCCTTTGCGCATCTTCTGCAGAACAATGGCCGCCACGAACAGGGTGACGCCAATCACGTCGAACATGGCTTTAGGATACACCAGCGCCAACCCCGCGATAATCAGCAACCAGCGCTCCGGTCGCGTGGTCTGTTTGAACAGCCACCCCTGCACACCCGCCGCCAGTGCCGCGATACCGATCATCGCCGTCACACTAACGATGGCGATATCGACAACGGACGCTTTCGCCAGCGCCTTGAACGACCCCATCAGCAACAAGCCCAGCCCCGCCGGATCAAGCACAAACATGAACGGCACCAAAAATGCGGGCATGGTGTATTTCCACGATTGCAGTGTCGTTTTATAGGGATCGCCGCCGGTGATCGCCGCCGCCGCGAAGGGCGACAACGCCGTCGGCGGCGACACTTCCGACAACACCGCGTAATAAAAAATGAACATGTGCGCGGCAAACGCCGGCACGTCCAGGGCAATCAGCGCGGGCGCGTCGATCACCGCGCAGATGATGTAGCTCGCCGTGACCGGCACCGCGAGGCCGACGATCCATACGATCAGCGAAGTGAACACCGCCGTCAGCAGCAGTTTTACGTCGTGCAGCAGCGCGGGCGTGGGCGTCACGCCCAGCAGCGCCAGCCCATTGACGATACCCTGACTCCACGAGTCGGCGTACGCCAGCACGATGGAACTGAACTTCAGGCCCAGCCCGGTCAGCGTCACCACGCCGACGATCAGCCCCGCCGCCGCGCAGGTGGCCGCCACGTTAAGCACGCCGATAGAGCCGCCTTCCATGGCCTTGCGCAGGCCCGAATTCCACAGACCTTTTACCAGCGGCGCCTTGCGCGTGAACACCTCATACGGAATCAGCGCGCAGGTCGGATGCAGAAAGCTCACCGCAAACGCCACCAGCGTCGCGTAGAACACCGATGCCAGCGGCGAAAAGCCCCACAGCATGAAGGCGATAATCGCAATCAGCGACAGAAAGTGAAAACCAAACCGCTTGGTCAGATTCCATACCGTATCGGCCTTGTTGATTTCCACCTGCTTCATGCCGAACTTGCGCGCATCGATCTCGACCATCAGGAACAGCGCAAAATAAAACAGCAACGTGGGTATCGTCGCCATCAACAACACTTCGAGATAGGTCACGCGCAAAAACTCGGCGATCAAAAACGCCGCCGCGCCCAGCACCGGCGGTGAAATAATCGCGCCTAAGCCCCCCGCCGCCAGCAAGCCGCCCGCGGCATCCTTGCCGTAACCCGCCTTCACCAGCATCGGATACGCCACCGAACCCAGCGTTACCGTGGTCGCCACGCCGCTGCCCGACGGCCCGCCCAGCAGAAACGAGGACAGCACAATGGTGCGCCCGGCACCGGCGGGCTTGCCGCCCATCGCGGCAAACGAAAAGTCGATGTAAAACTTGCCCGCGTTGGAGTACTGCAAAAACGCGCCGTAGATCGTGAACAAAATAATCAGCGTGGACGACACATCGATGGCTGTGCCGAAAATGCCTTCGAGCGTCATGTACATGTGGCCTACGATGCGCGCCAGGTCCATGCCCTGATGCGTCCACGGCGGCGGCAGCTTTGCGCCAACGAAGGCATAGACCAAAAACAACAGCACCACGAAGGGCATGATCCAGCCGGAGCAGCGGCGCACGGCTTCGAGGATCAGCAGCATCAGCAACACACCGCAAATCGTATCCAGTGTGCTCGGCACCGTGCTGCGCTCGAGAAAACCGTCGCCGCCGAACAACATGTACCCCATGACATACAGCGACAGTATCGCCAGCAGCCAGTCCCACCACCACACGCGATTGCGGTATTTCTTCGCCATCGGGAACAACAGGAACACCAGGAACAGCATGAACGCCACATGAATGCCGCGCAGTATGTGCGTGGGCATGATCGTCATTGCAGCATACAGATGAAACACCGACATCACGATGGCGAGTATCGCCACCATCGTGCCCAGCCAACCGGTGAGACGATTACTCGCTCCCTCTTCGGCCTCGATGAATTCTTCGGCCTTTTTCAGCGCTTCGTCGCTGACGGTTATGATTTTTGTTTCAGGGGCGTTCATGGCTACGTTTTCTGGGGCAATGCGTGATACAAAAAACCCCGCCTCGTCGCGAGAGCGGGGTTTGCGCTGTGGTGCGTGTACCGCCTACTGCACTTTCACGCCCTTCTCGGCGAAATATTTGATCGCCCCCGGATGGAAAGGCACCACCGAACCCGCATTGGTCTGATACTTCATGTCGAAATTGCGCGATTCGGGATGCACGCGCTCCATTTCGGTTTTGCGCTCGAACAGCGTTTTCACGATGTCGTAGGCCACCTGATCCGGGATGTCGGCGCGCGCCAGCAGCACGTTCCACACCGTTGCGATGCGCGCCGGTTGATCCTGGCCCGGATAGGTCTTGGCGGGAATCGTGTCGCGCACATACAGCGGCCCATAGACTTTGTTCATGCCGGCCACGCCTTCATCGTGATCGATCAATTTGAGCTTCACGCCGGGGGTTGCCGCCAATTCCATCACCGCCGCCGTCGGCACGCCGCCGACCCAGAAGAATGCATCGAGTTTTTTGTCCTTGATCGCGTCCGCCGATTTGCCCGGATCGAGCCGCTCCTGGGTGAAATCCTTGAAGGTCATGCCGTGCGCCTCGGTCATACGCAGCGCCATGACTTCGGTAGCACTATTCACCGCGCCCGTCGACACGCGCTTGCCCTTGAGATCCGAAAACTTGTTGATGCCCGTGCCCTCCACCGTCACCACATGCATGCGGTTCGGATACAGCACCATCAACGCGCGCAGCGGCACCGCGCTGCCGGTGAATTTGTGCTGCCCTTTGTAGGCATCCCAACCGGCGTCGGCCATCGAAAACGCCACGTCGGCCTTCTTCGCGCCCATCAATTGCAGATTCGCCACCGAACCCGCCGTGGTGCCGGCGGTCGCGTTCAGCGTCGGCACATACTTGGTGAGCAGATCAGCCAGGCCGCCGCCCATCGGGTAATACACGCCCGAAGTCGGGCCCGTGGCGATAAAGATGTTGAGTTTGTCCTGTGCCGCCGCCGGCAAGGCGATCAGCGCACCCAGAATAATTCCTAACAACTTGTTTTTAAACAACATTTTAACTCCTCCGTCGATGACATCATTCAAAGAACGCGCAGTGTAGGACGTTACCCCGGTCGCGGCAACTTGCTTACGCCTTGGCAAACAACTTACTGGGGTCTTTAAACGCCTTGAACTCCAGCGCGTTGCCGCTGGGGTCGAGAAAAAACAGGCTGGATTGTTCGCCGATGGTGCCGACGAAACGCACGTCGGGGTCGATCAGAAATTTTGCGCCCGCCTTCACCAGCCGGTCGCGGATCGCTTCCCATTCCACCATCGGCAACACCAGACCGAAATGCCGTATCGGCACCGCATCGCCGTCCACACCCGACGTAGCGGCTTTACCCGTGGCGTGCGGCGCGCGATAAGCGACGATCTGGTGACCGAAAAAATTGAAATCGATCCAGTCGCCATCCGAACGGCCTTCGGCGCAGCCCAGCAGGCCGCCGTAAAACGCGCGAG
>JANPOH010000455.1:0-11667 GCA_031427895.1 Betaproteobacteria bacterium
CCGCCGATTACGCCGATGGCACGCTGGAGCAAATGTTGCTTGCCGCGACGCCGTTGCCGGTGATCGTCGTTGGCAAGGTGATCGCGCACTGGATCGCAGCGAATCTGCCGCTGGTATTGATTGCGCCGCTGCTGGGCTTGCAGTTTGGATTGCCTGCCGATGCGTTGGCGATGCTGACTCTCGCGCTGGCACTGGGCACGCCGAGTCTGAGTCTGATCGGCGCAATCGGCGCAGCGCTGACGCTGGGCTTGCGCGGTGACGGTGTGCTGCTGGCGTTGCTGGTGTTGCCGCTGTATGCGCCGGTATTGATACTCGGTTCGTTGGCGGTCGAGGCTACGGCGGCTGGCTTGGCCGCGCAGCCGTACTTGTTGCTGCTGGCGGCGTTGTCGCTTGGCGCGCTGTCGCTGGCGCCTTGGGCTGTGTCTGCGGCGCTTAGAATTTCTTACGAATAAACAAGTACTTACGGTATAATTATTGCATTGCGAATTTGCCTTACACTTTTACACTTAGCGCCCCGAACCTTCGCCCCTGCACGCACTCCAACACCGCGCCATGCCTAGCGCCACACCGCAAACCGCCTCCGGCGGCATCAACTGGTTCAAATACTCCTCGCCGCAGAGGTTTTTTCCGCTGGCGGGTGCGCTTGCCCCGTGGTTCGCGGCCATCGCGGCGGTGTTGTGTGTCGCGGGCCTCTACATCGGGTTTTTTGTTGCGCCCACCGACGCGCAGCAGGGTGAGTCGTACCGCATTATTTTTATCCACGTGCCGGCGGCGTGGATGTCGATGCTGATTTATCTGGCGATGGCGTTCTGGGCGGGCGTCGGCCTCGCGTTCAACACGCGGCTGTCGGGCATGATGGCCACCGCGCTGGCGCCCACTGGCGCGATGTTCACGTTCATCGCGCTGTGGACCGGCGCGCTGTGGGGCAAGCCGACGTGGGGCACGTGGTGGGTGTGGGATGCGCGCATCACATCCGAGTTGCTGCTGCTGTTTTTGTATTTCGGTTTCATGGCGCTGCAGGCGGCGATGGATGATCCGCGCCGCGCGGATAAAGCCGGTGCGGTGCTGGCGCTGGTGGGAGTGGTTAATATTCCGATTATTTATTTTTCCGTGCAGTGGTGGAACACATTGCATCAGGGTGCGTCGGTCAGCCTGAAAAGCGCGCCGACCATGGCCGCGACCATGTTCACCGGCATGATGGTGATGGTGTTCGCGTGCTGGGCGTATGCGATTGCCGCATCGCTGTGGCGCCTGCGCTGCATCATCCTTGAGCGCGAGCGGCGCAGCGATTGGGTCAACGAGTATCTGGAGACGCAGAAATGAACTGGGGCAGTGCAGGCGAATTTTTTGCCATGGGCGGTAAAGGGTTGTACGTGTGGGGTTCGTACGCGGTAACGTTTTTGTGTATTGCGATTGAACTCGCGTCGCTGAAACTGCGCCGTCGCGCGATCGGTAAAAAACCATGAAACCGCGTCATCGCCGTATCGCCTTGATCGTTGCCGGTGTCGCCGGGCTGGCGCTCGCCACCACGCTGGTGTTGCAGGCGTTTCAGCAAAACCTGGTGTTTTTCTTCACCCCCTCGCAGGTGGTGGCGAATGAAGCGCCGCAGGGGCGCGCGTTTCGCGTCGGTGGCATGGTTGAATCCGGCAGCGTCAAGCGCCAGCCCGACGGCGTCACCGTGCATTTTGTCGTCACCGACACCGCCAAGAGCGTAGCCGTGGCGTACAAAGGCATACTGCCGGATTTGTTTCGCGAGGGTAAGGGCGTGGTGACACAGGGGCGGCTGGAAAACGGCCTGTTTGTCGCCAGCGAAGTGCTCGCCAAGCACGACGAAAACTACATGCCGCCCGAAGCCGCCGATGCGGTGAAAAAAGCGCAGGCTATCAATCAAAAGGCGGTGAACACCGTTTCCGGAGGAGCCAGTCGATGATTCCAGAACTCGGTCAATTCGCCTTGGTGCTCGCGCTCATCCTCGCGGTGGCGCAGGGCACGCTGCCGCTCGCGGGCGCCGCGCGCGGCACGCAATCGTGGATGAATCTGGCGCGGCCCGCGGCGCAGGGCCAGTTGGTGTTCATCGCCATCGCGTTTGGTTGCCTTACCTATTCCTTCGTGGTGAATGATTTTTCGGTGCTCTACGTCGCCTCCAATTCCAACTCCGCGCTGCCGTTGCAGTACCGCATCGCCGCCGTGTGGGGCGGGCATGAAGGCTCGCTGCTGTTGTGGATGCTGATGCTCGCGGGCTGGACCACGGCGGTCAGTGTGTTCAGCAGTCATTTGCCCGACGACATCGTTGCGCGTGTGCTCGGCGTGCTGGGCCTTGTCAGCGTGGGATTCCTGGCCTTCACGCTGTTTACCTCCAATCCTTTTGACCGGTTGCTGCCGGCGGCGATGGATGGGCGCGATCTGAATCCTTTGTTGCAGGACTTCGGCATGATTATTCATCCGCCGATGCTTTACATGGGTTATGTCGGCTTCTCGGTGGCGTACGCGTTTGCGATTGCCGCGCTGTTGTCGGGCAGGTTGGATGCCACATGGGCGCGCTGGTCGCGGCCATGGACGACGCTGGCGTGGATGTTCCTCACGCTGGGCATCGCCCTCGGCAGTTGGTGGGCGTATTACGAATTGGGCTGGGGCGGCTGGTGGTTCTGGGATCCGGTGGAAAATGCGTCGTTCATGCCGTGGCTGGTGGGCACCGCGCTGATTCATTCGCTGGCAGTGACTGAGAAACGCGGCGCATTCAAAAGCTGGACGGTGCTGCTGGCGATTTTTGCGTTTGCGCTGTCCCTGCTGGGCACATTCCTCGTGCGCTCCGGCGTGCTGACCAGCGTGCATTCGTTTGCCACCGACCCCAAGCGCGGCGTGTTCATCCTTGCCTTTTTGGTGGTGGTAATCGGCGGCTCGCTGGCGTTGTTTGCGTGGCGCGCGCATCGGGTGGGACTGGGCGGGCGGTTCGAGGTGGTGTCGCGCGAATCGTTTTTGCTCACCAATAACGTGCTGCTGCTGGTGGCGACGGGTTCGGTTTTGCTCGGCACGCTGTATCCGTTATTCCTCGACGCGCTGGGCATGGGCAAAATTTCCGTCGGCCCGCAGTACTTTGAAGCCGTGTTCGCACCGTTGATGGCGCCCGCGTTGTTTTTGATGGGCGTGGGGCCGATGGCGCGCTGGAAGCAGGCGAGCCTGCCTGAACTGGCGCAACGTCTGAAATGGGCGTTCGTGGTATCGCTGGTGGCGGCATTGTTATTGCCGCTGACCATGGGCAAATGGACGCCGCTGGCGAGCTTCGGCTTGTTGCTGGCAATATGGATCGTCGCCAGTAGCGTGACCACGCTGATGGCGCGCCTGAAGCAGACGCCGGGCGACGGCATAGGCCGGAAACTACGTGCGCAATCGCGCAGCTACTACGGCATGCTGCTCGCGCATACCGGCATGGCGGTGTTCGTGGTGGGCGTGACGATGGTGAAAAGTTATGAGTCCGAGAAAGACGTGAAGCTGTCGGTAGGCGAATCCGTTGAACTGGGCGGCTACACGTTTCGCTTCGACGCACTGAATGACGTGAAAGGCCCGAACTACGTGGCCACGCGCGGCGCCTTCACCGTGACCCGCGGCACGTCATCCGTGGGCATGATGTATCCCGAAAAGCGCGTCTACAACGTGCAAAAAAACCCGATGACCGAAGCGGCCATCAACACTGGCTTTACGCGCGATTTGTACGTCTCGCTGGGCGAGGCGGTGGAAGGCGGTGCGTGGGTGGTGCGTGTGTGGGTCAAACCGTTTGTCGATTGGATCTGGGGCGGCTGCGTGCTGATGGCATTGGGCGGATTGCTCGCCGTGTTTGATCGCCGCTATCGTGTACGCGGTGTCGCTGCGCGTGCGCGCAATGAAACCGTGCCGGCGGGTACGGTAACCACGGGATAACACGATGAATCGCTGGCTGTGGCCTCTGGGCATCTTTCTGGTGTTGGTGGTGTTTCTCGGCATGGGCCTCACGCTCAACCCGCGTGAAGTGCCGTCGCCGCTGATTGGTAAACCCGCGCCCGCTTTCGAGTTGCCGCAGTTGCATGATGTGGACAAAACGTTCTCGCAAAAAGACATGGCGGGCAAAGTGTGGCTGCTCAACGTGTGGGCGTCGTGGTGTGCATCGTGCCGCGATGAGCATCCGATTTTGGTTGATCTTGCGAAGAGCGGCGTGGTGCCGATCTACGGCCTGAACTACAAAGACAAACGTCCTGACGGCATCGCGTGGCTGCAACGCTTTGGCGATCCGTATGTGTTGTCGGCGCACGATGTGCAGGGCCGCATCGGCATCGACTACGGCGTGTATGGCGTGCCTGAAACCTATGTGATCGACAAGCAGGGCGTGATTCGTTACAAACAAATCGGGCCGCTGACACCGGGCGCGCTCAAGGAAAAAATCCTGCCGCTGATCGCAAAGTTGAACAGTAATGCGTAACTATTTGTTTTTATTTATTATTTTGTTTGCGAGTAAACTAACTATGCCCGCGCATGCCGCCGAAGACGCCGCGTTCGAACGGCGCGTGCAAAAAGTCTCTGAAGAATTGCGCTGCCTGGTGTGTCAAAACCAGACCATTGCGGACTCCAACGCCGACCTTGCGGTTGATTTAAAAAACCAGGTGCGCGAAAGATTAAAGCAGGGCGCCAGTGAAAAAGAAGTGATCGCGTTCATGACCGAGCGCTATGGCGACTTTGTGCTGTACCGGCCGCCGGTAAAAGGCACGACGCTGTTGCTGTGGTTCGGGCCGGGCTTGCTGCTGGTTGGCGGGCTGATCGCGTTGTTTATGCGCCTGCGCCGCCGCGCTGCTGCCGCGGTGGAGCCTGTGCTCTCGGATGACGAGCGCGCCCGCGCTGCGGCGCTGCTGGGTACGCAAGAGCCCCGTCCGCGATGATTCTCTTCTGGAGTGTGGCGGCGCTGCTGATCGCCGGCGCATTGTTGTTCGTGTTGCCGCCCTTGCTGCGGCGTGCTGCCAAGCACGACGTGACAGCGCCGGAAAATGCGGCGTTGAATGTCGCGGTGTATCGCGATCAGCAACGCGAACTCGAAGCCGACCGCAACGCCGGCACGATCACCGACGAGCAATACGAACGTGCGCGCGTGGAGCTTGAGCGGCGTCTGCTGGACGACGTGGCGGCGGACGGGAATGAGGCGCCCGCAGCCGCGCGTGCAACAAGCCGCGCCCCCGCGGTCATCGCCGGGCTTGCCGTGCCGCTGCTCGCGGTCGGGCTGTACTTCACCGTGGGCGCGCCGCGCGCGCTGGCGCCTTTGGCGATTCCTGCCGATACCAGCCAGGGTGTCACCGCCGCGCAAGTCGAGGCGATGGTGGCGAAACTCGCCGAGCGCATGAAGCAAAACCCCGATGACCCGCAGGGCTGGGCCATGCTCGGCAGATCGTACGCGGTGATGAACCGCTTTGAAGACGCCGCCGCAGCCTACGGCAAGGCGGTCGAGCGCGTGCCCGACAATCCGCATCTGCTTGCCGATTACGCCGACGCGCTGGCAATGGCACGCGGGCAAAGTCTGCTGGGCGAGCCCGAGGCCCTGATCCAGCGCGCGCTGAAAATCGACCCCAATCACGGCAAGTCGCTGGCCATGGCGGGAACCATCGCCTTCGAGAAAAAAGACTATGCCGCGGCGATCGGCCATTGGGAGAAACTCGCCGCACAGATTCCGCCGGACAGCGACATGGCGCGCGGCGTGCAGTCCAGCATTACCGAAGCGCGCGGTTTGTTGGTCGGCAAGAAAGGCGAGGGCACGCAAGCCGCCGCAAAATCGGCGGACAAGGCTGCGGGTGTGAGCGGCACGGTAGCGCTCGCCCCTGACTTAAAAGCCAAGGCCGCACCCAACGACACGGTATTCATCTTCGCGCGCGCCGCAGCGAACGATGGGAGCCCGCGCATGCCACTCGCCATCCTGCGCAAAAAAGTGAGCGACCTGCCGATCACATTTACGCTCGACGACAGCACGGCGATGTCGCCCGCGACGCGCCTGTCCGGCACGCTGCAAGTCGTCATCGGCGCGCGCATCTCAAAAAGCGGCAACGCCATGCCGCAGCCGGGTGACTTGCAGGGAGCGAGCAAGCCGTCGCCCAATACCAGTAGCGGTGTTGCGGTGGTTATCGATACCGAGGTGCATTGACCACCGACATCACGCAAAATTGTGTCAATGCGACGTGCGACAGCACGCTTGCTTCCTATCAGTCTGCTGTTTCCACCAACAACTTTGTGCTTGCGGGGCAGTTCATTTCGGAGACGCCGTAGTGTTTTGGCGGCAGTCCGGTGGCGGCGCAGGTTCAGATTAACGGCACGTCGTTTCAACAGGCCGCCGCTATTTCGCGTTCATTGCGATTGCGGTTTGAGTCCGACAATCCTGGTCCGCGTGCCGACACCGGCATCAAGGGCCTGACGCCCGGTGTGAATGTGTTTGCCGAAGTGCGTCAGCGCGTATCCAAGGATTATCCGCAAACGCCGCAGTACGGCGCAGCGGTGTCCGCTGGCCACACGGCGGGCGGTGAGTACTTGTTTACCGCCGCGCCGTAAATCCCCACGCTCTTTTGTGCCGGTGCGAGGCCGCGCTACACTGTGGCTTCGCCGTGTGGCGAAGATTTAAAAATTCAATTAAAACAAATACTTATATAGAGGCGGTCATGACCATACGGCTCGACGAAACACACGATATAAAACGCAAAAGCTGGATCGCCAGCGCCAATGGACATGCGGATTTTCCGATTCAGAATTTGCCGCTCGCCATTTTCAGCGTGACAAACATAAAGGGCGACACCCCGCGAGGCGGCGTTGCCATCGGCGATGAGGTGTTCGATCTCCAAGCCGCGTGCGACGCGAAACTGTTCACCGATGAAGCCGAAAAAGCCGCGCGTGCCGCCAGCGCCTCAACGCTCAATGCATTGATGGCGCTGGGCGCAGGCCCGCGCGCCGCGCTACGCAAACAATTATCGACACTGCTCGCCGAAGGCACGGCGGAATCGAAGCGCGCGCAGCCGCTGGCGGCCACGCTGCTGCATAAGACGGCTGACTGCACGCTGCATCTGCCGGCGAAAATCGGCGCCTTCACTGATTTTTTTGCCGGCATCCAGCACGCCGAAAACGGCGGCAAGCGCCGCGGCGCGTGGCCCGCGCTGAACGAGAATTACAAGTACGTGCCGGTGGCGTATCACAGCCGCGCCTCCACCGTGCGCCCGACGGGCGTGCCGGTGCGCCGTCCCAACGGCCAGCGCCTTGTCGGCGACGACAAATTGCCCACCTTCGGGCCGTGCCTGAAAATGGATTTTGAACTCGAATTCGGCGTGTGGATGGGCAACGGCAACGTGTGGGGCGAGCCGATTCCCATCGACAAAGCCACCGAACACATCTACGGTTACTGCATGCTGAACGACTGGTCGGCGCGCGATATCCAGCGCTGGGAATCCGCCCCGCTGGGGCCATTTCTGTCAAAGAATTTCGGCACCACGATTTCGCCATGGATGGTGACGCCCGAGGCGCTAGCGCCGTTTCAGATCGCGCAGCCCGTGCGCCCGGCAAATGACCCCAAGCCGCTGCCGTACCTGTGGGGAGACACCGATCAACGCCAAGGCCAATTCGATCTCGACATCGAAGTGCTGATTCACACCGAAGGCATGCGCGGCCGCGGCTTGCCGCCGCAGCGCATCGCGGTGAGCAACACCAGGCATCTCTACTGGACGGTCGCGCAAATGGTGGCGCATCACACCTGCGGCGGCTGCAACCTCGAACCCGGCGACCTCTTCGGCTCCGGCACCATCAGCGGCCCCACGCCCGACAACTACGGCAGCATCTCCGAGCTTTCGCTGGACGGCACCCAGGACATCACATTGAATTCAGGCGAAATCCGCCGCTGGGTGCAGGACGGCGACGAAATCTACCTGCGCGCGCACGGCAGGCGCGACGGGTTTGCGGCGATTGGATTTGGGGATTGTTGCGCGCGGATGGTGGCGCGTTAACCGCGAAAAACCGTTTAACCGCGGATTATTTTCCGCCCGCTGCCGGTTTGACCCCGGCCAATTGTTCAATCACCGTGAACACCACGCTGGTGTCTTTCTCGCCCAGCCCTGCCGCCAGCGCCATTTGCTGATAACGCTGTGCCAGGTTGGAAAATCCCACGGGAACGTGCAGTTCCTTGGCGATGGTGTTGAAGGTTTCGAGGTCTTTGTTCATCAGTGCGATTTTGAAGCCGGGTTCAAAATTGCGCGGCAGGATAGCGCGATCCACGCGCGCCAGCGCATTGCTGTTGCCGCTGCTTTGCTTGATGACATCGGTCATGGTTTGCAAATCGAGGCCGGCCTTCAGGCCCAGCACCAGGCCCTCCATCATCGCGCAGGCGTTGACGTTGGACATCATATTGTTGATGGCTTTCAGTGTGTTGGCGGCGCCCGTGGGGCCGATGTGATGAATGTTCGGCCCGATACATTTCAACATCGCGCGCACGTGTTCAAGCGTCGCCGCGTCGCCGCCGGTCATGATGGCGAGGGTGGCGGCACGCGCGCCAGTGACGCCGCCGCTGACCGGGGCTTCGAGAAAGCGCAGCCCCTTCGCCTTGGCCGCTGCTTCGATTTTGCGCGGCGTTGACGGCAGGGTGCTGCTCAAATCCACGAACGTGGTGCCGGGCGCGGCGCTGTCGATCAGGCCGCCGGGCTGCAAATAAACGCTTTCAACTTCCGGCGTGCCGGGCAGGCTGGTGAACACCACCGCGGCCTGTTTCAACACATCGGTGGCGGACGCGGCTGCCTTGGCGCCCGCTGCGACGAGGTTTTCCATTGCCTTCGGGTTCATGTCGAACACCGTCATGGCGTAGCCGCCCTTGAGTACATTGCCCGCCATCGGGTTGCCCATGTTGCCGAGGCCGATGAACCCTGTTGAGATTGCCATAACCTGTTCCTTTGCTGGTTTGCCGGACGTGGATGAAGGTTGTTGAAATACGTGGTGATGTTACAAGGATTTTTCGGCGGGCGTTGGCGCCTGATCCGCGGTCATCGTCCAGTTATGGCCGCATTTTTTGCCACGCACCTTGAGCCAGCGTAGCGCTGAATGCCTGTTGAAACAACCACGGTTGCGTCCGGCGCTACAACGCTACAATGGGTTCGCCGCCGCCTACTTTAACCGGGATCATACGTTGCCACTGGAAGTCCGCCATCGCCGTTTGCTGCCGCTGCTGATCGCCGGGCTTGCGACTATCGGCCCGTTTGCCATCGACACCTATCTGCCGTCGTTTCCCGCGATTGCGCTTGCGATGCAAACCCCCGAAGTGCTGGTGCAGCAGACGCTCACCGCGTATCTGATTCCGTTTGCGGTGATGATGTTGTTTCATGGCGCGCTGTCGGATGCGTTCGGACGGCGGCCGGTGATTCTGATCGGCATCGGCGGTTTTGTGCTCGCCTCCATCGGTTGCGCGCTGGCGACCAATATGACGATGTTGCTCGTGTGCCGCGCTTTGCAGGGGCTGGTGGCGGGCGCGAGCACGTCGATCAGCCGCGCGGTGGTGCGCGATGCTTATCAAGGGGTTGAGGCGCAACGACTGATGTCGCGCGTGATGCTGATGTTTTCGATGGCGCCGGCGATTGCGCCGATCATCGGCGGCTGGTTGCAGACGTTGTTCGGCTGGCGCGCGAATTTCTGGTTTCTCGCCTTGTTCGGCGCGCTGCTGTTCATTGCGTGTTTTCGTTATCTGCCGGAAACGCATCCACTGTCGGCGCGCCAGCGCTTCGCCCCCGCGCCGCTGCTCGCGGCCTATCGGCTGGTGGCATTCAATCCGCGTTTTATTCTGCTGGCGGGAACCAGCGCGCTCGGTTTCGCCGGATTTTTTCTTTACGTGTTGTCCGCGCCAGCGTTTATTTATCAGCACCTGGGTCTTACCGCGCATGATTTTGCCTGGCTGTTCATGGCGGGCGTGATCGGCATGATGGCGGGCGCTTACCTCTCCGGCAAGCTCGCGGGACGGCTCTCGCCCCATCGCACGGTGTGGCTGGCGTTTGCCGTCATGTTTGCGGGCGCTGCGTATAACAACTTGTTTTATATATGGTTTTTGCCGCAACTGCCGTGGTCGGTGGTGCATCAGGTGATTGTCGCCACCGGCATGGCGTTGGCGATGCCGTCGCTGACGTTGATGTTGCTGGATATGTTTCCGCATAATCGCGGCATGGCGGCGTCGTTGCAAAGTTGCGTGCAATCGATGGTGGCGGGATTTGTCGCCGCGATTGCGTCACCGTTGTTTTCCGCATCGGCGGCGGCCATGGCGTTGGGCGGATTGCTGTTCGCAATTGTCGCGTTGGTCTTGTGGGTGATGTACTTGCCGTTGAGGGTGCGCACGTGAGTGAACTATCGAGCTGGCGCGAAGAAATGCAGGCCGCTTATCTCTATCGCGTGGTGGCCGAAGTCGAATCCGGCACGCCGCGCGCCTCGTTGTTCACGGAGCTGGCGGGCGAGGCGGAAAAGCAGGCGGCGATCTGGGCCACGCTGGCGGTGAAAGCAGGTCACGCCGCGCCGGTACAGTACACGCCCGATACGCGCACGCGCGTGGTTGCGTCACTGGTGCGGCGCTTTGGCGCGCGTCTGCTGCGCACGGTGTTGTCGGCAATGAAGGTGCGCGGCATGTCGCTCTACACTCACGCGATACTAGGGCACGCGTCACAAGCGCCCGGCGGCGAAATGGGCAAGCGTCATCGCGGCATGGGCAGCGGCGGCAATCTGCGCGCGGCGGTGTTCGGCGTGAATGACGGACTGATCTCCAATGCGAGCCTCATCATGGGTATCGCCGGCGCCACGGCCGATAGCAAATTGATATTGCTCTCCGGCGCGGCGGGGCTGATCGCGGGCGCGATTTCGATGGCGGCGGGCGAATACGTGTCGGTGCGCTCGCAGCGCGAGATGTTCGAATACCAGATCGGTCTCGAGAAAGAGGAACTCGATCACTACCCCGAAGAAGAAGCCGAAGAACTCGCGCTGATTTACCAGGCGCGCGGTCTGCCGCGCGAGGACGCCGTGCGGCTTGCCACGCAACTTTGCGCTGATCCCGCGCGCGCGCTCGATACGCTGGCGCGAGAAGAATTGGGCCTGAACCCCGAAGACCTCGGCTCACCCTGGGGCGCGGCGCTGTTTTCGTTCAGTGCTTTCGCCATCGGCGCGTCGGTACCGCTGTTGCCGTTTTTGTTAGCCAGCGGATCCAACAGCATGGCCATCGCCATCGCACTGACAGCGGCGGCGCTGTTCGCGGTGGGCGCGACGTTGTCGCTGTTCACCGGACGCAATGCGTTGTGGAGCGGCACGCGCATGCTCGCCATCGGCGCCGCCGCCGGTGCGGCGACCTACCTGATCGGCAAAGGACTCGGCGTCACGCTGGGCTAAAGCGCGGTTACGCCTCACGTAAAACTCAGCACTGCTCCCAAGGCAGCCCGTCATGCCGCCAGCCGGTTTTTTCATTGCGGTGGTGGGTATCGTCGAGCTCGCCTTCAAAGCCGTGCAGCACGTTGTACACCTGCGTGAATCCGGCTTCTTCGAGTGCGTGGCCGGCATCGATTGAACGGTTGCCGCTGCGGCAGATCAGCACGATGGGCCGATCCACGCTGGATGCTTTTTTGACATGCGTCACGAACTGCGGGTTGATCTCCCAATTGGGGCCATCGTTCC
>JANPOH010000456.1:0-1773 GCA_031427895.1 Betaproteobacteria bacterium
ATATTCGGTTCTTGATTTGCGGATTCGCATTCAGCCCCCTCAATATCGCTTCGTCGCTCAGTGTCGTCGTTTCCAGCATGGCAACCCCTCCCTCTCGGTTCGATACGATATATTACGGGACATCAGTTTGAATCGCACCTCTATTGAAATAGAA
Organism: Betaproteobacteria bacterium; assembly: GCA_031427895.1. Classification (GTDB taxonomy): domain Bacteria; phylum Pseudomonadota; class Gammaproteobacteria; order Burkholderiales; family SG8-41; genus UBA5216. The sequence goes on from JANPOH010000456.1 coordinate 155, forward strand.
ATGGAATAACGTATAGATCGCGCCGGCAAAAACCTACGCCTTCGCCGAAGCCGCTTTCATAATCTCCGCCGCGCGCGCGCGCAGCTTCACCGCGTCGTCCTTGCGACCCAGCGCTTCAAACACATCCGCGAGATTGTTCATGGTGTGGGCGACGCTCGGGTTCATGCGCCCCAGGGTTAACTCTTTCATCGCCAGCGAGCGGCGTAAATACGGTTCCGCTTCCTTGTAGCGCGCCTGCGCTTGCAGGTTGGCGCCCAGATTATTCAATGCGGCGGCGGTCTTTGAATCTTCGTCATGCACCTTTTCGAATATGGGCAGCACGATACGTTGCAGTTTTTCGGCCTCGGCGTATTTTTTTTGCGCCTGCAGCGTGTCCGCGAGGTTAAGCATGGTCAGCGCGGTGGTGGGGTGCGCGGCGCCAAGCGCGTTGTCGTGTATCGCCAGCGCGCGCCGGTAGTGCTTTTCTGCTTCGTCGAAACGCTTATCCAGCCGCAGCACCAGCGCCAGATTACTCACGCTGATCGCGGTATTTTGATGCTTGGCGCCGAAGGTTTTTTCGGCTTCTGTCACCGCATCGCGCGCGAACTGCTCGGCCTGCTTGAACGCGCCGCCCTGCAACGCCGGCATCACCTTGTCGTTGAGCGCCTTCCATTCGGGCTCGCCGGCAAGGGCGCTCGCGCTGATGGCGATGGAAATTAAAAATACCTTTAATATCATATAGTTACTGATTATCATTGGAATAAACCAAGCGCACATTTTCCGGCTTGACCCACTCGCCCAGCGCGGCGATCAACTCATCGCGCGGATGCACTTTCCATTGCTCGCCGAGTTTCATTTCGCAGCGCGCTTCCTTGTTGCAATACTCGATCTCCACCGGGCACGTGCCGTTCAAATGCGGCGTGAGCAAGGCGCGCAGCTTCTCCCCCGATGACTGGCCGTTGCAGGTGATCCTCAACGCGCGTGCAAATTGCTCGCGTGCTTTTTGCATGTCGAAAATATTTTCCGCCGAAATCCGCAGGGTTTCGGATTCATCGTACATCGATTTGGTGACCTTGCCTTCGACCACCACCAGCGTGTCCTCCTTCAGCCAGTGGCGGTGCTTTTCGTAGAGCTCGTTGTAGACGGTGAGCTCCAGACGCGCATAACTGTCGTCGAGCACCAGTATGCCCATGCGCCCGCGCCGCGTCATCTGCACGCGCTGGCTGACGATGATGCCCGCCAGCATCACCGGTTGCGCCTGCGGGGTAATTTGATCCAGCCGCGTCGGGGCGAAGCCGCGCAACTCGGCCTCGTAGGTGCGAAATGGATGTCCCGACAAGTAGTAGCCGACCGCCACCTTCTCCTGCTTTAATCGTTCAAGGTCGCTCCAACGCGGTACTGCTGCCAGATGCACGGCGGGTCGATGATCTTCGACATCGCCAAAAAGGCTGGTCTGGTTCGCGCTGCGGCTCGCCTGCTCCGCGCTCTCCAGCGCCAGCCCCACCGACGCCAGCAACGCCGCACGATTGTCATCCACGCTGTCAAACGCCCCTGCTCGCACCAGCGATTCCACCACCCGACGGTTAACCACACGGTTATCCACGCGATGACAAAAATCGAACAAGTCCTGGTACGGGCCG
>JANPOH010000457.1:0-13044 GCA_031427895.1 Betaproteobacteria bacterium
ATATTCGGTTCTTGATTTGCGGATTCGCATTCAGCCCCCTCAATATCGCTTCGTCGCTCAGTGTCGTCGTTTCCAGCATGGCAACCCCTCCCTCTCGGTTCGATACGATATATTACGGGACATCAGTTTGAATCGCACCTCAAGCCGCGCCAATGCGACATCGGGAATTTTTGCGCCCTTCTCCAGCAAGTAGAGCGCTACCGGCCAGTTCTGCGTGTTGACGGCGCCGTACACGGCGCTATAGCCCTGCGGGTTCAGCAACTTCACGTCCGCGCCATGCTCAACCAGCGTCGTCATCACCGCGACATCGATTCCCTTTCCCGTCGCCATGAAGAACGCGGGTTCACCCGAATTCGACCGCTGATTCGGCTTCGCGCCGGCCTTCAACAGAAGCAGCATCGGTTCGGCGCCGTGTGTTCGCGTCAGTGCAATTCAATTGCCCGTTCCAGCGCCATGGTTAACGCCGTCGTTTCGCTCAAGCCTTTCGCGTTGATCCGCGCCCTTGGCAACGCCAGTTTCACCGCTTCGAGATCCCCGGACTTGATTGCCTGCTCCAGCGCACGTTCCAGCCCCTCGGCGAATTCATGGATAGCGCCATCGGCATCGGTGTGCCGGTTCATCGTGCTCTTTGCGTTCATCACGCCGACGGCCACGATGAACACCGGCGCCGCGGCCAGCAGGAATGCTCCGCCACGCAATACCGGCGAGGCCGAGGATAAACATCAGGCCAAGCGCCGCCACGTCAAGCGAGACGATGATCCAGAAAAGTATTTTGGCAAGCAGGCGGCTATCACGCCGCAGGGCGGCGGGGGCGTCAGCTATACCCCAGCCCCATGACCTCGCGCACATCGCGCAGCGTCTCCTGCGCCATCTTGCGCGCCTTTTCGCACCCGTCGGCCACGATGTTACGCACCAGTGTCGGGTCGTCCAGATAGCGCTGCGCGCGTTCGCGCATTGGCTGCTGTTCGGCGATGATGGCGTCGATCACGGGCTGCTTGCATTCCAGGCAGCCGATGCCCGCGCTTTTGCAGCCCTGTTGCACCCACTGTTTTTTCGCGTCGTCCGAGTACACTTGATGCAGTTGCCACACCGGGCATTTTTCCGGGTCGCCGGGGTCGGTGCGCTTTACGCGCGCCGGGTCGGTGGGCCTGGTGCGTACTTTTTTGGTCACGCTGCCGGCGTCTTCGCGCAGGGTGATGGTGTTGTTGTAGGACTTGGACATTTTCTGTCCGTCGAGGCCGGGCATTTTTGACGCTTCGGTGAGCAGCGCCTGCGGTTCGGTGAGGATGACTTTGCCGCCGCCTTCGATGTAGCCGAACAGCCGCTCGCGGTCCCCCATGGTGAGGTTTTGCGTTTCGTTGAGCAATTCGCGCGCGGCGGCGAGCGCTTCAGTGTCGCCCTTTTCGAGATAATTCGCGCGATGCTGGCGGTAAATCTTGGCGCGGCGCGAGCCGAGTTTTTTGACCGCGGCCTCGGCTTTTTCGGCGAAGCCCGGCTCCTTGCCGAACACGTGGTTGAAGCGGCGCGCGATTTCGCGGGTGATTTCGACGTGCGGCACCTGATCTTCGCCCACCGGCACGCGGTTGGCGCGGTAGATCAGGATGTCCGCGCTTTGCAGCAGCGGGTAACCGAGAAAGCCGTAGGTGTCGAGGTCTTTTTCGGCGAGTTTTTCCTGCTGGTCTTTATAGGTCGGCACGCGCTCCAGCCAGCCCAGCGGGGTAATCATCGACAGCAGCAGATGCAGTTCGGCGTGTTCGGGCACGCGCGACTGGATGAACAGCGTGGCCTGAGCCGGGTCAATGCCGGCGGCCAGCCAGTCGATCACCATGTCCCACACGTGCCGCTCGATCTGGCCGGGATCATCGTAGTGCGTGGTCAGCGCGTGCCAGTCAGCGACAAAGAATAGACATTCGAATTGGTGTTGCAGCCGCACCCAGTTCTTGAGTACGCCGTGATAGTGGCCGAGGTGCAGCCCGCCGGTGGGGCGCATGCCGGAAAGTACGCGATTGGAGAACATGGTTTTATTTGGACAAAAGCTTCAAAAGTTTATAAAGATCGAGCACGGGAACATCCGCCGCCGCCGCAATGACTTGAATCGTGAGCGCTATAAACGGCCACATCACGTAGTCGAGCACCTTGGAAAATAGCAGCACGAGAATGATGATGAAGCCGTACGGCTCGATACGCGAGAACCAGTACGACAGGCGATGCGGCAGCAAACTTACCATGATGCGTCCACCGTCGAGCGGCGGTATCGGCAGCAGATTGAGCACCATGAATATCGCATTCACCAGCACGCCCGCCGCGCCCATCAGCGCCAGCGGCACGGAAATCTCTCCCGCGATATCGGTGAAACTCAACTTCACCATCAGCACCCAGAATATCGCCATTGCGAGATTCGCCGCGGGCCCGGCCGCGGCGACCCACAGCATGTCGCGCTTGGGGTGGCGCAGGTTGCCGAATACAACCGGCACCGGTTTGGCCCAGCCGAAAATAAAACCGCCGCCGATAAATTTGGATAGCACCGCCAGCAGCAGCGGCAAAATCACCGTGCCGAACGGATCAATATGGCGAATCGGGTTCAGGCTCACGCGCCCCTGCGCGTAAGCAGTCATGTCGCCAAAATATTTGGCCACGTAAGCGTGCGCGGCCTCGTGCAGCGTGATCGCAAATATCACGGGTAGCGCGTAAATCGCAATCACCTGAATCACGCTCAGTTCCATAAGCGCCTGTTCGTCACAAGGGTGGGTAAATCATAATTATTTGTTTTTATTGAATAAATTTTCATTTTTCGGCGGGCGCTCCGTGGTGCGCCGTGGCGCGCAACAGCGAGTGTAGCGCAACCGTGCCGTCCCTAATGGTTACACGCCGAACAGCGCGGTAGCGCCCTTGCCTACGCGCGTAATCACCGGTTCGGGCCCGGTGAGGTTGACGATGGTGGTGGGTTCAACGCCGCATGAGCCTGCATCGAGTATCAGATCAACCAGATGATCGATCCGCTCGCGAAATTCTTCCGGGTCGTTCAACGCCACCTCGTCGCCGGGCAAGGTCAGCGTTGATGTCAGCAGCGGTTCGCCCAGTTCCGCCAGCAGCGCGCGCACCACGGGATGATCGGGGATACGCAGGCCGATGGTGCGCCGGCTGGGATGCTGCAAACGTTTGGGGACTTCGCGCGTGGCTTCGAGTATGAAGGCGTAGCAGCCCGGCGTTGCCGCCTTTAACAGCCGGTACTGCCGGTTATCGACTTTGGCATAGGTGGCGATCTCGGATAAATCGCGGCATACCAGCGAAAAGTGATGCTTCTCGTCCACCTGCCGAATCGTCCGCATGCGCTCCATCGCGGCCTTATCGCCGATGTGGCAGCCGAGCGCATAGCACGAGTCGGTCGGATACACGATGACGCCGCCCGCCCGCACAATATCCGCGGCCTGACGAATCAGGCGCAACTGTGGATCGACCGGATGAATGTTGAAGTACTGTGCCACGGCGGGTGTAACTTAGAAATCCGCCCACACGGGCGCTACGCCATAAGGCAAATCCGGCAGCTTGCCCAGATCAAGATAACTCTCGTCCGGCCCGTGAAAATCCGAACCCGCGGAGGCTTTCAAACCGAAGCGCTGCGCGTAACGCGCCCACGTCGCGTATTGATCCGCCGTGTGGCTGCCGGTGACCACTTCGACGGCCGCGCCACCCAGATCACGAAACTCGCCGAGCATCGCTTCGCGCGCCTTGTTGATTAACTTATAGCGCCCCGGATGCGCGATCACGGCCACGCCGCCGGCGCGGTTGATCCACTGCACGGCTTCGGCCAGCGTCGCCCATTGATGCTCGACATAACCCGGTTTGCCCGCGGTCAGATAACGCCTGAACGCGGCGTTGGTGTCTTTGACATGGCCGCGCTCGACCATATAACGCGCGAAATGCGCGCGGCTCAAGAGGTCTGGATTGCTCGCGTAACGTCGCGCACCCGCGAGCGCGCCCTCGATGCCGGCACGCTCCAGATCCGCCGCGATACGCTCGGCGCGCTGGTTGCGGCCCACGCGTACGGCGCGCAAACCTTCGACAAGGTTTTCGTGCAGCGGGTCAATATTCAACCCCACGATATGCAGCGTTTCGGTTTGCCACGACACGGAAATTTCCACGCCGTCGATAAACGTCATGCCGTGCGATTCAGCCGCCGCGCGTGCTTGCGCCAGGCCGCTCAGTTCATCGTGATCGGTCAGCGCATAGGTTTTCACGCCCTGCGCGTGGGCGCGCGTCACCACCTCGACAGGGGTCAGAACCCCGTCTGAATAGGTGGAATGGCTGTGCAGATCAATGTCCAGCATATAATAAATTATTCAATAAAAACAAATAGTTACAAAACCAAGCGCGGCATCATAGCAGAAACCCGCTGCCTATCGGGAAAAGCCGGGCGGGGAGGGTGCGATTCAAACGGATGCCTCGGCGCACACTCGGTGAATAAGGCGGTAAAGTCCCCTTTCCTTAAGCCCCGGTGTCGATGCCCGCGTCGTGCGGGCGCGAACCGCGCCGCCGTGATTACACGGATGACACGATTACGCTGTCTTCTGATGCAAGCGGCTCTGCGCCGGCACGTGCCGCGCCAAAAACTCCATCTGATCGGCCAATATGCGACGATTGGTCAAAATCAGATACTCGGCTCGATTCGGCACATAGGGCAGATAGACCAGCTCCATGCCCGCGCCTTCCGGCGTGCGGTCGCTCTTGCGCTCGTTGCAGGCGCGGCAGGCGGTGACCACGTTCATCCACGAATCCAGCCCGCCTTTGGAGAACGGCTTGATGTGGTCGCGCGTTAATTTCGCGCTGGCGAACAAATCCGCGCAATACGCGCATATCTGCCGGTCGCGGTGAAACAGTTCGCGGTTGTTCAGCGGCGGCACTTGATTAAACGACTTCATCGCCATCGCCTTGCCCTTGACGGCGATGATGCTGCTGGCGGTGATTTCGGAGCGTTCGCCGGTGATGCGGTTGGTGCCGCCGTAGACGGTGAATGCAGGCTCGCCAAGTGTCCACGCCACTTGATTCTTGGCGTAGTAGAAGCAGGCATGCTGCCAGGTAATCCAACGATGCGGCACGCCGTGCGTATCCAGCGTCAGCACCAACGGCAACGCTTTTGTCTGATACGCAGGATGCAACGAGTCGACGAAAATCTGATCCATGGTGTGAATTAGACAACCATTCAGTGTCTTTCGATACACAAATCTACCAGATTTATGCGTTTTTGGAAGAAGTTAAGGGTTTGATGGCATGGAATGGTGCGCCGCGCTATACTGCCAAGCTGTGATCCCGGATTCCAGCCCCCTCCTTCTTCCGTCCGTTCGGCGCTCCTTCTTCGGCGCCCCCTCTCTTTCGCGTCCCACGCATCGTCGATGATGATGTCGACCGGTGCCATCAGGTTGACGCGCTGATACCTGATACTCTTTCTGTGATGTTCAATTAATGTCATTCGCCGCGCTAAACCTCCTGCCTGAACTGCAACGCGCAGTCGCCGACCAAGGCTATACCGAAGCCACTCCGATACAGACGCAGGCGATTCCTGCCGTGCTGGCGGGGCGCGACCTCATGGGCTGCGCGCAAACCGGCACCGGCAAGACTGCCGGATTTACGCTGCCCGTGTTGCAGTTGCTCGCGCCGTTTGGCAGCAGCAGCCCGTCGCCCGCGCGGCACCCGGTGCGCGCTTTGATTCTGACCCCGACGCGCGAACTCGCCGCTCAGGTGCATGAGTCGGTGCAGGGCTACGGCAAGCACCTGCCGCTGCGCTCGACCGTGGTCTACGGCGTCGTGGACATGAAGCCGCAAAAAGCGGCGCTGATGGCAGGCGTGGAGATCCTCGTCGCCACGCCCGGCCGGCTGCTGGATCACGTCGAGCAAAAAACCGTCAACCTCGGGCAAGTTCAAATACTGGTGCTCGACGAAGCCGACCGCATGCTCGACATGGGCTTTCTGCCCGATCTCAAACGCATCATTGCGCTGATCCCGCCGCAACGCCAAAGCCTGCTGTTCTCGGCGACTTTTTCCGACGACATCAAGCGCCTCGCCAACCAGATGCTGCGTGATCCGCTGACCATCGAAGTGGCGCGCCGCAATGCGCCCGCCGATCTGGTGTCGCACCAGGTGTATGAAGTGTCGGCCGAGCGCAAGCGCGCGCTGCTGGTGAACCTGATCCGCACCCGTGACATGAAACAGGTGCTGGTGTTCCTGCGTAAAAAAGTCGATTGCAACAAGCTCGCGCGCGAGCTCGAGCGCGACGGCATCAAGGCCACCGCCATCCACAGCGACCGCACGCAGGCCGAGCGCGAGCAGGCGCTCAACGATTTCAAGGAAGGCCGCGCCACCGCGCTGGTCGCCACCGACATCGCCGCGCGCGGCCTGGATATTGTAGAACTGCCGTTCGTGGTGAATTTTGAGTTGCCGTATGTGCCCGAAGACTACGTGCACCGCATCGGCCGCACCGGACGCGCCGGCATGCCGGGCGCAGCCATATCCCTGGTTTGCCACGACGAATCCAAGTTGCTGGCCGACATCGAGCGCTTGTTGAAGCGCCCGATCGAGCGCTTGCCGGTCGGTGAGCTCGATCACCGTCATTCGCATGTCGAAAATATCGAACGCGCCCATCGCGAGCCACGCGCGAGCGAGCATCGCGGCCGCGGTGAACGTGCAGACCATACCGCGCGATCCGAGCGCCCCGAGCGCCCCGCGCGACCGGAGCGTCCAGAGCGACCAGAACGTTATGCGCGCGAACGTCCGGTGGAAAACCCCATCGCCAAGGCGGTTCACGACGGGTTCGACTTCAGCAAACCCTACGAGCCGGGCGTCAGTGCCGGCGTGGACGCGGTTAAACCCGTTGCGCCGCCGCGTCGGGGCGTGGCACGCCCGGTCGCCGCGCTGCTCGGCGGATTGCTGACGCGCAAGTAGCCGCGCTTACTTTTTCCCCGCGCGATCAACGGCGCTGCGCCACGGCATGCAAGCCCTGAGTCCGATAGAACTCGCGTTTTTCAGTTTCATCATCATCCTCTCGTACGCCATTCGCGGCAGCGCGGGCTTTGGCGGCGTTACCGTGCCGCTGCTGGTGTATCTGCTGCCGCTTAAAATCGTGGTGCCGGTGGTGACCTTTCTGGGCGTGATCTCGTCCTGCGCCATCTTCGCGTCAGACCGAAAATATATCGACTGGAAAGCGCTGTTGCGCGTCGCGCCGGCGACTTTGGCGGGCGCGCTGATCGGACTGTATTTTTTCAGTTCACTGGATCAGCGCACGCTCACGCGCGCGCTCGGTGTCGTCATCGCCGCCTACGGCGTTTATGCGCTGGCGCTGACCTTTCGCGACGCGCCCCGGCTCCATCTGCCCCTGCAACTGCTCACACACGCCGTCGGCGTTGTCGCCGGGTTTGTCGGCACCCTGTTCGGCTCCATGGCCGGGATGTTTTTTGCCGCGTATCTTGATTTATTGCAACTGGCCAAAAACGAGTTTCGCGCCACCGCGTCCGCGATCCTGCTGGGCTTGGGCACGGTACGCGGCATCGGTTACGCCGCCGTCGGCGCTTATGACCGCGACGCCCTCATCGCTTGCGCCGCGGCACTTCCGCTGATGGGTATCGGGGTGTTTCTCGGCGCGCGCCTGCACGCTAATCTGAACGGCATCGCGTTCAAGCGTCTGGTGGCTATCATCTTGATTTTAAGCGGGATTCCACTGTTGACGCGGTAGCTGCGGCACGCGGATGATGTGGCTGCGAGGCGGTGGTACATTACGTTGGTGTACACACGGCACGCGACTGGAATGCAGGCAAGCCTTCATGAGTAGAAACAGATTGCCCCCGGAACAAATCGCCCGCTGGCGCCATGACGGATTTCTCTCGCCGTTTCCGCTGCTGGATGCCGCGCAATTGAAGGAGTGCCGTGACGGCCTCGACCGCTTCGAGCAATGGCTGGGCGCGCCGGTTAACACGATTAGCGCCAGCGACGAATTGAAGTGGCGCACCATGCCGTACCTGGTGTTGCCGTGGGCGGCGAAACTCGCACACGATCCGCGCCTACTGGATGTGGTCGAAGACTTGATCGGCCCGGATATTCTGATTTTCACCAGCACTTTTTTTATCAAGGAGCCGCACTCGCCCACCATCGCGGCCTGGCACCAGGATTCCACCTATTACGGGCTGGAGCCGAAAGAAGAAGTCACGGTATGGGTGGCGTTGTCCGAGGCCAGCGAGGCCGCCGGCTGCATGGAAGCGCTGTCGTTTCGCGGCAAGCCGCGACAGTTAAGCCACGTCTCTCGCGTGGTCAAAAACAGCGTCAACCGCGCGAGTCAGGTCATCACCGAGCCGCTTGATGAAGGCGCGCCGGTGGCCATGCCCTTGGCGGCGGGATCATTTTCCATGCATCACGGCTTGTGTCCGCACCGCTCCGGGCCGAATACCGCGAATTACCGCCGCATCGGATTGGGGATGAACTTCATTGCTACGTCAGTGCGCCCGATAGGCGCCATCAAACCCGCGGCGATGCTGGTGCGCGGGGTTGACCATTACAACCATTTTGAACGCGTCGGGCCGCCCAAGGTGGAACTGGACGTGCAAAGCGTGGCTACCCACGAACGGGCGGCCACGCTGTATCGCAATTGTTACCTTGAAGAAGAGGCGCGGCACGCGCGCCTGTCGGCCTGATTGGGCTGACGGCCGCGGACGTTAATCCACGCGGGCGCCCGATTCCTTGACGGCCTTGGCGAAGCGCGCGGTCTCGGCTTTGATGCGCTTGCCGAATTCTTCGGGCGAGCTGACTGCCGGGTCGAAGCCCTGTTGCGCCACTTTCTCGGCGACATCCGGCAGTTTCATCAGGCGGGCGACTTCGGTGTACATCTTGTTGATGATGGGCTTCGGCGTGCCGGTGGGCATCACGATACCCACCCAATTGCCCAGCGAAAAATCCTTGTAGCCTTGCTCCGCCATGGTGGAAACCTCCGGCAGGAGCGGATGCCGCTTGTCCGCCGCCATGGCTATGGCGCGCACGCGGCCCGATTTGATCGCCGGCAGCAGATCGGGAATGCCGTTAATCAGCAGGTGCGCCTGACCGCTCATCATGTCGGGGATCGCGGGGCCGTTGCCTTTGTACGGCACGTGCGTGGCGTCAAAGCCCACCGCGCGTTTTAACATTTCGCCCGCCAGATGGCTGATGGTGCCGTGGCCTCCCGACGCATTGACCATTTTGATGTTTTTTGACACCGCCACCAGATCCGGCACGGCTTTTGCGGCGATGCCGTTGTGTACCGTCACCACCAGCGGCGTGTAGGCCAGCAGCACCACGGGGGCCAGATCACGCTCCAGGTTGTAGCCGAGTTTTGCGTAGAGCGACTGCGAAATCACCTGCGCGGTGCTGATGTTCAGGATGGTATAGCCGTCGGGCACTGACTTCGCCACCAGTTCCGTGCCCAGATTGCCGCCCGCGCCGGGGCGATTGTCGACGATTACTGGCTGCCCCCAGCTTTCGGCCAGTTTCTGGCCGACGATGCGCGCCAGTATGTCATTCAGGCCGCCGGGCGCAAACGACACCACGTAGCGGATCGGGCGCGTGGGGTAAGGTATCGAGGATGCCCCTGCGCCTGCTGTCGCGGTCTGTGCCTGAGCTTCAACACCGCTGATCAGCGTCAGCGCAAATAGTCCCGCCGCGACGGCGCCGCCGCGAAAAAGAATAAACATGGAATAGTGCTCCCGTGGATGGATGACAGATTGCTTATTATAGAGCCGGTAGTGTGAATGCGTTTACCAGTGTGTACGCGACTTCTCCGCACTGATTTTGGTATATTGCACACCAACGTAACAACAACATAAATGCCGCGCCGACTCCTTCAATTATCGGCGGCGCATGAAGCGGCGCGCACCTCACCCGATGACGACCTGTGGTCGCGCGACCCGAAGAAATTCGGCTTTCGCTGGTTTCTGCCCGAACTCTTGAAGCACAAAACCATCTGGCGTGATGTGCTGATCGCCTCGCTGGTATTGCAGTTGGTGGGCCTCACCACGCCGCTGTTCACGCAAGTGATTATCGACAAGGTGGTGGTGCATCAAACCCAAAGCACCTTGACCGCCATTGGCGTGGGCTTGGTTATCTTCTTGTTTTTCAACGCTTTTTTGACATGGCTGCGGCAGTATTTCATTTTGCACACCGGCAACCGCATCGATGCCGTGCTGGGCAGTCAAGTATTCCGCCATCTGGTGCGATTGCACCTGCGCTATTTCGAGCAACGCCCCACCGGCACGCTGATCGCGCGCATGCAGGGCGTGGAAACAGTGCGCCAGTTCATCAGTGGCGCGGCGGTGACGCTGTTTCTGGATTTGCCGTTTTTGTTCGTGTTTCTGGCGGTGATGTTTTGGTATAGCTGGCAGCTACAGCGAAAATCACCCGTATCTCTACAACGACCTCAATCTCACCCTGAAACCCGGCCACCTCACCGTCATCACCGGCCCCTCCGGCTGCGGCAAAAGCACGCTCGCCAAACTGCTGCAAGGCTTTTACCCGGCGGAGGATGGCCGCATCGACATCGACGGGCGCGATATCCGCCACCTGTCGGCCAACGAGCTGCGACAGTATTACGGCGTGGTGCCGCAGGAGACCATCCTCTTTGCCAACACCGTTTACGAAAACTTGAGCATGGCCAGCCCGCACGCCAGCTTCGATGATGTCATCAAGGCCTGCCGCATGGCGGAAATTCACGACGTGATCGAGAAAATGCCACAGGGCTACCAAACCCACATCGGCGAACACGGCGTGGGGCTGTCCGGCGGGCAGAAGCAGCGCATCGCCATCGCCCGCGCCTTGCTCAAGCGCCCGAAGATACTGATTTTTGATGAGGCCACCAGCGGGCTGGATCAACAAACCGCTGAACAGTTTGCCACCACCATCAACCAGTTAAAGGGCAAAGTGACCCTGCTGTTCATCGCGCACAACCTGCCGCGCACGCTGAAGGTGGATGCGGTGTTTAACTTTGGGGCCGCGCCGGCGGCCGACAAATCAGCTTCTTAAGCAATATTGTTCGCAAGACTTCGTTTGCACTCGGATCGAGTCCAAGGCCGGCGCAGTGTTGGTCGAGGGATATGCGGGCGCTTGTTACGCCAGCGCGCGCAACACCGCTCTGTCGTCTTTATCGATGACGCGCAGCAGCACCAGCGCCGGGCCGTGGGGTTTGCGGTCGCCGCGTTCCCAATGGCGTAGCGTACCGAGGCTGACGCTGAACTTCGCGGAAAATTCTTCCTGCGTCAGTCCGATGCGCTTGCGCAGCGCCTGAACGTCGATGGCCGAGGGCGTGTAGGTCTTGACGCCGCGCGTCTTGCCTTTTTGATGGGCAATGGCTTCCTGCAATCCCTTCTTGATGCTGTCGTATGCTTTTTTCATGTTATTCACCCAGTGCCGAGTCAACGAGATTTTCAATCAAGGCTGCAAGACCATTGCGTTCCGCCTGGCTCAGGTCCGCGCGCTCGTTCTTCGCGAAGACCGTCAGCAGGTACAACGGCAGGCGCTCGCTGTGAAAATAGTAGATCACCCGCACACCGCCGCTCTTGCCCTTGCCGCCGCGCCGCCAGCGCAGCTTGCGCACGCCGCCGGTGCCCATGATCAGATCGCCGGCCTTCGGAAACGCCGCCACATAATTCACGATATCCTGCCGCTCGCTTTCGGCAAGCAGCTTTTGAGCGCGCCGCTGGTATTCGCCGAGTTCCGCAACGGTAATCAACATGACGTACTGTAATCCATTGGATTAGTTTAATCAAGGCGTATTCAATTGCCCGGCGCGAGGCGCCATCGTAGCAACCGAATCCGAATGGGTATCAACACCAGGGAACGACTCCTGTCCCTGCTTGCGGCAGAAGGTGCGGGATGGAGGGCACGCCATCACGCGCAATACGCGTGCGCGCGAGGCTTATGGAGTGCGGCGGCTTGCCGCCGCTTTTTCCCGCACCACGCGAGACAGCGTCGATTCTGATCCAGCTTCTACATGGGAACATTAAATATTCTCCGCAACACGCTGAAAATGTTGGATATTATTTTATGCCTATGCCTATGCCTATGCCTATGCCTATGCTTAATTGACGCCGAAAAAAAAATCTACCCAATTGACAGATTTGCGCAAACCGCAATCCGCCTGTAACTTGCGGTTTGCGGCGTCGAAATAATCAAGAATAAAGGCAGGGAAACGCACCAGAAAAATAAAGCATTCGCTGGCGTATTCGCGCCGGCCAACAACAAACTTGCAGATCGAGTTAAGACACTAATCCATGCCTCGCCGTCCGCGCGTAAATCTGGTGGGATACCCGCAGCACATCGTGCAGCGCGGGCACAGCCGTGCGGCGAGCTTCTTTGGCGACGACGATTACCACTGCTACCTGCACTGGCTCAAACAGAGCGCGGATAAATATGGCTGTGCCATACATGCCTATGCACTCATGACCAACCACGTGCATCTGCTTATAAGTCCAAGCAAGCCCGACGGCATCACGCGGCTGATGCAATCACTCGGGCGGCGCTACGCCCAATACGTGAATCGATTCTACAAACGCAGCGGCTCGGTGTGGGAAGGCCGCTTCAAGGCCAGCGTCATCCATACGGAGGAATACCTGCTGACCTGTTGCCGCTACATCGAATTGAATCCGGTGACGGCGGGCATGGTGAACGATCCTGCCGACTACCGCTGGACAAGCTATCGTTGGCATGCACTGGGCGACGCTGAGCCGGGCGCTTAAGCGCCAAGAGGGGAATGTATGAGTTTCAGACTTAGCCTGATTAGTTCCATGAGCGTTGCTTTGCAAAGGAGAAATGTATGATTGCAAGACTTGACCCCATTGTTCAAGGCGTGACCACCCTCACCCCCTAGATCACGCTGGCGATGATGTTAATACTCATGGCAAGAATTGCGATATTGAAGATGAAAGACAGAACGCCGTGGATCAGCGTCAACCGGCGCATCGATCGCACCGTCACTGTAACATCCGAAACCTGAGATGTCATACCAACCACGAACGCGTAATAAGCGAAGTCGAGATAATC
>JANPOH010000458.1:0-7829 GCA_031427895.1 Betaproteobacteria bacterium
GCCCACAGCGTCCAAGCGTGGTGTGTTCATGACGTCATGAATCCAGATCAGTCTTGAGGTGTTGGCAGTTGGAAGGCCCAGACCCTGAGGGTGCCGACATCACCGAGCAAGGCTTGGGCTGGACCAGCAACTTTGAAAGCGCAAAGGGCGTCCACACGATCTCCAGCGGCATCGAGGGTGCGTGGACCAACAACCCCATCAAGTGGGACATGGGCTATTTCGACAATCTGTTTGGCTACGAGTGGGTCTTGACGAAGAGTCCTGCCGGTGCGCACCAGTGGACGCCAAAGGATGTGGCAGCAGCGGGAACCGTGCCGGATGCGCATGACAAAGCCAAGCGCCACGCCCCCATGATGACCTCGGCCGACATGGCGATGCGTGTGGACCCGGTCTATGAAAAGATTTCCCGGCACTTTCACCAGAACCCGCAAGAGTTTGCAGATGCCTATGCCAAGGCCTGGTACAAGCTGACGCACCGCGACATGGGGCCAATCGCCCGCTACCTCGGGCCGCTGGTGCCCAAGGGCCAACTGATTTGGCAAGACCCGACTCCTTCAGTCGATCATGCATTGGTCGAGGCGCAGGACATTGCGGCTCTGAAGGCCAAGGTTCTCGCATCCGGGTTGTCGATCTCGCAACTGGTCTCAACAGCCTGGGCGTCGGCGGCAACCTTCCGCGGCAGCGACAAGCGCGGCGGGGCCAACGGGGCGCGCATTCGCCTGGCGCCGCAAAAGGATTGGGAAGCGAACCAGCCAGCCCAACTGGCGAAGGTGCTGCAGACCCTGGAAGGCATCCAGAAGAACTTCAACGGTGCGCAGTCGGGCGGCAAGAAGGTCTCGATGGCCGACTTGATCGTCCTTGGCGGCAGTGCCGCCGTTGAGGCAGCGGCAAAGAAGGCCGGAATTGAGGTGAAGGTTCCGTTCACGGCGGGGCGCACCGATGCTTCACAAGAGCAGCCCAGCGGCACGGTGCGATTCGTTTTATGCGCGAGCACGCGCGCGCGAAAATCAAGGCGCGATTTGGCATAGGCCTCGAGCGTCATCAGGCTGTCGCGGGTAATTTTCGGCATGGCTTTCCTGTTGTTCCTTATATCGTTCCTTAAAGTCCGTACGCGATACGCAACAGCGTCACGGGATGCTGTTTTTCAGCCTTGTGTACATCCCCGCTTTCGTTAATGCCTTGCTGAATGTGCCGTCCCGCTATCGCGCAATCGGAGCTAATGTAATCCGGTTTCGGCGCGCTCATCAACTTGAACACCGGACGACCGATCTTCATCGAGTTTTCGTAGTACTCGCTCTTCACGCCCCAGGTGCCGTCGTGGCCGGCGCAGCGCTCCACCGTGGTGACTGTCGTGCCCGGAATTTTCTCCAGCATCTCGCGTGTTTTCTGCCCCATGTTCTGCACCCGCAGATGACACGGAATGTGGTACGACACGCGGCCCAGCGGCGTCTTGAAATCGGTTTTCAGCAGACCGTCTTTTTGCCGCAGCACAAAATATTCGAACGGGTCATACATCGCTTCGGCCACCGCTTTCACGTCCGCATCATCCGGGAACATCAACGGCAGCTCCTGCTTGAACATCAGCGCGCAGGACGGCACTGCGGCCAGAATGGCATAACCCTCGCGCGCCAGTTTCGCCAGCACGGGAATATTAATCGCCTTGTTACGTGCGACAGCCTCAAGGTCGCCCAGTTCCAGCTTGGGCATGCCGCAGCACACTTCATTTTCGACGAGCTTGGCCGGAATGTCGTTATGCGCCAGTATTTTCAGCAGATCGTGGCCAATACCCGGCTCGTTGTAGTTGATATAACAGGTTGAATAGATGACGGCCTTGCCGGGCGTCTGCGCGCCGTCGCGCACCGGGAAGGATTCATTGATGCGCGCCGTGCCGCGAAACTTCGCGCTGTCGTATTCGGGCAGCTCACGGTTTTTGTGAATACCGAGCATGCTGTCCATCAGCCCGCGCGCCGCGCTGTTCTTGTTGACCGCATTCACCACCTGCACCACCACCGGTATCGACGCGAGCTTGCCCATCGCATCGGTGCTCGACAACAGCTTGTCACGAAAACCCACTTCGCCTTTTTTGAATTTCACCGCCTTGGCGCGCAGCATCAGGTGCGGAAAATCCACGTTCCACTCATGCGGCGGCACGTACGGGCACTTGGTCATGTAGCACATGTCGCACAGATAGCATTGATCCACCACCTTGCCGAAATCCGCCTTCGCCACGCCCTCGACTTCCATCGTCGGGTTATCGTCGATCAGATCGAACAGCGTCGGAAACGCCGTGCAAAGGCTCACGCAGCGGCGGCAGGTATGGCAAATATCGAACACGCGCTCCAGCTCTTTGTTGAGGGACGATTCGTCGTAAAACGCCGGCGACGTCCAGTCGAGCGGATGCCGCGTGGGCGCTTCGAGACCGCCTTCTTTAACGGTGATGGACATATGAATTGCGTGAGGAGTGAGGGGTTAGGCGTGAGGAGCGAGGCGTTCGCGGGCGAAAAAAAAGGGTGCGGGGCGGCGCCGTATTCACGCCTCACCCCTCACCCCTCACGCCTCGCGCTGTTAGTCTGCGAGTGCGTCCAACGCTTTCTGGAAACGGTTGGCATGCGAGCGCTCGGCTTTGGCCAGCGTCTCGAACCAGTCGGCGATTTCGCCGAAGCCTTCGTCGCGCGCGGTTTTCGCCATGCCCGGATACATATCCGTGTACTCATGCGTCTCCCCGGCCACGGCGGCTTTCAGGTTGTTGCGCGAGCTGCCGATCGGCAGGTCCGTCGCCGGGTCGCCAATGGCCTCCATGTGCTCCAGATGGCCGTGCGCGTGGCCGGTTTCGCCTTCGGCGGTAGACCGGAACAGCGCCGCGACGTCGTTCTGCCCTTCCACGTCGGCTTTCGCTGCGAAGTAAAGATAGCGGCGGTTGGCTTGGGATTCGCCGGCGAAGGCGGCTTTCAGATTACCGTGGGTTTTTGAACCTTTGAGTTGCATATTAATATCCTTTATAAACAATAAGTTACACATAATACGCCGATCACGACCGACAACGACCTGGAAACCTCGGACGCAGGAAATACGACCGGAAATGACCAGATTGGACTTAATCTAATTCGCGAATCCAATATAAGAGGTCGGGGCCTGTTTGTCAAACCACCGGCATCGTACGTCCGTCACACCTCAACGCGTTCAATGCGTTCAATGTAATAGCTGCGCCTCGATTTCGGCGAAGGTATTGGCGACGCTGGCGGTTTGTATGGTCATGCCGAGTTGCCGGACTATCTGCGTGGTGGAAAAAATACCGCGCAAGCGAACGCCGCCCTTGTCATCCCGCTCCACCACCAGCGCGTGCTGACGCCCGGCCTGCTTCAATGTCGCCACGATGTGCCCGATTTTGGCTTTGTCGACTTGATCCATGTTCAACACCTGAAGACTGTTGCAAGGCGTCATCACGTTTCGCACCATGACTTCATCGCGGCGCAGTCCTTGTTGCACGGCAACCTGCACCGGCTTTTCACCGGATACATCGTTCGCGGTTATCACGCCCTGCACCTTGCGATCCTGATCCACCACCAGCAACAGGCGCACACCACGTTGCACCATGCGCCGATGCGCTTCATCCACCGTATCACCCGCCAGCACAATGACGGCGGCCACGCGCGTTAAATCCGTCAGTGCATCGGTAGCCGGGCTGTCGAGTTGCACACGATCCAGCGTCGTCTGCGTGGGCTGCGCGTAACCCGTGCCTTGCGGCAACAGTTCAAACGGCAATGGCTGATAGTGTCTGAGCATGATGCCCTCCCCTGTTCGCTATAAATCAGTATAGCCCCATCCTGACACTTCGTCCGCCTCAGCCGCGCTCGCCACGCCCCCCGATGCCCCCTTGGGAACCGCCCGCGGTCGCGGCGGTGTGCGGTCGGCGCCGAGGATGCACCTGCCCCTGCCGCTCCAGATACCGCACCAGCTCCGATAACGCCCGCTGGTACACGTCGCGCTTGAACTCGACCACCGATTCGGTCGGCACCCAGTACTCGTTCCAGCGCCAGGCGTCGAATTCGGGCTTTTCGGTGGCGCGCAAACACACGTCGGTGTCGCGGCCCACCAACCGCAGCAGAAACCAGATTTGTTTTTGGCCGCGGTAATTTGCCACGCCACTCACGGCGGATCCAGCGATCGGGCACTTCATAGCGCAGCCACTCGCGCGTGCGGCCGAGAATTTTGACGTGCTGCTCGCGCAGCCCGACTTCTTCGTGCAGCTCACGATACATGGCGACCTCCGGCGACTCGCCCGGATTGATGCCGCCCTGCGGAAACTGCCACGAGTGCTCGCGCACCCGTTTGCCCCAAAAAACTTCATTCTTCGCGTTGCAAAGAATGATGCCTACATTGGGGCGGTACCCATCGCGGTCTATCACGATCACGACCCCATCAATGCATTAGTTGCTTTGATTCTTCCACAATTTTGGGGTGAATGAAAGCATCCTCAACGGCCTAGAGCAGCAGATGTTTTTCGTCGTGCCGGTTCATCTTGCGTAAACCCTCGACAAAGCGGGTAAATCCCAACTCATAACGCGCCTCCAGCGCGCTGGCGCGCTGTGCCAGCGCCTCCCACGTCACACAACCCGCCGGACCGCGAAAGCCGAAAACAATCACGTTGCCGGGTTTTTCGGCGGGCAGGCACAAGGTGCCGTCGGGGAAAGCAGCTTCGATGCGTTTCAAGGTGTCATGAAACTCGCGGTCGCCGCCCCACAGATTAACCACCAGCATGCCGCGCGGATTGAGCCGCTCACGGCAACTGCGGTAGAACTCGACGCTGGCCAGGGCTTCGACATGCGATTCACCGTCATAACCATCGACCACCATGAGATCGGCGCATACTTGGGGGCGAGCGGCGAATTCCGCGCCGTCGCCAATGATGATCTCGAAGCGCTCATTGTCCGGCGGCACGCCGAAATAACGCCGCGCGACCGTCAGTACGCGCTCGCGCAACTCCAGCACGCGGATTTTCGTCCACGGCATGCGGTGGTAGATAAACTTCGCCACCGAACCGCCGCCCAGGCCGATCATCAGCACGGATTTCGGCGTTTCGTTAAACAACAGAAAACCCATCATGCTGCGCGTATACGAAAGCTCCAGATCGTTGGGCGCGGCGATACGCATCGCGCTTTGTACGGTGTCGCTACCGATGTGCAGCGAGCGCACGCCGAATTTCTCGCTGATGTACACCGTTTCGGCATCTTCCGACGCCTTTCTGATCCGCCAATTACCCCGCAAGTCCATGGTGAAATGAATGTCCCGAAGAAATTTACCTAGTCCGGTAGAATACGTTTTTTTTCGACAGTTGGCAGCCATGCGTGCATCTAAATTCTTCATTTCCACCCTCAAAGAAGCGCCCTCCGAGGCCGAAGTCACCAGCCACAAGCTGATGCTGCGCGCGGGCCTCATCAAACGTTTGACCAGCGGCGTTTACACCTGGATGCCGCTGGGTTTGCGCGTGCTGCGCAAGGTCGAGGCCATCATCCGCGAAGAGCTAAACCGCAGCGGCGCAATTGAATTGTCGATGCCCGCCGTACAGCCCGCGGAGTTGTGGATCGAATCCGGCCGCTGGGAGCAGTACGGCCCCGAACTACTGCGGATCAAGGACCGCCACCAGCGCGATTTCTGTTTCGGCCCCACGCACGAAGAAGTCATTAGCGACGTGGTGCGCCGCGAGGTTAAAAGCTACCGCCAGTTGCCGCTGAATTTTTACCAGATTCAAACCAAGTTCCGCGACGAAATCCGCCCGCGCTTCGGCGTGATGCGCGGGCGCGAGTTCGTGATGAAAGACGCTTACTCGTTTCATACGTCGTATGACGATTTACAGACGACCTATCGCGAGATGTTCGACTGCTACTCGCGTATCTTCACCCGGCTGGGCCTGAAATTTCGCGCGGTCGCCGCCGACACCGGCTCCATCGGCGGCACCGGTTCGCATGAGTTCCACGTGCTCGCCGATTCCGGTGAAGACGCGCTCGCTTACTGTCCGGATTCTGATTACGCCGCCAACGTGGAGCTTGCCGAAGCGGCTGCGCCCGCCGCCGCGCGCCCGGTCGCAAGCCAGGCGCTGACCAAGGTGCATACGCCCAACGTCAAAACCATCGCCGAGTTGTGCGCTTTTTTGAACGTGCCCGCCAGTAACACCGTGAAAGCGGTCGTCGTTGATGGCGCGGACGGCAACCCCGTGCTGTTAATGGTGCGCGGCGATCATGAACTGAACCTCATCAAAGCTGCAAAAATTTCTCAAATAAAACAACCAGTTACGTTCTCATCCGCCAAAGCCATCCACGGCGCTTTTAGCGCCGATCCCGGCTCCTTGGGGCCGGTGAATTTTACGGGCGCGGTCATCGCCGATCGCACAGTGGCCGCGATGGCGGATTTTGTCATCGGCGCGAATGAAAACGAGCATCATTACACGGGCGCCAATATCGCGCGCGACTTTGCCGAGCCGCTGGTTGCCGACATTCGCAACGCGGTCAGCGGCGACCCCAGCCCCGACGGCAAGGGCGCGCTTGAACTGTGCCGCGGCATCGAAGTCGGCCACATTTTCCAGTTACGCACCAAGTACTCCAAAGCCTTGAACCTCGCTTTCCTCGACGAAGGCGGCAAATCGCAGATCATGGAAATGGGTTGCTACGGCATCGGTGTCACGCGCGTGGTCGCCTCTGCCATCGAACAAAATCACGACGAACGCGGCATCAAGTTTCCCGCCGCGATTGCGCCTTTCGATATCGCCATCGTGCCCATCGGCATGAAAAAAAGCGCGCAGGTCAAAGAGGCCGTCGAAAAACTCTATGCCGATTTGCGCGCTGCGGGGCTGGACGTGCTGCTTGATGACCGCGACGAACGTTTAGGCTCGATGCTTGCCGATATCGAACTGATCGGCATCCCGCAGCGCATCGTGGTGGGCGAGCGCGGGCTTAAAACCGGGCAGGTGGAATACCAGCGGCGCACCGATGCGGCGGCCACGCAGGTGGGCTTTAACGATGTAATAAGTCATGTAAAATCAAATACATGCGAGCGCTAATCCGTTTACTCTCCCTTCCAGCATGCGTGCTGGCCTGCGCGCTGGCGCACGCCGGCAATCAGCTTGAAGAGCAAATGTCCGACAGCGTGCGCGCCGCGCTGCATAAGGCGGTGTCGGATCAATCCGCGCCGTTTCTTGCATTTGCAACGCCGGCCGACGCGCGCACATGGCTCGGCGCCATGTCGCACAAGCTCGAACGGCGCATGCCCGATAAAACCCTGCGCGAAGAATTTCTCGTCACCGTGCATTACGAGGCCAAGCGCGCAGGACTCGATCCGCAACTCGTGCTGGGCCTCATTCAGGTGGAAAGCGCGTTTCGCAAATACGCGGTATCTACCGCGGGGGCACGCGGGCTGATGCAGGTGATGCCGTTCTGGATCAACGTCATCGGCGATCGCGAAACCAACCTGTTCCATCTGCGTACCAACCTGCGATTCGGCTGCGCCATCCTGCGCCACTACATCGATATCGAAAAAGGCGATCTCTATCGCGCACTGGGTCGCTACAACGGCAGCCTTGGCCGTCCGGAATACCCGAACATGGTGCTTGCGGCATGGAAGCAATGGGAGGTTGCGCCGGGCGCCTCGGGCGTGGTCAAAACGGGAGCCAGCGCTAATCCTGCGCCACCACCGTCCGCTCCACCGGCGCCGCTGAAGACGCAAACAAATTAGCCACCGACATTTCCGCCCCGTCGCCGATACGATTGCCGAAGGCGCGCGCCAGCGACACCAGTTCGGGTTGCTCCTGCGGCACCGGCAGCGCCGGATCAAACACA
>JANPOH010000459.1:0-6114 GCA_031427895.1 Betaproteobacteria bacterium
ATTCGCATTCAGCCCCCTCAATATCGCTTCGTCGCTCAGTGTCGTCGTTTCCAGCATGGCAACCCCTCCCTCTCGGTTCGATACGATATATTACGGGACATCAGTTTGAATCGCACCCCTACACCGCCTGCACATCGCTGGCATTGCGTTCCGGCGTCAGTATGCGGATCGGCGTGCCGCGCAAAAACGCGGTGATGTTTTCCACCACGTCGGCGTAGGCAACCTCGAAAAACTCCCGCACGTTGTGGCCCTGGTGCGGCATCAGCACGGTGTTGGGCAATGCACGCAGGGGGCTATCGTCCGCCAGCGGCTCATGGGTAAACACATCCAGCCCCGCGCCCGCGATGCGGTTTTCGCGCAACGCGGCTATCAATGCCGGCTCATCAATGATCGCGCCGCGCGCGGTGTTCACCAAAATCGCAGCGGGCTTCATCAGCGCCAGCTCGCGTGCGCCCACCATGCCGCGTGTGCGTTCGCCCAGCACCACATGCACGCTCAACACATCGCTCAACGCGAACAATTCATCTTTCTCCACCCGCCGCACGCCGTGTTGCGCGGCGAATTCCGCGGTGAGATTCTGGCTCCACGCAATCACCACCATGCCGAATGCTTTGGCCACCGGCGCCATGTAGCGCCCTTGCCGCCCCAACCCCAGCAGCCCGATGGTGCGCCCGTGCAGCGTAAACCCGGCGGTATTCTGCCAGCCGCCCTGCCGCATTTTGTTGGCCTCGAACGGAATGTGGCGCGCCACGGCCAGGATCAATCCCCACGTGAGTTCGGAAGTGGATTTGCGATACGAGCCGCGCAATTCGGTGAACGACACCACGATGCCGCGCTCGGTGGCCGCCGCCACATCCAGCGTGCGGTTATACAGGCCGGTGATCGCGATCATTTTCAGATTCGGCAACTGTGCCAGCCGCTCGCGCGAGATCGGCATGCGTTCGCGCAGCGTGCAGATAATGTCGAACGGCTTGAGCGTGGCGGCAGCCGCATCGGGCGGGATCGCTTTGTCGAACACGGTAATAGTGCAGGTTTTGGCAATGCCCGACCAGTCGGCGGAAGTCTGCGAGCGGCGCAGATAGTCATTCAGGATGGCGATTTTCATGTGGCGATTATGGCACGACCGCTGTGACGAGCACTGTCACGACATCGCGGCGCGCGCGATTTTCGCAAAGCCGCGGCTGATCTCGCCATCGTCAAGCACGCGCGCCCAAAACGCACGCGCCAGCCCTGTCGCCTGCGCCCACACCGGCAGCACATCGGCGGTGGGCAGAACCGGAGGAATTTCGATTTCGCGCAAGCCCTGTGCGGTCGGCGCAAAACGCATGGGCAGCATGTCATACACCGGCGCCAGCGTGAATTTGGCCGAACCCGGGCCGTCGTGCAACAACGCGCAATTGCCAAAATGCATGTCGGTGTTGTGGATCAAGCGCCCAAATGATTCGAGCAGCGCGATACGCTGCACATCCGCTTCGTGCAGCAGGCGCTGCCGCTGAAGTTGCCGCGCGGTCTGCATCCAGCTTTGCCGCTGCCCGACAAAACCATCGTCGATCGCGCCCAGGCTAACCACGCCGCTGCGCCCGCGCGCACCGATACGGTCAAAACGGCGCACCTCCAGATACAAGCGATCTGCATCGATCAATTGCGACTGTGCCGCGTGCAATCCGCTAAGGACAGCACTGTTCGACAGCAAGCTCAAGGCATGATGCTCCGCGCGCAGCAAATCGCGCCAGCGCCGGGCTACCGGGTCCGCGCCCGGCGGACTGAACTTCACCAGCACATGTGCCGCGCCTTCGCGGGTCTGTGCGTAGGCGGTAAATTTGGCCTGCTCGCCGCCCGCGGATGAGCGATAGCCGGATTGCGCGGTAATGTCATGCGCCTGCGCCGCGTATTGCGAGTACACGGCGGCCTTGCGGCGCGGCGTGATCGGCTCGGGCGTCGCCTCGCGCAAAAACAAATCCAGCGCGGCACGGCCCAGAATCAGGTCGCCCGGCTCATCGGCGCCGGCGGCGCACAAGGCTTGCAGCACATGGTTATCGTTCCAGTCGCCGGCCCCCGGCGGCAACCCCAGATGCGGCACGCGCGCCGGAAACTGCCTGCCAATAAACCCCTGCGGTCGCATGTCCGCCACAAACCACGGCAGTCCCGCGTACACCTCCACCCGCCGCTCGGCCACCCAGGCCGTGCGCGAGCCGCCGGCCTGCCCCACGGTGTGCAGATGCCCGCAGCCCCGCGGCGCGCCCGCGGCATCAATGCGCGTGACCGTGATCGGCTGCTCCACCCCCGCCACGCGCGCGCGCGCATAACGTGTCTGCTGCGCGCGCCCCAGCGTCACCACCGCGTCGCCCAGCGAGCGCACCCAGCGCGACAAGGTGGGCTGGCTGCAACGCAGCCGCTGCATCAACTCAGCCGCGCCCAGCGCTTCGTCGCCCAAAGCGGCAAACAACGGTTCGGGGGAAGTAGCCATAGGGGGGCGGTGAATTTTTGCCATTTTTTATGAATAGATATTAGAATATATATTGTATTTTCAATAATCGCAATAAACCGCATTTTTTACGCTTTTAAATGAATGGTTTTATGGATGCAATAAATCGGCACTAAATTCAAAGTGGTATCGATGAAAAGCGGCGCCGATGCGCTTAATGCGCTTATCTAACGCAATCCACTGCATGTCATCTCAGTCCGGCGTGCGCCAAACCACCGCGCCCCTTTTATCGACATACATGCCGCCGCGTTGTTTCGGCTCACTCACCCACGCCAGACCGTTGCGGAATTCGCGCACCCACTGATAGCGCGGCTCGATGATCCACTGGCCTTTGCGGTCGATAAAGCCCCACAGCTTGTCGCGCTGCGCCGCCGCCGCGCTGTCCGAAAACGGCTGTACGCGCTCGAACTGCATCGGGATCACGGTACTGCCGTTCTTGTCGATAAAACCGTATTTGCCGTCGATACGCACGTAGGCCATCCCTTCGTGAAAATCACTGGCGCTATCGAATTGCGCCGGTGCGACGGCCTTGCCTGTTTTGTCGATAAAGCCGAATTTGCCTTGCTCCCAGAAACGCGCCATGCCCTCCCGGAAATCGTACGCCGAGGTAAATTTGGGCTCGATCGCGAGTTGGCCTTCATCGTTCAGGTAGCCGAGCAGTTTGCCTTTGCGCGCCAGCATCATGCCGCCGGATTCGGGCCCGAAGGTATCCACCTCGGCGGGGGTCACGTCGTTACCGGCGGCATCGATCAGGCGTTGACGTTTGTCGATTTCCACGCGCGCCACGCGACCGAACGGAAACGCGCGGTCAAAGCGCGGCGCGATCACCAGCGAACCGGTAGCGTCGATGTAACCGTATTTGATCTTGCCCCACTCGTCGGCGACACCCACCGCCGCGCGGTTTGCGGTGAACGTTTTGGCGTCCGCGAACCGCGGTTCTATCGCCCAATTGCCGGTGCGATCGATATAGCCGTAGCGCCTCGCCCCTTTCGCATCCGCGCCGCGTGCGGGGGCCAGCCCCTGCGAGAATAGTTCCGCCGTGCGCTCCTGCGGCTCGATCACGCGCTTGCCCGATGGGTCCAGGTACGCCACGCGCGCCCCCTTGCGCGTGCGTGCCAGGCCTTCGCGCAGCGCAATCGGCTCGTCGTATTCCGGGGGAATCACCACCTCGCCGCCGCGATTGATCGCGCCGTATTTATCGCGCACGGTAATCGGAAACAGCGCATGATCGTTATAGGGCGCATCCGCCGCCGTGCTGAAGACAGGGCTGGACAGCAGCAGTGCAATAATCCACGATCCCATTAGCGATTTCATTTACGATTTCATCGATCCCAGTGTAGCGCCCTACTACCGGCTCCGGCAATGTCCGGCACGGCTGCCGCCACGGCGGGACGATACAATTTTCAGGAACCGGAACATGGCCTATCTGCTGCATGACGCCGCACTCCGCGGCAACGCCCGTCAAGGCGAACTGCTGGTGTTGCCGCGCAACGCAATTGAGCTTGACGAAGCCGTCAGGCGCTCCAAAACCATTGTCACCAAGCGTGCGGCGCTGGCCTCGGCGGCATCGCTGATCCCCCTGCCGGGCATCGACATCGCGGTGGATATCGCCGCCGTGATAAAACTGATCCCCGCGATCAACCGCGAGTTCGGGCTTACGCCCGTTCAGATTGAACTGCTCAGCCCAGGGCACCAACTGCTGGTATACAAATCCATGGTCGCCATCGGCGGCGTGCTGATCGGCAAGCTGGTGACCAAGGAGATCGCCATCGAGGTGTTAAAAACCGTCGGCGTGCGCATGACCGCCAGACAGATCGGCAAATATGTGCCCGTCGCCGGGCAGGCGCTGTCGGTGGCGCTGGGCTTCGGGGCAATGAAATATGTCGGCCATCAACACATCAAGGATTGCCGTCGCGTGGTCGAATTCACTCTCGCGGGCGGCAAACCGTAAACCACGCGCTGTAATCGCGGCGGCGCGCCTGATATCATTCAGGCATGGCCCCTTCCCTGCTTAACCGATTGGTCAGAACCGTGGTGCCCGCGCCCAACGAGGCCGCGCGCGCCGCGCGCCATGCGCGGCGCACGATTGATGCGTGGCGCGAGTTGCTGTCCAACCGCGGCGAGGTCTCCGGCGCCGCCGTGGCGCACGAGGCCTTGCACGCCTACCGCGATTTACCCGCCGTCGCGCGTCCCGCGTTCTACACCCAGCTTGCCACCGCGTTTACACCGGATCAAGCCGCCTTGCGCGTGGTGTGCGAAGCGTATATCGCCGATCCGTCGCCAACCCACCTCGCGCAACTGCAAGCCATTGCCGAGCCGCCACTGCAAAAACTGTGTCAGCGGCTGAATCAAACGCCCGGTGGCACCGCCGCGCTGATCGATGTACGCAGGCATGTGCTGGCAGGCCTTGCCGAGCACCCTGAGTGGCATGTGATTGATGCGGTGCTTGGGCGTCTGTTCCACTCGTGGTTTAACCGCGGCTTTCTCACCCTGCAACGCATCGACTGGCACACGCCCGCGTTCGTGCTGGAAAAGCTCATCGAATACGAAGCGGTGCATGAAATCTCCGGCTGGCGTGATCTGCGGCGGCGTTTGCAAAGCGACCGCCGCTGCTTCGCGTTTTTTCATCCGGCGCTGCCCGACGAACCGCTGATTTTTATCGAAGTGGCGCTGGTCAAAGGCATCAGCAACGCGGTGCAACCCCTGCTCGCGCTGGATGCGCCGGTGGCCATTGCCGAAAAAGCGGATACCGCCGTGTTCTATTCCATCACCAACTGCCAGCCGGGCTTGCGCGGCGTGTCGTTCGGCAACTTGCTGATTAAGCAGGTGGCGCAAAACTCGGCGAGGAATTTCCGCGCATTAAAACCTTTTCAACGCTGTCGCCGATACCCGGCTTCACCGCGTGGCTGGCGCGTAACGCAGAAGATATCAAATCGCAGGAAACACTGGACGCCATCGACGCCCTCGCCACGCCCGATTGGCACCGGCATCCCGCGCTCGCCGAATCGATGAAGCCGGTGTTGCTGCCGCTGTGCGCCTACTACCTCACCACCGCCATGCGCGATGGCGAGCCGGCCGACCTGGTGGCGCGCTTTCACCTGGGCAACGGCGCACGCGCCGAGCGGCTGAACTGGCTGGCGGACACCTCCACGCGCGGGCTTAAAAACTGCGCCGGGATGATGGTCAATTACGTCTATCACCTTGATCAGATCGAAGACAATCACGAAGTGTATGTGCGCGAACATCGCGTCGCCGCCACGCACGAACTGCGCCGCCTCGCGCGCGAATGCGCCTTGGCCAATCCCGCACCACAATAATAAACGGAGCACCGCAATGGAAATGACCGGCGAACAGTTTAACGGTCTTTTTTGTGCCCTCTGAATCGGCTTCACTAAATCGCATTTCTTCCAAATTTTCCCCATGTAGTAAACGAGGAATGTTGTTCATAATCGTTTGACAACATCCGCCTAAAGCCTCCAATAGAGCGGAACCCCAAGGGGAACCCCAGCTTTGGAGAAACAGAACGGTGGCGCGGTTGTTGCCGCCGGAGAGCGCCCATGTTGGCGTGGTGGCGAAAGAGATAGGAGTGTCGGTGCAGACATTGGAGAGATGGCGTGAGGAGGCGTAGT
>JANPOH010000460.1:0-4507 GCA_031427895.1 Betaproteobacteria bacterium
GCGCGGGACTGCAACGCCCATGGAAAGCGCTCGACAGCCTCGAAGGCAAGGTCGTCGCGTTCATCGACAACTCCAAGCCCAACTTCAACCATCTTGCGGCGGACCTGGGCGAGTTGCTGGTTCAGCATCACGGCGTGGCGAGGGTCATTCACCATCGCAAGCGCGCGGCGTCGGTGCCCGCGCTGGACACGGTCTACGCCGACATCGAAGCCAACTGCGATTTAGTCATCACCGGCTCGGGCGACTGAGGCTCCTGCACGTCGTGGAGTGTCCACGACGCGGCCGAATCGGTGAAGCGCGGCGTGCCGGCGATCACGGTGTGCTCGACGGCATTCACGCTGCTCGGGGCCAGGCAACTGAAAGCGCTGGGCTGCGAGCATCACCCGCTGGCGGTGATCGCGCATCCGTTCGGTCTGCTCACGCGCGAACAAGTGCGCGACATCGCCGGCCAGTGTGTGCAGGACATCGCGCGCATCGCCGTTGATCCCAAAGCCGGCACGCCGGCGGGCGGCAAGTCCGCCAAAACATCCGCCGCCCCGCGCGCGGCGCGCATCGAAGCGCCCGAAGATCCTGACGATTTCGATCAATTCTGCGTCGAGCGCCGCTGGAGCGACGGCCTGCCGCTGCGCGCGCCGACGCTGGAGCGCGTGGCGCGCATGATCGCCGCCAGTAGGCGCGCGCCGGATGGAATCGTCGCCGTGGTGCAGCCGGGCTTCGGCGCGGCCACGGTGGAAGGCATCGCCATCAACGCGGTGATGGCGGGGTGCCGCCCCGAGTACATGCGTACATTGATCGCCGCCGTGGAAGCTTTTACCGACCGGCGTTTTAATTTGCAAGGGATACAGGCCACCACCAACCCGGCCACCGCGATGCTGATCGTGAATGGCCCGGTCGCACACGAACTTGGCGTCAACGGCCAACTGAATTGCCTCGGCCAAGGCACGTGGGCCAACGCCACACTCGGCCGCGCGCTGCGGCTGGTGATGCAGAATATCGGCGGCACGCTGCCCGGTGAAATGGATAGGGCCACGCAGGGCCAGCCGGGCAAGTATTCCTTTTGTTGCGCGGAGAACGAGGCCGACAGCCCGTGGGAGTCCCTGCACGTGGAGCGCGGCTTTGACAGGAACGACAGCACGGTGACGGTGGTCGGCGCGGCGGGCACGCAGAACATGAACACGCACGCCAAGGATGCCGCCGATGTGCTGCGCGTGATCGCAGACAGCATGTGCTATCCGACCAACAACGATTACCACTTCGGCGGCGAACCGTGGCTGCTGCTCGGCCCCGAGCACGCGCAGATTCTGCATCGCGAAGGCTTGACCAAAGCCGAGGTCAAACGCCGGCTGTGGGAACTGTCGAAACTGCCGGCGCATCGATTCGCCGCGAAAGACCTGATGCGCCTGAAGCACACGCGCGGCGCGGAATTGGGTGCCGCGAGGGGCACGATCAGCGATGACACGCTGATTCCGATTTCATACAAGCCGGACGACATCGCCATCATCGTCGCGGGCGGGCCGGGCACGCATTCGGTGTATGTGCCGACGTTCGGCCACACGCGCTCGGTGACGCGCAAGATTGTCTAACGCGGGTGTATGATGCGGGCTACCTTGGTTTCTGTATAAATAATCCTTTAAAAACAAATACTTATAATATCCCATGACCCTCACGACAAAATTACTTGCGGGCACGGTTGCCGCTCTGATTGCCTGCACTGCCGGCGCGCAAAATTTCCCCAACCGCCCGCTGCGGCTCATCATCCCCATGGGCGCGGGCGGCGCGACGGATATTTTCATTCGCACCATCGTGCCGAAATTATCCGAGACGCTGGGCCACCAGGTGGTGGTGGATAACCGCCCCGGCGCCAACGGCGTGATCGGCGACGAGATGGCGGTGAAAGCCCCGCCCGACGGCTACACGCTGATGGCGAACTCGCTGGCGATCACCATCAACCCCGGCCTGCACAAACTTAACTACGACATCACCCGCGATTTGCAGGGCCTCACGCGGCTGGGCTCGATTGATCTGTTGATGGGCATCCATCCGTCGATCCCCGCCAAGACCGTGGCGGAATTCATCACCCACGCCAGGGCCAACCCCGGCAAGCTCAATTACGCCTCGTTCGGCATCGGCAGCATTTCACACGTGGCGGGTGAAATGTTCAAGCAGGCGACCGGCACGCAACTGGTGCATGTGGCATATAAAACCTCGCCGCTGGCGGTGCAGGAAACCATCGCCGGTCAAACGCATCTGGTGATCGGCGGCATCTCGTATATGTTGCCGATGGCGCGCTCGGGGCGGCTGCGCGGCATCGCCATCACATCGCTGCAACGCTCACCGCACGCCCCCGATATACCGACCGCGCACGAATCCGGTTTGCCCAACTACGATGTCAATGCATGGTTCGGCACGTGGGTGCCCGCAGCCGTGCCCAAACCCGTGCTGGCAAAGCTGTATGACGCAATGAGCAAAACCCTGAACCACCCGGACGTGCGCCCCGCCATCGAAAAACACGGCTACAAAGTCGGCGGCGAGTCGCCCGACGAATTCCAGAAATTCGTGCGCGGCGAAGTGGAAAAATTCGGTAAAGTGATTAAGGCGGCGGGGATCAAGGCGGAAGGTTAGCGATTTAACGGCTTCACCGCAGAGGCGCGGAGACGCAGAGGTCACGCAGGGAACTGCAAATCGTTTTGTTTTTCTCCGCGGTCGTTCTCTGCGCCTCCGCGCCCCCGCGCCTCTGCGGCGAGATTTTGATGTTCGAATTTTCAGGAGAACTCCATGCCTCAACTACAAATACGCGGCGCCCAGATCAACTACGAAATTCTCGGCGACAAGGGTCCGTGGGTCGCGCTGTCGCCCGGCGGGCGCCGTCCGCTGGAAGGCGTTAAACATCTGGCCGAGCGCGTGGCGGCGCAGGGCTTTCGTGTACTGATCCACGACCGGCGCAACTGCGGCGCGTCCGACGTGGTACTGGAAGGCACGGAATCCGAATACGAAATCTGGGCCGAAGACCTTTATGCGATGTTGCAGCACTTTAACGCCACACCCGCGTTTGTCGGCGGCGGTTCGTCGGGCTGCCGCATGTCGCTGCTGCTCGCGCTGCGCCACCCCGAAGCGGTGAAAGGCTTGCTGCTGTGGCGCGTGACCGGCGGCGAGTTCGCGGCGAAGCGTCTCGCCAATCAGTACTATTTTCAATTCATCGAAGCGGCGAAAAACGGCGGCATGGCTGCGGTGTGCGGTACCGAACATTTCGCCGAGCGTATCCAACAGCGCCCGGCCAATCGCGATGTCATCATGAACATGGACGTGGCGCGCTTCACGGCGTCCTTCAATCAGTGGGCGGACGGCTTTTTGCAGGACGCCGGCAAGCCGGTGATCGGCGCCACCACGGCGCAACTGAATTCGATCAAAATCCCCACGCTGGTGGTGCCCGGTAACGATAAAACGCACGACCGCGGCGTCGGCGAGCGCGCGCAAAAACTCATTCCCGGCAGCGAGCTTTACCTGCTGTTCCCGGACGATCAGGATATCGACATCGTGCCGCCGCAGGAATGGGAGTTCAAGGATGATGAACTGGCGGGTGTGTTCGCCGGATTCATGCAACGCCACCCGTAGTCATCCCTGCGGGCCTCATCTGCGGTTAGCACACTGATACCATTCCAAGTAACGAGCAGAACACTTTTTCCGTAACCATCTTGACACACCAAGGATCAACATGACGACCGCACGCTCCGCCTTGATTTTGTTCTCAACCCTGACTGCGGCCGGCGCGGCTTTTGCACAAGGCAAACCACCCGCATCCGCACTCAAGTCCGGAGAGCAGGTCTTCAAGGAAACCTGCGTCGTCTGCCATGGCACCGGACTACTCAAGGCGCCGAAGTTGGGCGACAAAAAAGACTGGGCGGAGCTCATTAAGGAACCGCAAGCCACGCTCACCGCTGACGGCTGGGTGGGCGTACGCGACATGCCGCCCAAGGGCGGCAAACCGGATCTCGCGCTGGAAGAATTCGCGCGCGCGGTGGCCTACATGGCGCGCGCCGCCGGCGCCACCTGGAAAGACCCCGACGCCGCGATGATGAAGCAGATACAAGCCGAAGAGAAAAAAGCGCTGGAGAAGAAGGCCAAGGAAGCCAAGGACGGCAAGGCGAAGAAATAACCGCGCCGCCTATCTCATCAACATGCGCCTACACAAAAGGAACCACGTCATGAATAACCTGTTTCGCAACATCGTCTCCACTCTGTGCCTGTTGCCGCTGGCGATCGCGTTCAACGCCGGCGCTACCGGTGCCGCCACCTGTGAATCCGGAGCCAAAGCCAACTGGCAGCCGCAGGAAAAACTTGAAAAAATGCTGGTCGATCAAAACGGCTGGAAAATCCGCCGCATTAAAGAAGACGGCGGCTGCTACGAGGTGTACGCGTTCGACAAGAACGGTGATCGCGTTAACGCTTACTATCACCCGGTCACGCTGGCGCTGGTGCCCAACACGCTGACGGTGCGCAAACCCTGATG
>JANPOH010000461.1:0-11501 GCA_031427895.1 Betaproteobacteria bacterium
CTTGCGGCCTTGTTCCAGCACCAGCAGCATGTCTTTTTGTTGCAGGGTCACGTCCGCCAGCGGCACGGCAGGCATTTTACCTTCAAGGATGAACGGCCCGCGATAGCCCAGCACGGGTGAGGCGGCCACACTTTTGAGAATGGCGTCCACCGCGATCTCGCGCGACACGCCGCCTTTTTCGGCCAGCGCCACCGCTTCGCCAAACGCGATTACTTCGATCATCAGCAGCGAATTCACCGACAGCTTCATCTGCACCGCAAGCCCATTGCCGCCGATGTAAGTGGATTTCGGCCCGATGGCGAGCAGCACCGGCAGCACGCGCTCGTACGCGGCTTTGTCGCCGCCAACCATGATGGAAGCATTGCCTTGAATCAACGTCACCGGGCTGCCGAAGATCGGCGCGTCGAGCATAACGAGGCCGGCCTTGGCGAATTCAGCGGCGACCGCGCGGCTCGATTCGGGCGCGATGGTGCTCATGTCGAGATAGATGCCGCCTTTATTCAAGCCTGCGATCACGCCGTCCGCGCCCAGCGCGACGGCTTTAACCGCATCCGCGTCGGTGACGATGGAGAACACAATCTCCGATTGCGCCGCCACTTCACGCGGCGTATCCGCCCAGCGCATACCGGACTTGATGAGCGCCTCCGCTTTAGCGCGCGAGCGGTTCCAGCCGGTGACGGAGTGCCCTGCCGCCATTAATCGCGGCACGATGATGGCACCCATGGCGCCCAAGCCTGCAAATCCTATTTCCATGGTGAGATTTCCAGTTCGTTGCGGGAAAAAGACTTTGACGTTATATCAGTAGCCGAACGTTACCGTCACCGGCATGTGATCCGAGCCGAGGTCGGGGCCGATGATGCGCGCAAGCAGCGGCAGCGACGGATGCGCGAAGCTGTGGTCGATGGCGATGCCGATGTGCGCGTTGTTGAATGTGACCGGCCAGGTGTGATCAAAGCGGCGCGGGCGGCGCGCATCGCGCAGGCCGCTGTCGGTGATGAAACGCTGAAAGTAGGGCGACCACGGCGTGAGGTTGAAATCGCCGACCACCACCGGCGTCGCCTGCGCGGCGGCGGCCTTGTGCGCGAGTTGCGCGATGTGCGCGAGTTTGCTGTTGCGCGCCTGGGCCATCTCGCCGGAAATCGGCGGCGGCGCATGCACCGCATACAGCGCCAGCGGCGTGGCGCGCCCCGGCAGTTTGACGGTGGCCTCGATGTGCGGGTGCATTTTCCATGGCTCGCTGGAGATCGCGCCAAAATCGAAGGCGTGTTTGCTTATTATCGCGATGCCGAACGGCGAGTCTTCGAGGTGCCGGATTTGATGCGGGAACAATTCCTTGAGTTCGTCCAGCGCAATGCCGAAATCGCCGGTCGCTTCGAGAAAAACCGCCACGTCAATATTTTTGGCGCCGCGTTGCAGATACGACACAATACGCTGCGGCTGTTCGTGGTTCAGGCCGATGTTGTAGTGAAACACGGTGAACTTTTGCGTTGCAGACGCCTCGGCTGCCGCGTCAGGCAACAGCATGCGCGCGACCGGATAGCCGTTCCACAACGCCAGCGCCAGCGCCAACGCCGCCCAGCGCCATGCGCGCAGCAATGCCAGTCCGATCAGGCAGAACACCGCAAACACGCCGTAGTGCGGTGTGAAGTGGGTGAACAATTCCAGAAACCAGTACTGCGTCGCCAGCGCCGCAAATGCGCTGGCGATGAGTAGCAACACGGTCAGCATGGTCAGGCGTTTGCCGATTTGCCGGGAGATGCTTTCCGAAGTCATTTGTTTATATAAGTATTTGTTTTTAAACAAGTATCTATTATTTGAGGCGTGCCTGGCCGCGGCGTGCGGACACATTCTCGCGATTGAACAGCGCATTAAACAGCCGCCAGCATTGGCGTGATACCCACGGCAGCAATATGAACCATTGGAGGTATCCGAGTATCACGCTGAACATCCACGAGAACACGCATTCGGACAGAATGCTGGGTTCAAAATTCACGTCCAGGTACAACGCGAGTTTGATCTTGCTGATCGCCACGACCGCGATATGTCCGGCGGGAAAGCTGAGAAAGTAGACCGGCACCAGGTTCGTCAATGCGCTGCGCACATCGGCGTACAGATCGTGTTTGAGCAGCGTCAAGATCAGGAATACCACGCACACCAGCAGCCAAAGTGTCGCGGCAAAGCGTGATAACCGGTGCTTGGGAAGCAAACTCATCGTAAGGCGGCGTGCCGCAAGCGGCAGTGCATGGTCAGTCGTGCATCTTAGCATTCACCGATGCAGGGTGCGATAATTCGCCCATACCCCCATACCCATACCGGAGCGCGGATTTTATGTGCAGGATTGATTGGATGCGGGCAGGCGCAGTCGCCCTGCCGTTGCTGGTGTTCGCGGCAGGGGCGCACGCGCAAGCGTATCCCGGCAAGCCTATCCGCATGATCGTCGCGGTGCCGCCGGGCGGCCCGGCGGACACCCTCGCGCGGTTGGTGTCGCCCAAGCTGACCGAGTCGCTGGGTCAAACCGTGGTCATCGATAATCGTCCCGGCGCCAACGGCAACATCGCTTACGAGACCGCCGCGCGCGCCGCGCCCGACGGCTACACCTTTGCACTGGCGGCGGCGGGGGTGGCGATCAATCCGAGTTTGTATCGCGAGGTGCGCTTTGATCCGGTAAAGGATTTCGCTGCGATTACGCATGGCATATCGGTGCCGAACATTCTGATCGTGCATCCGTCGGTGGCGGCAACCTCGGTAAAGGAGCTGATTGCGCTGGGCAAAACTCGCGCGATTAACTTTGCCTCGGCGGGCAACGGTTCATCGGGGCACCTGGCGGTGGAGCAGTTTAAAATTGTCTCCGGCATGCCGCTGACGCATATCCCGTACAAAGGCGGTGGCCCCGCGCTGACGGAAGTCATCGGCGGGCAGGTGCAGGCGCTGTTCAGTCTGGCACTGGTGGCCACGCCGCAGGTCAAGGCCGGCAAGGTGCGCGCGCTGGCGATTACCAGTGCGAAACGCTCGCGCGTCGCGCCCGACATACCGACCGTCGCGGAATCGGGCTTTCCCGGTTTTGAAGTGATCGGATGGTTCGGCTGGCTTGCGCCGGCACGCACGCCGAACGCAATCGTCACGCGCCTGAACACCGACATCGTGAAGGTTTTACGCAGCGCCGAAACACAGGATCGCCTGATTGCGCTGGGGTGCGAGCCGGTGGGTGATACGCCCGCTCAGTTCGCGGCGTTTGTCAGTGCCGAGCGCGACAAGTGGGCGAAGGTTATCAAGCAAGCGGGCATCAAGCTGGATTAACACAGGAGCCAAAAAATGAGTAAATCAAAGGGAGTTAGAGAAGTCGCCTACGTAGATGTGCGTCAGGCGGGGGGCGCACACGATCACACGCACACGCATGACCAATTCGGCAAGCAGGCGTGGTTTGACTGCGCGGGCGGCGGGCAGGTGGTGGTGGAAAACAATGTGGCTTACATCGGCAACATGCGTAACCCGGCGGGCACGCTGGTGATCGATGTGTCCGACCCTAGAAAGCCGAAACAAATTGGCGAAATCAACATGCCGCCCGGCACTCACTCGCACAAGGTGCGCGTGGCGGGCGACATCATGATTACCAATCGCGAAGTGCTGGGCGCGCATGCCCTGAAAGGCGAAACGCCGCCGGCGGGTTACACCGGCGGTCTGTCGATTTGGGATATCTCCAATCCGGCCAAGCACAAGCTCATCACCAATTGGGACGCGACTGACAAGAGCAACGCCAATTACGCGCGCGGCGTGCATCGCTTTGATTTTGATGGGCGCTATGCCTACATCTCGCCGACCATGGACGGCTACATCGGCAACATCGTGGTCATACTCGACCTGAAAAACCCCGCCAAGCCGGAAGAAGTCGGGCGCTGGCATATGCCGGGCCAGTGGGCCGCCGGGGGCGAGACGCCCACCTGGAAAGGCTCGCATCACAAATGCCATCACCCGCTGCGCCAAGGCAATCGCCTCTACACGAGTTATTGGTACGGCGGCTTTGTGATTCTGGATATCGAAGACATGTCCAAACCGGAACTGGTGTCGCACGTGGACTGGAGCCCGCCGTTCCCGTGGCCCACGCACACTTGTTTGAAAATGCCGTTCAAGATCAATGGCCGCGACATCATGGTGGTGTCCGACGAAGACGTCGGCCGTCTCGAAGGCTGCGATACGCCGTATCCGGCGGCGTTTTTGTGGGTGGTGGATATTAGCGACGAAAAGAATCCGGTGCCGATTTCATCGTTTCAATTGGAGGACATGCCCGACGAGCCGCAACCGGTGATGACCGGCTGCCATCAACCGTGCGAAAAAGTCACCGGCACCGAAATCCCCGTGGCGTGGTTCGCGCATGGCCTGCGCATCATCGACGTCGCCAAGCCGCATGCACCGAAAGAGGTGGCCTACTTCATGCCCGACGTGCCGCCGGGCTGTCCGCGCGTGCAGAGTAATGACGTGACGGTGGATGATCGCGGGTTGATTTATTTGTTGGATCGGGTGCGGGGCTTGCATATTTTGGAGAGGGTATAGCTAATGGCCGGCGTAATTTACGTATTTGTGAACGAAGCCATGCCCGGCCTTATAAAGATCGGCAAAACCGATGGACGGGTGGAAGATCGAATGATGCAGCTTTATGCTGGTGTTACGGGCCTGCCACTTCAGTTTGAGTGCCATTTTGCCGCGGAGGTCGATAACCCTGACAAGGCGGAAATCACACTACACAAGTTGTTTGCGGAGCATCGAGTAAACCCCAAGCGTGAATTTTTCCGAGTAGATCCTGAAAAAGTAGTGCTGGCTATTAGTATGGGGCCATTCAAAGATGTTACGCCCGGTGAGCAGCCGGCAGAGAGTGAGGAGGACAAAAAGGCAGTAGAGAAGGCCAAAAGCCGTCGCAGCAATACCAATATGCAGGCGATTGGTGTACCAGTAGGCGCAGAACTTGTTTTCTATCGTGATGAAAACAAGAAAGCCATCGTGGTGGAGAATAACCAAGTGGAATTTGAAGGGCAGCGTATGAGCCTTTCAGCTTCGGCACTCCAAATTCTTCAAAGCATGGGCCACAAAACAACATCCGTTAGTGGCGCGGAGTATTGGATGTATGAAGACGAGTCTTTGATGGAGCGACGGCAGCGGCTTGAACAAGCGCAGTTTGGCGAGCAATCTTAGAGTGCGTAGGGCGCAATGCCTATTGCGCCGCATGTTGACGCAATGAACGGCATTCGGTGCAGTCCGCCTCCACCATTGCCATGCGTGGCGCAATCAACTTGATTGCGGATGCAAAATGTAGTAACGTAACTACTTTCACGCGGAGACTATCATGAGCATGACGACACTCTCAAGCCGCGAGTTCAATCAGGACACCAGCGGCGCCAAAAAAGCTGCCAAGCGCGGCCCGGTCATCATTACGGATCGGGGCCGTCCAGCGCACGTGCTGTTGAGCATCGAGGAGTATCAGCGGCTTACCGGCAAGCAAATGACGTTGCTGGAGGCGCTTGCCCAAACCAAGGGAGGGGATTTTGAATTCAAGCCGCCACGGTTGCGTGGGTTGAAATTAAAAGTGCCCGACTTTTCCTGATGTTTGTTCTCGATACCAATGTTGTTTCGGAGCTGCGCAGACCCGATCAGGCCAATTCGCTTGTGATCGCGTGGGCGAATGGCGTCGCCTTGGGGCAACAATTTCTTTCTGCGATGACCGTGCTCGAACTGGAAATAGGCGTTTTGCGCATGGAGCGCAAGGATAAACGGCAGGGTTCCGAGTTGCGGTATTGGCTGGAACAGCAAGTGCTGCGCGCGTTTGCGGGGCGTATTCTGCCCATGGATACGGCGGTTGCGCGCCGTAGCGCCAGACTGCATGTTCCCGATCCGCTGCCTGACCGCGATGCCATTATCGCCGCCACCGCGCTGGTGCATGGCATGACAGTCGTGACCCGTAATGTGCGTGACTTTCAGCGTACGAAAGTTAGTATTCTCAATCCGTGGCTGAATGGGTAGTCGATGGTCAATGGTACTTTCCGCGTCAAAAGCAACGACCTGGATTCCGGCCCCCGGATCGTAGTCCGGGGCGTGCTTCGTCAGAATGATGGAATTATGTAAGTATCTGTTTTTAAACAATATTATATAGATGCAACATTCATGAACATCACCGTCCTCGACGACTACCAAAACGCCGTTCGCAACCTCAATGCCTTCAAACTCGTCGCCAGCCACAACGTAACCATCTGGAACGACCACACCAAGGATGAAGACAAACTCGCCGAGCGTTTGAAAGACACCGAGGCGCTGGTGCTGATCCGCGAGCGTACGCCGATACGCGCGCCGCTGATTGCGCGGTTGCCCAAGTTGAAGATCATCAGTCAGCGCAGCGTGTATCCGCATATCGATGTGGCGGCGTTGACGCAGCACGGGATTATTTTGTCGTCGGATCAGCATCCGGGTAA
This sequence comes from Betaproteobacteria bacterium, assembly GCA_031427895.1. Lineage (GTDB taxonomy): Bacteria > Pseudomonadota > Gammaproteobacteria > Burkholderiales > SG8-41 > UBA5216. Next base: position 6,456 of record JANPOH010000461.1, read on the forward strand.
GCCATCGTATGCCACGGCGGAACTGACGTGGGGATTGGTGCTATCGGCGATGCGTAAAATTCCGCAGGAAGTCGCGGCGTTAAAGGCGGGGCGCTGGCAATCGACGATGGGGCTGGGGCTGGGGCTGCGCGGCAAGACGTTGGGCATTTACGGCTACGGGCGCATCGGCGCGGTGGTGGCGGGGTATGGCAAGGCATTCGGTATGAAGGTGCTGATCTGGGGGCGCGACAGCACGATAGAGCGCGCCAAGGCCGACGGCTATTCCGTGGCGCGCAACAAGGGTGCGTTCTTTGAAGACTGTGATGTGATTTCACTGCACATGCGGCTGGTGGATGCCACGCGCGGCATCGTCAAGGGGGCTGATCTCGCGCGCATGAAACCCACCGCGTTGATCGTCAACACCAGCCGTGCGCCGCTGATCGAAACCGGCGCGCTGGAAGCGGCGTTGCAGTTGGGCCGGCCCGGCATGGCGGCGGTGGATGTGTTTGAATCCGAGCCGGTGCTGAACGCCACGCATCCGCTGATTGCGCTGGACAACGCGGTATGTACGCCGCATATTGGTTACGTTGAGCAGGCGGGGTATGAGAGTCAGTTTACGAGTTCGTTCGGCCAGATACTGGCTTATCTTGAGGGCAAGCCGATTAATGTGGTGAATCCTGACGTGCTTACGCATCTGCGTCAGTGAACCGGTGGTGGTTCTGTGTTATGGGTTCCCGCTCCCGGATCAAGTCCGGGGCGTGCTTCGCGGGAACGACGGGTCTTTTGATAATCGGGGGGGAAGTGAAAAGTCTATTTACCGCAGTGCTGTCGATTTCAATGGCGAATAACGCCGTTGCCCAAACCACTAAACCCGACGCCGTGCCGAGCTACCCGAATAAACCCGTACGCTGGGTGGTACCGTTCACTCCGGGCGCATCGAATGACATCATTGGCCGTCTGATTGCCGGCAAGCTGACGGATGCCTTGGGCCAGCAGTTCGTGATCGATAATCGCGGCGGCGCGGGCGGGTTGATCGGCGGCGAGACGGTGGCGCGCGCGCAGCCGGATGGCTACACGCTACTGCTGGCAAATCCGGGGCCGAGCATTAACGCGCCGTTGCTCTCAAAAAACGCGCCCTATAAGCCGGATGATTTTTTGAGCGTGATTTACATTGGCTACGCGCCGCTGATTCTGCTGACGAACCTGAATTTTCCGCCACGCAACCCCAAAGAACTTATCGAGTACGCCAAGGCCAATCCGAACAAGGTCAACTGGGGTTCGTCGGGCATCGGCAGCAGTTTGCACATCGGGCTGGCGGTGATGCAAGGGGCCACCGGCGTGCAGATGACGCATGTGCCGTATAAAGGCACCGCGCCGTTGTTGACTGACCTGGTGGGCGGGCAGTTGCAGGGCACGCACACCACCACCGTGAGCGGCGAGGCGATGATAAAAGCCAAGCGCGTGCGCGTGATCGGGATTGCCGGCCCCAAGCGTTCGCCGCTGCTGCCGGATGTGCCCACGCTGGCCGAAAGCGGCTTCAAGGATGCCGAGTCGCTGGTGTGGTTCGGCATGGCGGCGCCGTTGAAAACGCCGAAGCCGGTTATCGATAAACTCAATCGCGAAGTGAATCGCATCCTGACACTGGCCGATGTGAAGGCGCGGCTCGATCAACTGGGGCTGGAAGTGCAGGGCGGCACGCCGGAATTCATGGATAATTTCGTGCGTGGCGAAACGGCAAAATTAAATAAGCTGATTAAGGCCGGGCTGCTGAAAGCGGAGTAGGCGGGTTCGCGTAAAATGCGCGGCGTTCGTCTTCAATCTAGACATCACGAGGAAATAATTATGTTTAAAAACAAATATTTACAATATTCTATTGGTGCTACTGGTGCGGCATGGCTGGCACTCAGCGGCGCGGCTTTGGCTCAAGCGCCTACTGCCAATTACCCCACCAAGCCGATACGCCTGATCGTCGCGTTCCCGGCGGGCGGCTCCACCGACATCGTGGCGCGCCTGGTGGGCCAGCGCCTCGGCGAAAAATTGGGCCAGCAGATCGTCATCGACAACCGCGGCGGTGCGGGCGGCACCATTGGCACCGAGATTGCGGCGCGCGCGAATGCCGATGGCTACACGCTGACCATGGGCACTACCAGCACGCACGTCATCGCGGTGGGCGCGTACAAGGCGCTGCGTTATGACCCGGTGAAAGATTTCGAGCCGATCACGCTGGTGGCCTCGACGCCTTATTTGCTGGTGGTGAATCCCGCAGTGAAGGCGGCTTCACTGAAAGAATTTATCGCGCTCGCCAAATCACAGCCGGGCAAAATGAATTACGCCTCGGCGGGCACCGGCACCACCACGCAGCTGGCGATGGAAATGCTCAAAATGGCGACGGGCATCGACGTGGTGCATGTGCCCTTCGGCGGCAACGGCCCGGCGGGTGTCGCTACCATCGGCGGGCAGGTGCAGGCGCTGTTCGGCAGTATGCCGGCGGTGCTGCCGCAGGCCAAGGCGGGGCGGATGCGTCCGTTGGCGGTAGGCAGCAGCAAACGCTCGCCCGCGCTGCCGGATGTACCGACGGTGGCTGAATCGTATCCGGGATTTGAAGTGTCGCTGTGGCTGGGCTTTTTTGCGCCCAAGGGCGTGCCCGCGCCGATACTCAAGCGGCTGAACTCTGAGCTGCTGGCGATTGCCAAATCTCCGGAGATGAAAGAGAAATTCGAGAGCAACGGCGCCGATCCGCTGTGGAGCAATTCGCCCGCGGAACTAAGCAAGCTGGTGACCAGTGAAATTGAAAAATACAGCAAGGTGATCAAGGCGGCGGGTATCGCACCCCAGTGAGCACCGCAGTGAGGGTTGTCGTGAGGAGTCAAGCGTGAGGCGTAAGGCGTGGTGGTTCGTGGGTTTGCTGGCGTGTGGCGCGCACGCTCAGTCGTATCCCGTCAAGCCGATTAAACTCATCGTGCCGTTTGCGCCTGGCGGCCCCAACGACTTGCTCGGGCGCATGGTGGGGCAGAAACTCGCCGAGCAGTTCAAGCACGCCGTGGTGATCGAAAACCGCGGCGGCGCGGGCGGCACGGTGGGCATGGATGCCGCGGCGAAATCGCCCGGCGACGGCTACACGCTGGTGATGGGCGGCTCCAGCAACATGGCGGTGGCGCCGGGTTTATATGCCAAATTGCCTTACGATTCCATTCGCGATTTCACTCCGGTGATTAATGTGGCGCACGTGCCGTATGCGGTGGCGGTCAACCCCACCGTGCCGGCCAAAACCGTGAAAGAGTTAATCGCCGCCGCGCGCGCCAAGGGCTTGTCGTACGGGTCGTCGGGCACCGGCAGCATGTCGAGTCTGGCGGCGGAGTTGTTCAAGTCCATGGCCAAGGCCGACATTGTGCATGTGCCGTACAAAGGCACCGCGCCCGCGCTGATCGACGTGATGAGCGGGCAAATCGACATGATGTTCGCCGACCTCGCGGTGATACAGCCGCATGTGCCCACCGGCAAGCTGCGCGCGCTGGCGCTGTGCGGGTCGCGTCGGCTCATAGGCGCACCGTCGATACCGACCTTCACCGAATCGGGATTGAAAGACTATGTGATAGAGCCGTGGTTCGGCGTGGCCGGCCCGGCGAACGTGCCGCGCGACATCGTATTGCGATTAAATCAGGTGATCGGTGCGGGCTTGAAATCGCCGGAGGTCCAGCAGCGGTTGAACAGCCTCGGCTACGAGGCCATCGGCGGCAGCGCCGAGCAATTCGCGGCGACCATCAAATCGGATATCGCGGCTTACGCGCGCATCATCAAAGCGGCGGGGATTAAAGCGGATTTGTAGCTGTAACACTTCCGTTGAAGTTCAGCGGCGCGCTGCCCGTGGCCTGAAAGATCATCATGCCGCCCAGCGCGGCGTCGAGTTTTACCAGGGTTCGCTCGCCCAAGCGCTCGCCCTTAACCAGCGCCCACGTAGCGTTCATGTCGTCGCTGTCGATGACGCAGCCCGCGATCCACGGCAGCGCCGGTGCTGTCAATCCCAGTGATTGTTGCAGCACCGCCGGTGAAACAAACAGCAGATAGCCGCGCGCCGCATCGAGCCGCCATACGTTACCGGTTTGATGCATTTTTTTTGCCGGCAAACCGGTAAAGCGCGCATAACGCTTCGCCGCCTCGGTCGGGTCGGCCACGCACAGCACCACGCCTGCCAGCCCTGTCGCGTGATTCGGGTGGGTAAGCCAGCGTGGTTGCCATACCGCATCGCGGGTGTGGTGTTGGCAAAACTGGATCCGGCCCTCGGCCATGGCCAAGGGCGGCACCCGCACCACGGTGAAACGCGCTGTCGTTTCGCCGGTCTGCGTGCCGACCTGGCGTTGCAGCGCCACCGGGGTGAGGGGGGCAAAGCCGCCTGCCGCCAACCGTTGGTGATCCGCCTCCGGCGTTTGCGTGCCGAACGCGATCAAGTGCATGCCGGTGTAGCGGGCTATCGCCGCCCGCAATTGCGCTGCGTTGGGGGTGTCGTGCGTGGGGGTGAGCAGTTCCAGATAGCCCCGTTGCAGCATGATGCAGCAGTTGCCAGTACCGGCGGGGGTGAGGGGCGCGCCCGGTTCGATGCGATGCAATTGTGAAGTGAACGGCGTCAGGGTGAAGCCGAGTTGCGTCAATGCCGCGCCGGCATGGTCAATGGTCGGCAGGAAATAAGCTGTGTGATCCAGGTCACACTGCGCGTTACATAAATCAGATGGCGGGCAAGGGTCGATCATGGGTGAAATTGCGCTTTGTTTGATAGGGAAGACGGGCGGTCATTGATAAAATTTGCGTGATACGGGCGCTCTCGATGCACCGCCACTAAGCAATTTGCCTATACACACGGTACTTTGAATCGATAGTTTCGTGATTGTCAGCGTTGCAGGCATCGGGATACGTCTAAAAGGCAGCAGGCCAAGGGTGCGATTCAAACTGATGTCCCGTAATATATCGTATCGAACCGAGAGGGAGGGGTTGCCATGCTGGAAACGACGACACTGAGCGACGAAGCGATATTGAGGGGGCTGAATGCGAATCCGCAAATCAAGAACCGAATAT
>JANPOH010000462.1:0-5940 GCA_031427895.1 Betaproteobacteria bacterium
GGCTATCGCCGGGCGCGTGATGTAGCGGCATAGTTGTTCTATGCCTTGGCGATCTTCGGCATCGCAGCGCACACCGGCGTGCAGGCTGAATCCGTGCGCGTTGGCGCAGAGCGCATCACGCGAGCGATGCGGTTCGCGCAGCTCACCACATCCTACGATGCCGCCTACGAGGGTGAGCACTTTGCGCCCGGCTCTCGGCCCGGCCGCGATACGGTAACTCGTCGAGGCCGCTTGCAGCGGTGCCGCTGGCGGCTTCATCTCGCTTGACGCCGGTTTGTTTGATGAGATGCGTGCGGAGTGCGCGGCGCAGGATACGCAGCACCGGTGTCAGCAACTCGGGATGCACGGCAACTTTGACATCCGCCCCAACCGCCGGCTTCCATACGCGGTATGCTGCGTTAGCCTGTCATGCGGATACAGCAGGAATTTAATATAATATCGTTTAAAAACAAATGCTTACTTAATGATAACAGGTTCGCCTCCATGCCCGCCCGCCGCACCTTCCTGCTTGCCGCTTCCGGCTTGGCATTGTCCGCTTCGCCGCTACGCCTGCTGGCGCAGCCGCGTTTTGAGAAGAACCCCTTCACGCTCGGCGTCGCGTCGGGCTATCCGCAGCCCGGCGGCATTGTGCTGTGGACGCGGCTGGCGCCCGATGCATTGAACGGTGGCGGTATGCCCGATGCCGCGGTCGAAGTCACATGGGAAATCGCCACGGACGAATCGTTTCGCAACGTGCCGCGCAAAGGCGGGGCGCGCGCCACGCCGGACCTCGCGCATTCCGTGCATGCCGAAATCAGCGGCCTGCAACCGGCGCGCACCTACTGGTATCGCTTTCACGCCGGGGGCGCCACCAGCCCCACTGGGCGTTTTCGCACCGCGCCCGCGCTTGACGCCACGAACGACCGGCTGCGTTTCGCGCTCGCCTCCTGCCAGCAGTACGAGCAAGGTTACTTCAGCGCGTATCGTCACATGGCGCGTGAAGACCTCGATCTGGTGATCCATGTCGGCGATTATATTTATGAAGCCTCGTGGGGAACCAACCGGGTACGCAGCCATGCCCGCGGCGAGCCGGTGACGCTGGACGAGTATCGTGATCGTTACGCGCTCTACAAGAGCGATGCCGATTTGCAGGCGGCGCACGCGGCATTTGCGTGGCTGGTGACGTGGGACGACCATGAAGTCGATAACGATTACGCCAATGACCGCTCGCAGGACCTCGACCCGCCCGCCGCATTCTTGCAGCGCCGCGCGGCGGCGTATCAGGCGTACTACGAGCATATGCCCCTGCCCGCATGGGCGCGTCCGCGCGGTGCGGACGCGCGCATCTACACGCAGGCGGGATTCGGCCAACTCGCGCGCGTATTCGTGCTCGACGACCGGCAGTATCGCTCGCACCAGGTGTGTCCGCGGCCAGGGCGCGGCGGCAGCACTGTCGTCAAAGATGCCGATTGCCCGGAGCGGCGCTCGCCCGACTTAACCCTGCTCGGCGCGGAACAGGAACGCTGGCTGCACGAAGCGCTCGACAAATCCACCGCGCGCTGGAACATCATCGCGCAGCAAACCCTGATGGCGAAGCAAACCCGCATCACCGGCGGCGAGCAAGGCTACTGGACCGACGGCTGGGACGGCTACCCGAAAGCGCGCGAACGCCTGCTCGGCCATATCGCGGGGCGCAAAATCAGCAACCCCATCGTGCTCGGCGGTGATGTGCATAACGCCATCGTTGCCGATCTCAAGGTGGATTTCGACGACGCAAAATCGCCGGTGATCGCAACCGAGTTTGTCGGCACCTCGATCACCTCGCAAGGCCCCAACGAAAAAATCACCGCGGCGGCGCTGCAAAATAATCCGCATCTGAAATTCTCCAATGGCACGCAGCGCGGCTACGCCGCGTTTGACGTGACAGCCGCGCAATGCAACGCGCGTATACGCACGGTGTCGCGCGTGACCGATCCGCAGGCGACGGTCAACACGCTGGCAAGCTTCACCGTCGAGCATGGCAAGGCCGGCGCGCAACAAGTCAGCGGCTGATTCACGGCATCTTGTTCCATTTCTATTTCAATAGCGAACTAATGCTCCGTTCTCACAAGGCTGATAGAACGACCTAATTATTTATCCCAAGAAATGGAATTGGTATTAACCCCATTTCGCGCTGGCCTGCGTTTACAGCAGCATCACCGACGGCCGGATAAACATAACATCATGTTTTCATTGAAACTTTTCACATACACTCTGCTCACCACCGCACTCTTGCAAGCGGCAGGCGTGGTGCGCGCGCAATCCGCGGAGGTAGCCTCTTTTACCCCGCAAGGCGAAGTGCGCCGCATCCAGCAGGTGGCGATACGTTTCAGCGCGGACATGGTGCGCCTTGGTAACAGTGGCGAAGGCGACGCGGCGGCGCCGATCACCGTCACCTGCCCCGAAAGTACACTCAGCGACGCGGACACACCGAAAGGCCGCTGGGTCGATGCACGGCGTTACGTCGTCGAGTGGCCGCGCGATCTGCCCATCGGCACGCGCTGCACGGCCACGCTGCGCGAGCGCGTGAAAACGCTGGACGGGCGCGATGTCGCGCGCGCGGGCTCGTGGGAATTCACCACCGGCGGGCCGAAGCTCATCGAGACGCGGCCCTATCAAGGTCAGCGCATCAGGGAACACGAAACTTTCCTGTTGCGCCCCGATGCACGGCCCGATGTCGCCAGTATCAACCGGCATCTGCAATGCCAGGCGGAGGGCGCGGCGCCCATGGCGGTGGAGCGCCTCTCGCGCGAGGAAGGCTTGCGCGCGATGCGTGCAACCATGCCGGGAAGCGACCCCGCCACCGTGGAACGCGATTGGGATCAACAATGGTGGCAAGCCTATCGCTGCGCGCGGCCCTTTTCGAACCATGCGAACCATGCGAAAGTGCGCTTGATCTGGGGTGCGAACATTGCCGCCATCAGCGGCGTCGCCAGCCGCGTGGATCAGATTTTCAACTACACGGTGCGACCGCCGTTCACGTTGAATGTCACCTGCGGCGTGCTTGATGGCGTGCCCGGCTGCGATCCGCGCGGCGGTCTTAACTTCCAGTTCAGTTACCCGGTGGCGCCGGAGGAAATCGACAAGATCGGCATCACCGTTGACGGTGGCAAGCGCATCGCGCTGCGGCCAGTGCAGCGCCAGACGCCGCAATCGTATGCATCGTCCGAAGCGCTCGATCTTTACGACGACGGCGGCAAGGTGTCGGTCATGCTCGCGGGCATGATGCGCGACACCGACGGGCGCACGCTGACAAACTTTGGCGACTTTCCCAAGAGCATCAGTGTCGCGAAGCTGCCGCCCTACGTGGGCTTTGTGCAAAGCGGCGCCGTGCTCGCGCGTACGTCCGAAACCGGCAAAACCGCGCAACTGGTGGTTGCGGCGCGCTTTGTCGAACGGCAACTCACGGCCAAGGCCGTACGCATCGGCGGCGAGCTTGGGGAGCGCGGCGAGAAAACAGCGTTGTCGCTGCTGAATTCGCAGCACACTTGGCCACAAAAAGACGGTGGCGTGCAATACCCGATCCTCGCGCACCTCGCAGCCCAATTGCCTGGGTCCGCGAATCTGTCGGTGCAAACCGCGGGCGGCGCAATGGGCTTCTACGGCTTGCCGCTCGACAAGCCCGGCCTGTGGCTGGTCGAAATCGACAGTCCTGTATATCGCGCTGCTCGCAACGAAGCGCAGCGTCCGCCCGCGCAACGCGCACGCTTGGTGCAGGTGACCGATCTCAATATCACGGCGCGCACAAACGCACAGGGCCAATCGCTGATCTGGATCACGCGCTTGTCCGACGCACAGCCGGTGGCCAACGCGGATATTGCGATCTACAACTGCAACGACGCGCTGGTGTGGCGCGGCAAGTCGGCGCGGGATGGTACGGCCAGCGTTGCGCTTGGTGCGAGCTGTGTTGCGCAGAATCGAACGGGCCACATGGCGGTGGTGCGTCAGGGCGAAGACATGGCAGCGCTGCAATTACAGAGCGGATATGCGCCACGCGGCAGTACTGGCGCCGCTCTCGGCCACACGGTGCTTGACCGCACGCTGCTCAAGGCCGGCGAAACACTCCATCTTGAGAACTATGTACGCGAGCAGGTGGCCGAAGGGTTCCGCCATCTGCCGCCGCGCCGCGGCACAATCGAGATTCGCTTTAATTTCAATGAAATCGTGCATAAGGGCGAGATCGAGTGGAGCGCGCATGGCGCCGCGCACACCACGTGGCGCATACCCGCCAATGCCAAGCTCGGCCGCTACGCCGTGCGCATTATCGACAGCACAGGCAATGCGGTTTACGACGCGCAGTTTCAGGTTGAAGAATTCCGCGCGCCGGTGTTCGACGCCAAATTGACCGGCAGCGCCGTATGGCGCTCGGCCACGCAGCAGGAGCTGCCAATCGACTTGTCGCTCAATTTCCTCGCTGGCGGCGCGGCTGCGAGCGAGAAAGTCTCCATACAAGGCCGCTGGGCGAGGGAGTTTCTTACTCCGGTGCCAGGGTTTGTATTCGCCAATCACCGCGTCGCACTCTTTGCCACGCAAGCCGAGGCGGCCCGCCCGCTGACGCTAGATGACAAAGGCGAAGCGCGCACGACCTTTATTCCACCCGCCGCGCAAAATGTCATCACACTGCTCGCGGAAATGCAGTTCTCCGATCCGAATGGCGAAGTGCAAACCGTGGCACAGCGCTTTTCCGTGTGGCCCTATCCGAACAAAGTGGGCGTGCGCGCGACAGTCACACCCCGTGCCGCCACCAACGCGGCACGTACGGTGGAACTTGCGGGAGTGGTGTTGAATAGCGCGAACCAGCCGCTCGCTGGCAAAACCGTGCTGTTCACCGCCGCCCGCGCGCGCGGCAACGGTCGCGGATACTTAGAACTGACCGGCACGGAAACAGACTTGTGCCAAGCCGCAACCAACACAGAAGGGCAGGCGCGCTGTGAGTGGCAGCCGGGCGCAGTAACCACGATCAGCAATGAACCGTGGCTGATCACCGCGCGCGTGGAAGGCGAACCCCATATCGCCAACACCACGCTGAACGACTGGCAGTTGCGTTGGGTGCCGTCGAACGCGGTGCTGGAAATCGAAGGCTACAACGCGCAGGACACGAACGCCGCGCTCGCGCCGAACGACACCGCGCAACTGCGCGTGCGTGCGCCGTTCACGCCGGCGACTCTGCTGCTGACAATAGAGCGCGAAGGTGTGCTCGCGCATAGCGTGCATACCATCACCAACGCGGAAACACGCCTGCCGCTGGAACTCAAGGGCCACTACGCGCCCAACGTGCAGATATCGGCGAGCTTCCAGCGCCCGCTTGCCGCTGCGCGCGGCGACCATTCCGACGCACAGGGGCCGCTGCAAACCAGCGCGCAGCATGCGATGCAATTGCGCGTGCGGCCCACGGCTTATGCGCTGACCGTGAACGTGAAACCGGCGCGTGACGAGGCGCGTGTACGCGAGCGTGTGCCGATGACGGTTTCCGTGCGCACACAGCAAGGCCAGCCGGCCGGCGGCGCGCGCGTGACACTGGTTGCGGTGGACGATGCGCTGTTGTCGCTGCGGCCCAATACGACGTGGAATCTGTTTACCGCGATGACGCGGGCGCGCAACACACAGATCGGCCATCACGTGCTGACGGGGCAGCTCGCGCGCGAAATCGCGCTGGGCTTGCGGCGCGATTATCGGCCTCAGGACGAAGGCCTGCGGTCGACCGATGCAGCAGCCGCGATTGCAGCCGACCCGACAACCGTCAGTGGCGCTTCCACGCTGGGGATACGCGCTTTTGATGCGCCCGTGGCAAAACCCGCAGCCGCACCTCCACGCAAAGCCGCCGCCGCCGGCGCGGACATAGCAGACGCAAGCGGCCCCGCCGTACGCTCCGACTTCTCCTCCCTCGCGCTATGGCAAACCGACGTGGTGACCGACGCCAAC
>JANPOH010000463.1:0-2329 GCA_031427895.1 Betaproteobacteria bacterium
AGGAAGTGCCGCGTCAGGAAATCCGCAAAAGCCCGCGCGTCGAGACCAACATCCCCTTCAGCTATCAACGGGTGGAAGGCAAGGCGGTATCGGCGGACAAACTCGCGGGCACCATACTCGATATCAGCTACAACGGCGTGCTGGCGGTGTTTGACGGCGACGTGCCCGCGCAAAGCGATATCAAGCTCGATTTGAATCTCTCATTGTCGGGAACCACCGCCACCGATATCTACGCGCGCGTACTGAAGAATTTCGAGCGCAACGGACGGCAGCTATCCAGCATCGAATTTACGTCAGTCAGCGTGCAGAGCAATGTCAACATACGCCACTTCGTGCAGTTGCTGATACAGGGCGGCGTGACGAAGTAGCGGTTGCGGGGCGCCCGTCGCCGTCGGCTATGCCGCGAACGCGCGCACCAGCAGTGACACGCCGCTTAACAGCAGCAATCCGCCGATAAATCGTATCGCCTGATCGCGCGATAGTCTGCCGTGCAGCCGGTGTCCGCACCACAATCCCAGCGCCATCACCGGCAGCAGTAACAGCGCAGCGATCACCACATTCCAGTTGAACAAGCCGACGCTGGCGAAAATGGCGATGCGTGCGACAGTGGTAAACGAGAATACCGCGGGCACGGTGGCGCGCACTTGCGCGGGCGTGGCGCCGCGCGCGGTGAAAAAGAACACATAAAGCGGGCCGCCCACGCCGAATGCCGACGAGGTGGTGCCCGCGACCAGACCAATCGGAGCGCAGGCCCAGCGCGGCAGATGCACCATGGACTTGCGGTCGATCACGTAATAGCCGCCGAAAATAACGACAAAAAATCCAAGCCCCGCGAACAGCCACTGCGTTGGCAGATTGAGCAGCACAAACGCGCCGGCCAGCAGCCCCACCAGCAGGAACGGCAGCATCGGCAGGAATTCTTCTTTCCACACGTCCGAGCGCAGCTTCAAGCCCATGCTGAAGGCGCTGACGCAATCGAGCACCACTACCACGGGAATCACAAATTTAAGCGGCAGCAGGTGCGCGAGCAAAGGCACCGCGATCAGCGTCGAACCGAAGCCGGATATGCCGAAGATAAGGTATGCCAGCAATACAATCAGCGGCGCGAACACGAGGACTTCAATGCTGGGCATGGGCGATGGTGGTAACGGGGGCGCTTGAGTATAGCCGGAACCGTTAGAATCGCGTGTCCACTGAATCCCGGCCGGGCCGTTGTAGTGTGGCGAAGTGTAGCGAGGTTTGGCGATAGGGCAATGATGAAACGTGTAACCCTGATGATGGCGATTGCCATGACGCTGTTGCTGGGCGCGGCGGGCGCGCAGGCGCAGGCGCCTGCTCCCGCTCCCGCTCCTGCGGCGCCGGCGGCCGATGCCAATGACCCAAGCGCCGCTGCCGCGGCCAAGGTGCGGGCCGCGCGCGCGCAAGTGGACAAAGACCGCGTGCAACTCAAAGAGGAGCGCCGCGCGCTGGAAGCGCTGCGCCCCACCGGCGACAAGGCGAAGATCGATCATGCCGGCAGCCGCGTGCGTGCCAGTCAATCCCGATTGAATGCCAGTCAATCGCAGTGGCGTGAACACGAGGCGGCGCTCAGGGCGCTGGAGCAGCCGGGTGACGATGCCGCCAAGGCGCGCGGCGAAGCGATACGCGCGCAGCGCGAGCAGGCGCGCGCCGAACGGACGAAGGCGCGTGAAGATCGGCGTGAAGCCACGGCCAAGGCGCAAAGCGCCGTGGGCGAGAAAAAGGCGGTAAATAAGGCTGAGAAAGACGCGCAAAATCCCGCGCGGGACGCCGCGCAAAAGCGCGGCGAGGAAATTCGCGCCGAGCAGCAGGCGCAAAAAGACCTCAACAAAGCCGAGCAGGAGCAGACCAGCAAAATACGCGAGCAGCGCGAAGCAGAACGCGAGGCCGAGCGGAAAAAACGCGATGCGGAAAAAGCAGCGCCGCCGAAGAAATCATTCTGGTTCTGGTAATCTGCTGCGTTGGCGGGTGTTGCCCGCCAGCAAGCGAAATTTTTTATCTATTTGTTTTTAAACAGTATTTTATATAAGTCGCGCTCACTATTTTGCGGCGCGCCCACTGCTCATGAACACTGAACTGATCCTGATTCGCCACGGCGAAACCGCGTGGAACCGCGAACGGCGCATGCATGGCCAGACCGATACGCCGCTGTCCAGCGTGGGCCGCTCGCAGGGTGCGATTCAAACTGATGTCCCGTAATATATCGTATCGAACCGAGAGGGAGGGGTTGCCATGCTGGAAACGACGACACTGAGCGACGAAGCGATATTGAGGGGGCTGAATGCGAATCCGCAAATCAAGAACCGAATAT
>JANPOH010000464.1:0-11898 GCA_031427895.1 Betaproteobacteria bacterium
GCCCATTTGCACGGCGGCCAAAGGATTCTCAAGATTGCGCTCGCCGGAGTAGCGCTTGTCGCCCAGCCAGGTGTTCTCGGAACCCCAGTAGATATCGGCTTCCGGTTCCCAGATGTCCGCACGACCGCCGGCAAAACCTAAAGTCTTGAAGCCCATCGATTCCAGCGCGACGTTGCCCGCGAGGATAATCAGGTCAGCCCAGGAAAGCTTGCGGCCATACTTTTGTTTGATCGGCCACAGCAAACGGCGCGCCTTGTCCAGATTGCCGTTATCGGGCCAACTGTTCAGCGGGGCAAAGCGCTGGTTGCCGGTACCCGCGCCGCCGCGACCATCGGCGATACGGTAGGTGCCCGAGGCGTGCCACGCCATGCGTACCATCAGGCCGCCGTAATGACCCCAGTCGGCGGGCCACCAGTCCTGTGAATCCGTCATCAGGGCTTTGAGGTCGTTGACCACGGCATTCAGGTCGAGGCTTTTGAATTCCGCCGCGTAGTTGAAATCCTCGCCCATGGGGTCGGATTTTTCAGAGTGCTGATGCAGGATATTCAGCCTGAGCCGATTGGGCCACCAGTCGGCGTTCGTTTGGGCTCCGCCGCGCACGGCGGGATTAACAGCGGTGCCCGAAAACGGGCATTTTGCTTCGCTTGACATGGCTATCTCCTTGGGTTGTTGGTAATTTGTTGATCGAGCCGGCATGAAATTCGGCACTGATCGATCAACGAAGTTTTGCTAATGCAAGGTGATCCTGCATCAACACCGGGCCGCTTACTTTTCCAGCAGACTGCGCAGCATCCACGCATTCTTCTCGTGCAACTGCATGCGCTGTGTGAGCAGGTCCGCCGTCGGTTCGTCGTTGACCTTGTCCACCAGCGGGAACACCGAGCGCGCGGTGCGTGTCACGGCTTCCTGTCCTTCGACCAGCAGCCCGATCATTTTCGCCGCCTTGGGCACGCCCGCGGTTTCCTTGATCGAGGAGAGCTTCGCATACTCGCTGTATGTGCCCGGCGCCGGATAACCGAGCGCGCGTATGCGTTCGGCGATCAGGTCCACCGCCAGCGCGAGCTCGTTGTACTGCGTTTCGAACATCAGGTGCAGCGTCTGGAACATCGGCCCGGTCACGTTCCAGTGAAAGTTGTGTGTTTTCAGATACAGCGTATAGGTGTCCGCGAGCAGCCGCGAGAGTCCGTGCGCGATGGCTTTGCGGTCTTTGTCTTTAATACCGATATCGATTTTGCTCATGATGTTCTCCGTTGCAGTCGATTTGCGTTTAAGGTTTTGCCTTACGCCGCCAACAATACCATCTCGAAATCTTCTTTCGCGATGCCGCATTCGGGGCAGGCCCAGTCCGCCGGCACGTCTTCCCAGCGGGTACCGGCTTTGATGCCGTGTTCCGGATCGCCGGCGGCTTCGTCATACACATAATTACAAACGATACATTGCCATTTTTTCATTGCTGTCTCCTTGCGTCAAGTTTGAGTTTGTCTGTGATGATGACGGGTGCGGTGCTACTGTTTTCCCTCACCCTCGATCCCTCTCCCGGAGGGAGAGGGAGGCGTCAACCTTGCACTTTGGCCAACGTCGCCTTGTAGTGATTGGCGTGGCGTTCCTCGACTTTCGCCAGCGCGGCGAAGCGTTTGGCGGCTTTGGTCAGCGTTTGCTGGAAGCGCGCGGCGTGTTCCTTCGATTCCGCGATCTGCTCGTCCATTTCTTTTACGGCGGCGGCGTTGCCTTCCTGCTCGGCGAGGTGGCGAAAGTTCGGATACATCTCGGTGTATTCGTAGGTCTCGCCGGCAATCGCCATTTCCAGCGCCTTGGCGGGCGTTAATTCCGCGGGTGGGTAAAGCAGGTCAAGGTGGCCGAAGGCGTGTTCGACTTCCTGCGCGGCGGTGTCCTCGAACACTTTGGCGGTGGCTTCGTCGCCTTGCGCGCGGGCGATTTTGGCGAAGTAGCGATACTTGATATGCGCCATCGACTCGCCGGCGAAGGCGGATTCGATGTTCTTTATCGTAATGCTGGTGATTGATTCGGGTTTCATCTGCGTCTCCTGGTGGTTTGTGTTTCGCGTGTTCGTTCACGCTTGGGACGCATTTTGGAGATAACCGGAAAATCAATCCAATTGATTGTTATTATGTTAGCGATAGGTAATGGCTATTGCTTACGGTTGATGGTGAATTTATGTATCTATTTGTTTTTAAATGAGTTTTTATGAATATCCTATCGGCTTTGCGCGCGGCAGCAAGGTCACGCCGGGCAGCTTGCACGCGAGCAGCGCCTCGCGCACCGCTTGCACCGCGCGTGCGCGCGGAAAACTTTTGCGCCAGGCCAGCGCGATGCGGCGTGACGGTTCCGGCGTGGTGAAATTTTTCGTCGCGGTGAGTTGGGTGTCGGCGGTGCGTGATTCAGCAGCGGTGGAAGGCAGTACAGTAATGCCCACGCCGGAGGCCACCATCTGGCGGATGGTTTCGAGCGAGCTTCCTTCGAGGCTTTGCTGCAAGCCCGCGTTGACCGATCGCTTTGCGCCCGCGCAGGTTTGCAGCACCTGGTCGCGAAAGCAGTTGCCGCTGGACAGCAGCAACAGCGTCTCGCTGCACAGGTCGGTAGTCGCGATGCGGGATTTTTTCGACCAGGCGTGGCTCGCCGGCATCACCACGCGAAACGGTTCATCGTACACCGCCTGCGTGACGATTCCGGCCTCGCTGAACGGTTCGGCGAGCAAAATCAAATCGATGTCGCCGTTTTTCAGCATCTCGCCGAGCTTGGCGGTGTAATTTTCCTGGATCAGCAGCGGCATGTGCGGCGCGCTTTTATTGAGCAGCGGTATCAATTGCGGCATCACGTAAGGGCCGACGGTGTAGATCGCACCAAACCGCAGCGGCCCCACGAGTTCATCCTTGCCGGCGGTGGCGATGTGCTTGATGGCCGATGCTTCTTCGAGCACGCGCTGCGCTTGCTCGATCACTTTATTGCCGACATCGGTGACGCGCACTTCATTGGTGCTGCGCTCGAACAGCGCCACGCCCAATTCATCTTCGAGTTTTTTGATCGCCACCGATAACGTGGGCTGGCTGACAAAACATTTTTCCGCCGCGCGGCCGAAATGTTTTTCGCGCGCGACGGCGACGATGTAGCGCAGTTCGGTGAGGGTCATTTCGGTTAGTCCAGTACGATGCCGGCTTTTTTACCGAGTTGGCCGATACGTGTGCGTTCGCTTTTCATGAAGGCGGCGAATTCGGCGGGTGATTCGGGTTGCGCCGTGGCGCCTTGCCTGGCGAGCAGTTCGCGCACCTCGGGTGTGCGCAGCGCCTTGATGATTTCGGCGTGCAGCAGGTCGAGTATTGGTTTGGGTGTTTTCGCGGGCGCCACCACGCCCCACCATTGCGTGATGTCGTAACCGGGAACGGTGTCGGCAAGTACCGGCAAATCCGGCAGTAACGGATCGCGTTTTGCGCCGGTGGTGGCCAGCACCTTGATGCGTCCGCCCTTGGCGTGCGGCATGGCAACCAATGGCGAGGTAATCAGGTAGTGCAGTTGTCCGCCGATCACATCAGTGAGCGCCTGCGCCGCGCCCTTGTACGGCACGTGATTGGTTTTCACGCCGGCAAGCACATCGAACATCGCGCCCGCGAGGTGCGCCGGCGAGCCGTTGCCCGCCGAGCCGTAGTTGAGTTGACCCGGTTTCGCGCGCGCGAGTTTGACCAGGTCAGCAGCGGTTTCCACGCCGAGCGAGGCATTCACCGTGAGTACATTGGCCACCGAAGCCATGCGCGACAGCGGCGCGAAATCGCGATCGGGGTCATAACTTAATTTGGGTTTCAGCGCGGGCAATCCGGAGAACAGCGTGCTGGTCGCCGCAACCAGTGTGTAGCCATCGGGTGCGGCGGTTTTTGCAATGTCGATGGCGATCAACCCGCTGGCGCCCGCGCGCGCATCCACCACCACTTGCTGATTCAGTTGCTGCGACAACTTGTTGGCGAGCACGCGAGCGAGTATGTCCTGCGAACTGCCCGCTGCGCCGGGGACGAGAAACCGTATCGGACGTGAGGGGTAATTCTGTGCCTGCGCGCTTGTTGCCGCTAGCGTGTATATGCATAAAAAAGCATTTAAAAACAATAGCTTATGTGTCATTGGTGGATTGTATCAATGGTAGGATGCTTTCACGCCCGGCGGCGGCGAGTAACGGAAGGTGCCCTTGCCGAGTATCGCGTCCTTGCCGCCATTTTTTTCGATGGCCGCGGCCTGATCGGATTTGGCGTTGCGGTCGGCGGCATCGGGGTCAACCACTTTGCGCAGCACGGCTTCGCATTCGGCGATCACCGCTGCGTATTTTGCATCGCGGCCCAAATCGCTGCGCTCGTACGGATCAGCTTGCAGGTCGAACAACATCGGCGGCAGGCCGACGTAATGCACATACTTGTATTGTCCATGGCGGATCATCGACGTGCCGGTGATCGACGCCGCGGCGTGATACTCCGACAGGATCGTGCGTTTGGGCACGAGGCCATTGGCGATGTCGATCAGTGATGCGCCCGGCAGTGTGGCATCGGCAGTATCGAATTTTGCGCCGACGGACTGCACGTAGGTGGGGAATGCATCGGCGAGCGTCACCGGCGTGTCGCAGACCTTGCCGTGCGGAATGTCGGGGCCGGCGGCGATCATCGGGATGCCGGCGGATTCCTCATACATTGTTGATTTCCCCCATAGGCCGCGCGTGCCGAGGTTGTCGCCGTGGTCGGATGAATAAACGATGCGCGTGCTGTCGAGCATACCCAGCGCTTCGAGCGCCTTGAGAATCTTGCCGACGTTGTGATCCATGAAGGTGGTGAGGCCAAAGTACGCGGCAATCGCGCGCCGCACCATCGCTTCGTCGAACGGCTCGTCGAAGCACATGCTTTTTCGCATGGCATCGGTGAACGGATGGCGCGGCCGCTGATCGTGTGCATACATGTCGGGGAAGGGCACCTTGTCCACCGGATATAGATCGTAGAACTCTTGCGGTGCGATCAACGGAAAATGCGGCGCGACAAAGCCCACGTACATCGCCCATGGTTTGTTGGGGTGCTTACTTTGGTACTTTGGCGCTTCATGAGTCAGCCACTTCACGGTTTCATCGGCGATGGCGCGGTCGTAGCGCGTGTAATCCGATTCACCCGGCCCGGCCTCGGGGCCGAGATTGGCCGCTCCCTTGCGGCGCGGCAGTTCGTCTCGTATCAGGCCGAGCAGATCGCCGGTGCCGTTGACGATGTGCATCGGCAGGATTTCTTCATCAAAACCGTTGCGTTTCACATCATCGCCACTGGCGTAATGCAGCTTGCCGATGGAGGTGACGTGGTGCCCTTGCGCCATCAGGCGGTGGCCCCACGACGGAATTTTGCCGTCGTAGGCGATGGCGTTGTCCCAGCAGCGGTGCTCATACACATAACGCCCGGTGGCAAACGACGCGCGCGCCGGCACGCAGATCGGGCAGTTAGTGTAGGCGTTAGTAAAGCGCGTGCCGCGCGCGGCGAGCGCATCGAGATTCGGCGTTTGGATCATCGGGTGCCCGTGGCAACCGAGCACGCGCTTGTTGTGTTCGTCGGAGAGGATGAAAATGGTGTTGGTGGGTTTCATGATGATTCCGTATGGCCGTCAGGGGCGCGCAGATTATAGCGCCCTCCTGCTGTGTGGCTGTGCGAACCGCATTGCTCGCATGATGTGCTGTGCGCCAACAACCAAGGCTTCAGCCTGCACGCAGGCGTGCGCTGCGAGGCCGATGACCGGCAAGGCATCGAGCAACTGTGCCGCTACATTACGCGCCCGGCGATCTCAAACGAACGGCTGAGTGTGAATCGCGAAGGCAACGTCGTGCTCAAGCTCAAGACGCCGTGGCGCAACGGCACAACGCACCTCGTGCTCACACCGATGGAATTCATGCAACGGCTGGCGGCGCTGGTACCGCGCCCGCGTTTGCACCTCATACGGTTTCATGGGGTGCTGGCGCCGAATGCGAAACTGCGATCACAAGTCGTGCCTGTGCCTGCGCAGAAGAAAACTGCTCCCTTGGTTCTCGGTATCCTGTCTGACCCTGATGGCATTTCTGACAATGAATGACCCTGAGGTTCGTTAGGGGTGCAACCGGATTTCGACTCGCCGCGAGCACGCTGCTGAACAAACCGCTTTTGGTGAATCAACGCCTGCGCCACGCACGCTGATTGACGTCAGCGGCACACCTAGCTCTACCAAGAGTTCGCGCACGCTTTCTGCTCGCGCCAAAGAGAGGCGTGTATTGTATTCAGGTGTTCCCGTCGAATCAGTGAATCCCACAATATCAATGGCGCGTGGCGGCATAGTATTTACAGGCACAAGCCTCGCTAGGCCGAGTCGCAAATGTTGCATCAACTCTCCTTGGTTCGCGGAGATGTCGGCGGCCTTCTCGATCGCCGACATTCCCATATCACTTTGCTCAGACCGTCCCAGTCGAAAATATACGCTGAACTGGGTCATTGGTTTCTTGGTCTTTTGTCGCGCTATCGTGGCGGCTAAAGCCGCTTGAGTGCGTGACTTTGCGAGGTTGCGTACGTCCAAACCCGATAGTCGTTGACATTGCCCAGGGGCTTCCGGTAATCCGGGGCGATGAAAAATAGTCGGGTCGTCATGAACACAAAGGAAGGACAAGCCATGAGGCGAGGAGTCGTTTTCGTAACCAATCAAATAGACGAAACGCTGTTCGTTGCTGCCAGGAACTGGAACCTTAAGTATGCCAGACCCTACCAGTATGGTGTGTGTAAGATCGGAACTGCTCCACTGGCCTCTACTGTCGAATTCATCAGGGAATCTACCTTTTTCCATATGGAAATTCGTGACCGTTGTGCGGGCCTTGCTCAGAGTCGAGTGTAACTGCGCATTGCGGTTTATGTCGACGCCAGAACTGCCTCGCGTTCCCCACGCGCCGATTAAGGTGATGATCGTCGCCGTTGCCAGCAAGAGGATTGCAATAACAGTGAGGATGCGTTCGTTCTTGCGCGTTGCCGCAGATATTTTCGTTGGCCAGCGCAGGTGCCCGGCATAACCATAAATGACCAGACACAAGCTAAGCGATGGCAGAATGAATTGCGTGAAGTAGGCGCGCTCACCCGTGATCTGATCTTGTGGCCACTGACGGAACAGAAACACACAACTGCTCACCAATGCGATCAGCGCACCCAAGCCGATAAAGAATCGAATGAAATGAGACGCAGATGCGCAGACGCGAACCACAAATGAGGCGCCGCCTTTCATGGCGTCGACTTCGCATCGCCATCCCCATATAGCCGCTGCCGCTATTACGCATGCGATTCGTGGGTCCAAGGGCGTGCTCGTAACGAGTGCTGCAAATCCCGCAAACCCCAGACACAGCGCCCAGATAGAGAGAGCTGCAACCGGTTGTGTGCCGATATTTGAAGTCGATACCCGTTCAGGAACTGCCGCTACAATGCCAATGAGCGCGGCGGATGTGTTTTGAGGGTGTGCGCCCAGTTTTATCATCATGGTCTCCCGACTCAGACGCAAGTGGGCGTCCAGCAACATTAAAGTATGAAATACCGGCGGGTTTAAGGCGCTGTTATGGCAAAGTTAAGATTAATTCTGGCAGAATTGAGGCGCGCATCGTCTTTAGCAAGGAACGTCAGGGTCAGACCTTGCCTTTTGCCTACTGCGCGAGCGCCCGCCGATGCTCATGCACATAACGCCCGGTGACGAACGGCGAGCGCATCGAGATTCGGCGTTTGGATCATCGGGTGCCCGTGGCAACCGAGCACGCGTTTGTTGTGTTCGTCGGAGAGGATGAAAATGGTGTTGGTGGGTTTCATGTTTGCTCGGCTGGTTTTCGTGCGGGTCATATAGCTGCTTCGTCATTCTGGCGCAAGCCAGAATCCAGGTCGTGCATAAATGTGCGGCATTCTATTTGGCGCCTTCAGCGCGACGTTACGTACAGGATTCTGGCCTGCGCCAGAATGACGGGTCAGGGAGTTGTGCGCGTTACGCATTTTGATTTGTATTTTTTTGACTTCAAATCCGAAATGTTCACGCCTTTGTCGATTTCCATGCGCTTCAGTCCGGGGTGGCCTTTTCCAAAATAGCTACAGACAAGCCATTCCCAACAGCTTGGCCGCCTTGTTCAAACGCATATCAAAGCAGGCAAATAGCACCGGCGCTTGTGCAATGAGCGCTGCCTCATGGGCTGCGGCAAGTTGTAAGGCATCGTAGGCGCGTAACGCAAACGTGTCGGCATACTCGCCGGCGCTTTCGATCAGAGCCTGAGTTATTTCCATCACCACATAACGCGGCCAGTCGGCTGCGACGGCTGCTTTGGCTTGCTCCAGGTTAGCCGCATCCGCGGGCGTTTCGCGCGCTCGTCTGGATAAGGCTGCGTGTGATTCAACCCATGCGATTCGGCATACCGCAACGGCTTCCGCTTCATGCACATGCGCTTTTACGGCGTCGCTACCCGGTTCTTCGATGTACAGTTTCAACAAAGCGGAGGTATCGCAGAACAAAATCATCCGCGATCATCCAACACCATTTGCGAAACCGGCGTGCCTTGTGTTTTCAATACCAGCGCAGCGCCGTCGGGTTTACCGCCTTGCCAAACTGCGGCGCCCGATGCCAACAGGCGCGATACCGCTGAATCACCGGCAATCGGCACGCCAGACAGACGCGCCACGACCTTGCGATGTGAGGTGACTTCTACTGGCCGCCCCGATCGTGCTTGTTTGATGTATTGCGCTAAATGTGACTTTAATTCACGCATTGATACTTGCATAAAGGATCCATTTTTAAACTATTTTTTAATTATGAGGTCTTTTTATGAAATCCGTCAAGCAGTGAGTCCAAGTCTGAAATAGCCAAAATGGGATGCGCCAGAACGAGGGGCAGGGGGCAAGGAGTTTAGTGTCCTAAGTATTTGTTTTTATTTGTATTTTTTAGACCACAAATCCGAGATTTCGACGCCCTTATCGATATCCGCCTTGCGCTTGGTGTCGCCCGCATCGATCTTTTGCGAGAGTTCAAGAACGGTAGCAATTTTGTCCCGAGGAATAATCGCGATGCCGGCTTCGTCGGCGCATACCAGATCGCCGGCTTTGCACGGCACGCCGCGAATCTCGACGGTGCCGTTGAGTTCAACGCTTTGCATGCGCCACTTGCCGGTGATCGGCGTGAAGCCGCGGCACCACACCGGCCAATCCATCTCGCGATAACCATCGGGGTCGCGCACGGTGGCATCGACAATCGCGCCGATGAAGCCTTGCCGTTTCGCGATGCTCGCTGATTGTCCGCCCATGTTGGAGCAGCCCATCACGCCTTGTATTACCAGCACGTCGCCCGGCTCGGCAAGGTTGTGCGCCTCGGTTTCGCCCTGGGTGTTGATTTTTTCCTGCGCGGCCTTGTGGATTTGCACATCGCGAGCGATATTGCGTAACGTCATCGCCGGGCCGACGATGCGCTTGGTGAAATACACCGGCGGCAATTGATACGCGGGGATCACCGCGACAATGCCGAGTTCGTCGCAGGCATCCGACAGCGTGCCGGTCAGATCCACGAGCGCCATGAATGCGTCGATAACGGCCTTGGACGGACGCGGAATGTCGAGCATGCGGATGGCTTCGCGAGGCATGCGGCCGAGAGTGGTTTTTGTGGTGGTCTGGGACATGAGGTTCTCCGGGGGATAGAGCGCGAATTCTAGCGAATTCCCCCATGGCGGGGTTACGCATTGTGCAGCGTGCGGCGTGCGCGGTGCGCGAGCGGCGTAGAATGGCCGCATCATGACCGACATGCCCACCGCGATTGCCGCACCTGGTCTTGGTCCTGGTAAGGGCTGGTATGCCGCAGCCGGTGCGGTTGCCGTGGCGACGGTCGCCGCCGTGGTCGCGCTGGTGGCGTGGTTCGTGCTCACGCTGGATCAGGGCGAGCAGTTCATCGGGCCGGGTCGTCACACGGCGACGTTCACCACGCCGGGCAGTTATATCGTGTGGAACGACTATCGCACGGTGTTTGGCGGGCGCAGCTACGATGAATCCGAGAAACTGCCGTCGGGCGTGCAGGTCACGGTGCGGGATGCCGACGGCGGCCAGCCGCTGGCGGTATCGCCCAGCCTCAACATGAGTTCGGACATGGGCAAAGCCTCGCGCCGCTCGATTGCTTCCTTCGAGATCAAGCATCCGGGGCGCTATGAGATTGTGGTCGATGGCGATTTTCCGGCGCGCGTTTTTTCCGCGAGCAAGGACTTTCTTTTTAGCTTGTTAGCGGTGATCTTCGGCGCGCTAGCGCTGTTGTTTCTCGGTTTCGGCGTGGCCATCGGCATCCTGTGCTGGGTGTTCATCAAGCGCGAGGCGGCGCGCGCGCCCGCGACCGGCGCAACTCGTGCAGTGGGTGCGACTGCGCCCGCGGGCGCGCCCGTCGGTCTGGATGCGGATACCAAGGCCAACAAGGACATCACGCGCATCGTCTACATTTTGCAACTGGTGTCGCTGGCGGCAGGCATTACCTTCATCGCGGCGGTGATCCTCAATTACGTCAAGCGCAAGGATGTCGAAGGCACTTGGCTCGAATCACATTTTCGCTGGCAGATACGCACCTTCTGGTATTGCCTGTTGTGGACGTTTGTGGGACTGGCGACCCTGCTGATTCTGATCGGATTTTTCGTGCTGATCGCTAACGTGATCTGGATGCTTTATCGCGCGATCAAGGGACTCTCCCATCTGGAAGAAAACAAGCCGATGCCGCTGTGACGGACGCGCGCCTCATTAAACTCATTTGGCGCGCAATCCGGCAGCGATCGCGAGCTTCGTCAACGATTCGATCTGCGTGCGCCGTATCTTGTCCGCCTCCTCCGGAGAGCTTGGCATGATCGTGAACGCGATGGCGGTCAATTTTTCGATGATATCGGGCGACGCTAGGCTGCGGCGTACATCCTTGTTGATGCGTTCGAGGATTGCGCGCGGCGTGCGGGCGGGTGCGAGCAGCGCGTTGGATGTCTCGGGCCGCTTGAATTCGGGCAGCGTCTCCGCGAGCGCGGGCACGTCCGGCAGTTGCGGCAGGCGCTGCGGCGTGTTCACGCCCAGCGCAAGCAGTCTGCCGTCCTTGATAAGCGGATACGACGCGCCGAAGGTCGATACGATGTAGTGTACGCGGGCGGTGAGGATTTCGATCAGCGCTTCCGGCTGACCGCGAAACCCCACGTGTACGGCCTTGATGCCGGCGGCGAGCCTGAACTGTTCTCCCTGCAGGTGCGAGCTGCCGCCCGCGCCGGCGGAGCCGAACAGCACCTTGCCCGGATGCGCCTTGCCGAACGCGACCAGATCCGCGGTCGTCTTGAAGCCGAGCGCGGGCGCGACGACGAGCGCCGACGCGGGGTAACCGAGTTGAGCCACACCGGCGAAATCGTTGATCGGATCGTATGGCAGGTTGGATTGCAGCGCGGCGCTGGTGATGAAAGAGCCCACGGCAATCAACAGCGTATAGCCGTCCGGTGCGGCCTTGGCGGCCCGCGCGATGCCCAGGGTGCCGCCGGCGCCGGGGCGGTTCTCGTAGACCACCGATTGTCCCCACAATTCGCTCAGCTTGGCGCCGATGATGCGCGCAATGATGTCGGACGGGTTGCCCGGCGTGGCGGGCACGATGATGCGCACCGGACGCACCGGGAAGTTCTGCGCGCAAACCGCGCTGGCCGATGCAGACAACCAGACTGCGATACATAACGCCCTGAGGGTGGTGGTCATGATGCCTCCTTGTTGTGGGTTGCTTACGATGCAACATAGATTGACACCCGGCCCCGTACTCCGCAATCATCCGAAAGATCAATCCCGATGAATTATGGTTACGCATGGAAATCCGCGATATACGCTATTTTAAGGAGGTGGCCGCGCACTTGAATCTGGGGCGCGC
>JANPOH010000465.1:0-2741 GCA_031427895.1 Betaproteobacteria bacterium
CAGTAGCTTGCTCGCAACAGACCCGGAGGGTGCGCTCAGCGCACGCGGCTACGCACGTAACGCGTGCGCGGTGCGCACCCTACAGATCGCTTGCAGAGGTAAGTCATTGATTTTGAGTAAGTAATTGTGGGTAAAGATCAGCCTTCAAGGGGAGGGAATTTACTTTGTGACACAGTACAATTACTGACCTACCGCAATAAGATTAACGACGCCCTGTAAGCCATCGGGCGCATCCTGCGCCAACGCATGAGCATCACCAGACATGCCTGATCGGCAACACACACATGCGGCGCAATAACGATTGCGCCCTACCGCACTCAATGGGCCACCGAGGCGCCGGAAGAATCCTGTCGTGCTTGATTCGAGGCCCATCGCAGGCACCCGCGCGATGGATGCGGTTCGCCGCGCTCACCGGAGGAACAAGCCCGCAGGCAACCACGTTTTGGGTTCCCACTTTGACGCGCCGTCACGTGCCATGCCACGGGAAGTGGCCGATTAATATTGACGTTATGACGTCACAACGTCACAATATCCGCATGGAACCCCAAAAACGCGCCACGGTCTATTTTGCGCCTGATGTGCATCGCGCCCTGCGCCTGAAGGCGGCGGCATCGGATCGCTCCATCTCTGATATGGTCAATGACGCGGTGAAGGCCGCGCTGGCCGATGATGCCGAAGATCTTGCGGTATTCGCCGAAAGAGTGAATGAGAAGAGCCTTTCGTTTGAAACAGCCATCGCGGGTATGAAACGGCGTGGCAGACTATAGGCTGCTGATCAAGGCCTCGGCTGCAAAGGAGCTTGAAGCGGTAGGCGCCAAGGCCGACCGTCAGCGAATTGTTGAGCGATTACAGGCGCTGGCCGCGATACCCCGGCCTCAGGGATGCGAAAAACTCGCCGGGTATGCCGACCGCTATCGCGTGCGGCAGGGCAGTTACCGGATCATCTATCTGATTGATGATGAGCATCATGAAGTCACCCTCTTCAAAATCGGCCATCGAAAGAACGTGTACCGATGAGCAAACAAACCCGCGCCCGCAAGCTGCTTGAGCAAGGCTTGCAATATCATCGCTCGGGCGATCTGGCAGCAGCCGAAAAAAACTACATCGGCGCGGCCGAGGCCGACCCGCGCAACGCGGATGCGTTGAATTTGCGCGGGGTGGTGGCGCTGTCCACCGGCAGACTGCCGTTGGCGGTTACGCTGTTTCGCAAAGCGACAGTGCAGCAACCGGAAAACCCCGGTCTGTGGGCGAATTTGGGCAATGCGCTGTTCGAGGCCGGCGACCACGCCGAATCGGAGGCTGCATACCGGCGCGCATCGACACTGGAACCGGAAAACCCTGATTTCGCCATCGGCATCGCCAATGCACTTGCTATCGCCGGGCGAACGGATGATGCGACAAATATTTTTCTGGCAGTCGTCGAGCGGCACCCTGATCGCGCCGTGGCATGGTTTAACCTCGGCAAATTGGCCGAAAACACCGGCCAGCCGCAACAAGCACTCGATAGCTATCAACGCGCGCTTAAAGCCGACCCGAATTACGGCAACGCGCATCTGAACCTCGGTGCGCTGCTGCAAGCACTGAACCGTCACGACGAAGCAGCGCAATCCTATCGCGCCGCGCTGGCGCGCGGCGCGCCGCGCGAAACGGCTTATATCAACCTGATTTCCGCGCTCACCCTACAGGGGAAATTCCACGACGCCGAACAAATCGCCCACGCCGGCATCGCCGAATTTTCGCGAAGTGCGGAACTGTATCGACTGTTATCTTCTGTTTTTGTGCAACAGGGTCGCCTGGACGCTGCCCTGCAACCCGTGCGGCAAGCCGCGGCACTTAATGCGTCCGATGAAAAACTGCAAATGTCCATCGGCGGCTTGTTGTTTGAATGTGGCTTCCAGGAGCAAGGCCTGGCCACGCTCGAAGCCTTGCGGCGAGATCGTCCCGATGACACGCATATCGCCTATGTAGTGGGAATCATGCAACTGACGGCGGGCAACTTTGAGCGCGGTTGGCGGGATTTTATTCACCGCGAAATACGCCGCACCAAAATAGAATCACGGCCCTGGTTGCAAGCGCGGTTGCCGCTGAACCTGCGGGGGAAATCCGTGCGGTTAATTCGTGAGCAGGGACTGGGCGATGAGTTGTTTTTTTTGCGTTACGCGCCATTGCTGAAATCGCTCGGTGCGGAAATAGCGCACGTCACCGACCCGAAACTTAAGTCGATACTCGATCGCACAACCTGCATCGATGAAGTCATCAACGAGCCCGCCGACGGCACGCGGGAACAGGTTTTACAGCCCGCTGCGCCGAGCACCATCGGCATGCTGGTCGGCGATTTGCCTCACGCGCTGTACCGCGATTTCGCCGAGCATTGTCGTGAGCTGCCGCCGCCGTTGGCGTTGTCGGCGTTGCCCGAACGCATCGCCGCCCTGCGCGAAAAACTCTCAGTGCTGGGGCCGCCCCCGTATCTTGCGCTGACATGGCGCGGCGGCACCGCGCCGCATGAGCAAAAGGGGAAATGGTGGACGCTCTACAAAAACATCGGGCTAGAAGCCTTCGGCAAAGCGCTCACCGGAGTGCCGCATACGCTGCTCGCGGTTCAGCGCAAACCGTTGGCGGCGGAAATCGCTGAATTATCCGCAGCGGCAGGAATACCCATTCATGATTTGTGCGACGTGAACGATGATCTTGAGGATATGCTGGCGCTGCTGGCCATCGTTGACGAATACGTGGGCGTCAGC
>JANPOH010000466.1:0-23376 GCA_031427895.1 Betaproteobacteria bacterium
CCATCGGCTTTACGCCGGCTTTTTCGCCAGCGCTCTTGGAGCCGACCATCAGACACACCGCGCCGTCGTTCACGCCCGACGCGTTGCCCGCCGTGGTGACGCCGCCTTCGTACAGCGCTTTCATCTTGGCCAGCGTTGCCACATCACTGATCCTTTTCAAAGCGCGGTTAGCCCCACGGAATGGCGTGTCACAAACGGATATGACGGTCACTCCACACACCGAGTCACTGCGCCCCTGGATGAGGCGCGTCCCGGCTCCGATGTCGCCACGTTGGCGAAAATGAAGGCTTTGTATGAAGGCGGCGTCACCACCGCCGGCAATGCCTCCGGCGTGAACGACGGCGCGGTGTGCCTGATGGTCGGCTCGAAATCCGCCGGTGAAAAAGCGGGCGTCAAGCCCATGGTGCGCGTGATCGCCACCGCCTCGGTCGGCGCGCCGCCGCACATCATGGGCATCGGCCCGGTGGCGGCATCGCTCAAAGCGATGGGCCGTTTGGGGCTCACCATCAAGGATATGGACATCATCGAAATCAACGAAGCCTTCGCGGCGCAAGTACTGTCCTGCCTGAAAGGCCTGGGCGTGGCCTTCGACGACAAGCGCGTTAACCCCAATGGCGGGGCGATTGCACTGGGGCACCCGCTGGGTGCTTCCGGCGTGCGCATTGCGCTGACTGCGGCGCGCCAATTGCAGCGCACCGGCGGGCGCTACGCGCTGGTGAGTCTGTGCATCGGCGGTGGGCAGGGCACGGCCGTGATTCTGGAGCGCGTCTCCTAAGTATCTGTTTTTATTGATTATTTAATAAGGCCGGAGCCGTGCTTGCTCCGGCCTTTTTGTTTGCTAATTTTTAGAGAAATTACATGACCGATTTCACCAAAGTGACCCTCATCGGCGGCCAGTTCAAATGGGACGATCCGTTTCTGATCGACGATCTGCTAACCAGCGACGAGCGCATGATTCGCGACACCGCGCGCGCTTATGCCCAAGAGAAACTGCAACCGCGCATCCGCGACTGGAATCGCACCGAGTCGTTTTATACGGTGGTGATTAGCGAAATGGGCGAACTGGGGTTTCTCGGCGCGCCGCTCGAAGGCTACGGCTGCGCGGGCATCGGTTACGTGGTGTACGGTCTGGTGATGCGTGAACTGGAGCGCGTGGATACCGCATTTCGCTCTGCGTGCAGCGTGCAAACCGGCCTCGCAATGACGCCGATTTACGCCTACGGCAGCGAGGAACATCGCCAGAAATATTTGCCGAAAATGGCCACCGGCGAACTGCTGGGCTGTTTTGGCCTGACCGAACCCGATCACGGCTCCGACGCCGGCGGCATGAAGTCACGCGCCAAGAAAGTCCCTGGTGGCTGGCAGTTGACCGGCACGAAATTGTGGATTACGCACGCGCCCATCGCCGACATCCTGGTGATATGGGCCAAGGACGAGGAGGGCGCGGTACGCGGTTTTATCCTCGAACGCGGCATGAAGGGATTGTCCACGCGCAAGATCGAAGGCAAGTTTTCGGTGCGCGCCTCGCAGACCGGCGAGGTCAATATGGATAACGTTTTTGTGCCTGACGAAAATCTGTTGCCGGGCGTCACCGGCCTGAAAGGCCCCTTCGGTTGCCTGAACAACGCACGCTTTTCGATTTGCTGGGGCGCCATGGGCGCGGCCGAAGCCTGCTGGCACACCGCGCGGCAATACACCATGGATCGAAAACAGTTCGGCAAGCCGTTGGCGGCCAACCAATTGATCCAGAAAAAACTCGCCGATATGCAGACCGAAATCAGCATCGGTTTGCTGTCGGTGCTGCATTTGTCGCGCCTGCGGGAGCAGGGCAAGGCCACCCCGGAGATGGTATCGCTGGTCAAACGCAACGCCACCGGCAAGGCGCTCGACATTGCCCGCATGGCGCGCGACATGCTCGGCGGCAACGGCATCTCGGACGAATACAACGTCATTCGGCACATGATGAACATGGAAACCATCAACACCCTCGAAGGCACGCACGACATCCACGCGCTGGTGCTGGGGCGCGCGCAGACGGGGATTTCCGCTTTTTAGGCGCGGCCGGCGGCGCCGGGACAGGCCCAAATCCAGGCGGCCCCACTTTCAGTCCAAATGATGCAGAAACCGGGGCGGGGATTCGCGGGGTTCCGTACGTCTGTTGCGTATCCACCAACACGCCAAACAAAGTGTTTTGTCCAAGTGTCTAAACAGTGTTGACTTTTACAACACAAAGTGTGTAATCTGATTACACAGTACAAATAACAGATAAAATCGAGACAGGGATGAGTGATAACTTATTGACTAGCAAAGATATTCTGGAAAAAACCGGCATATCCCGTGCGACGTTGAATAATTACATCGCTCGCGGCTTTCTTCCCAAACCGATTGTGTCCCGTCCAGAAATCAGCGGTAGCGGCCCACGTCAAATCGGTCACTTCCCGCCGGACGCCCTGGCCCGTATCGAACAGATCCAGAACTGGAAGAGAGGCGGTATCGCTATGGATGAAATCGGATTGCGTCTTGCAAGCACGAACCCGGCCCCCGTCAAC
Organism: Betaproteobacteria bacterium; assembly: GCA_031427895.1. Lineage (GTDB taxonomy): Bacteria > Pseudomonadota > Gammaproteobacteria > Burkholderiales > SG8-41 > UBA5216. Next base: position 2,550 of record JANPOH010000466.1, read on the forward strand.
ACCCCTCGACCAGGCGTCAATGAACGCGAGGCCCAGCAGGCAGCGCCAGCCAGTAAAGCTGTCCAACTAGACAGCTCAGGTCCACTGACGCTGACCGTGGAACAGTTGCCCCATATGGCGTTCATGGTTAACCACAAGTTCGAGGTTTTGTGGCTCAACGACAAGGCGAGAGCGGGTATACCTGGACTGTTCAACAACCTGCCGCCCGGCACCGACGACCGCAGCATTTTCAAGCTGCTGATGGACCGCAGCGATGAAGTGCTGTCGCCGAACTACCGCGCTATTCTGCAACTTAACCTCGCGCTGGCGAAGGTGCGTATGGGCCTGGAGGGCGTCTTGCAGCCGTTTCACGGCATGCCCGGCGCCAGGATTCGGGCATTGGAAGCGCTTTATCACGAGACAGAACCGGCGCCGGCAGGTGTGGTCACGGAACTGCCGCTGCGGCTGCTGGATGCTGATAATAAACCTGTTGATTATTCGGCATTTTCTTCGTATTTCCGCGAAGGCATCCTGGTCGTCATCGCGCCGCAGGCCAGCGATTCGGATGAGCTCCTGCGCCTGCTGGGGCGGCGCGATATAGTCATCCGCAGCCTGTTGAGCAAGCGCCTGCCGGTACTCACGAATCTGGCGGTGCTGGTGGCGGATTTGCAGGAGTCCGTGAAAATCTGCTCGGAATTGCCGCCCGATGAGTATTTCGAACTTATCAACCAGATATGGACCACGACGGGTGAGATTTTTCGGCGCTACTATGGCACCTACGGCAAGCATGTCGGCGATGGCATGGTGTACTACTTTTTCCCGCAGCCGGATTCGGATTACGCGATGAATGCGGTAATCTGCGCGCATGAACTTAAAACGGCGATGGCGCACATCTCCAAGGAATGGCAGATCCGCAAGAATTGGCTCAATGAGCTGTACCTGAACACCGGCCTGAATGAAGGGCAGGAGTGGCTGGGCACTTTTCAGACGGCCACCAGCGTCGAATTCGTGGTGCTCGGCGATACCATCAACCACACCGCCCGCTTGTCCGACATGGCGCGCTTCGGGCAGATTTGGGCCACCAAGAATTTCATGAGCAAACTGTTGCCGGAGGAACGCGAAAAAGTAAGTTTTGGCATCGAGCGCGTCGGCGCCAATGGTCAGCGCATGATGGTGCAATCGAGCTACTCGCGCGTCGGCAATCTGGTGGACGTCGAGACCGGTCGCTACGTGAAATTGCAGGATATCGTCGGTCTCGCCGTCACTGAAATCAAGGGAGTGACGATCACCGAATAAGCCTTTCCGTCAAAGCTTCGAGCGCCACGACACCATGACAGATTCCGCACCGACCCTGCGTGACACGCAAGTCGTCATGCGGATAACCCCCTCCCGATGGCTGTGCATCTGGATTGCGCTCGTTAGCGCGGGGGCGGTGGTGTTGTGCGCGGCTTATCTCTCCACTGCAGGGGCGATTGTCGCCGGCATTGTCCTCGCTGCGCTTGGCATACACGCCGTACTGCGGGACGCGCTGCTGATATTGCCCCAATCCATCGTCGCGTTACGAATCGAGCATTCGACCCTGGGTTATCAGTTAAAGAATGGGCGCTGGCATGCAGCGGACGCGGCTGTAACGCTGCGCTCCAGCTTTGTCAGCCGCTGGTTGTGCGTGGTTACGATCAGCTCGCCGGAGTCAGCCCAGCGTCGGCATGTGGTTCTGATGCCCGACAGCCTGAGCAGTGAGAAGGCCAGGCTGACGCGGCGGTGGCTTAAGTGGGTGCGGAGGAATACCCGCGATCCTGCGGATCAATAGCGCCTGGCAGTGCTTGGGTAGTGAATCAATAAGTTTACATAATATACATTATGCGAAGTAATGCATTGTCCGCGCCGACCGGCACCGCAGGCGAAATCGACTGCCTGCAGCGCAGCCTGTTCAGCCCGTTACGCTGGCCACCGGGGATTACTCTTTCGCCCCGGCCTTTAGCAGCAATCGCGCGATCTCGTCGTTGCCGCGCTGCTTTGACAATTTGAGCGGGGTGTTGCCGTTTTCATCCCGGTGATTTACGTCAGCGCCGTGCTGCATCAACAGCAGCAATGCCTGGGTTTGCCCTTCGTTCGCCGCCGTGGTGAGCGCGGTCATGCCGTTCTCGGCGGCGGCATTGATTTTAGCGCCCTTGGAGATCAGGAGTTTCATGATCTCCATACGCCCCATCGACGCTGCATAGATCAGCGGCGTCCAGCCCGCGCCGTCGATGGCGGCGCCTTCGGCCAGCAGCAGTTTGGTGACTTCAAGATGGCCTTTGATGGCCGCCAGCATCACCGCCGTTTCGCCAAAGGCGTTGCGCGCCATGATCTTGGGTTTCGCGGAGAGCAGGGTTTTCACCACGTTGAGGTGGCCTTCTTTGGCTGCCAGCATCAGCAGCGATTCACCCTCTTTATTGACCGAATCCACATCCACGCCCTTTTTCAGCAAGGCGGAAACCTCGGCGGTATTGCTGTTGCTGATCGCACGCAGCATGTCCTCATAGACGCCTGCGTTTGCCGTCAGGGAAAATGACAAAATAAACAGTAAAGACAGATACTTATATTTAAATTTCATGATCGATTCCTGGGATATTAAAAAGATTGGAACAATTCTCGGAGGTCGCCTTGGCAATATCCGCCAAGGTGCATCCCCTGAGCCGCGCGATTTCCTCAGCCACATGCAGGACGAAGCCCGGTTCATTGGTTTTTCCGCGAAATGGCATGGGCGCCAAGTACGGTGAATCAGTTTCAATCAGCATGCGTTCGAGTGGCACTTTTTGCGCGACTTCTTTCAGTGATTTTGCGTTCTTGAATGTCACAATGCCTGAAAATGATATGTAAAACCCTAAATCCATGGCGGCCTGAGCCACTTCCCAACTTTCGGTAAAGCAGTGCATCACGCCGCCCGCCTTGTCCGCGCCCTCCTCCCGCATCAGCCGCAGCGTATCGTCCGCCGCTGAACGGGTATGAATAATCAACGGTTTACCGCACTGCCTCGCCGCCCGGATGTGGGTGCGAAACCGCTGACGCTGCCACTCCAAATCGCCGGTCAGCCGGTAATAGTCGAGCCCGGTTTCACCGATGGCGACGATTTTAGGGTGTGCGGCCAGTGTGACCAGATTTGCCACGGAAGGTTCGGTGACATCGGGGTAATCGGGATGCACGCCCACCGACGCATACAGATGAGGATGGTTGTCCGCCAGCGCCAGCACTTTGGGAAAGTCATCAAGGTTGACGCTGACGCACAGCGCGTGGGTGACGTGGTTGTCGCGCATGCGTGCAAAAATTTCGTCCAGCCGACCGGCGAGATCGGGGAAATCGAGGTGACAGTGCGAGTCGATCAGCACGTCAGCCCCGCGGCAGTCGCGCATAGCGCAGCAGCAGATCTTCGATCAGCAGCCGCGCATTCAGCGGGTGATTAACGATACGCTGAAACCGCACCAGCTCGCGGTGAAAGCGCAGCACCGCCAGCCCGTCGCCGTTTTGCGCCATCTGCATCAATGCGTCTCGACGGTCGGGGTTATAGCGCAGGGGCTGCTGAAAACACAGGCACGCGAGGTCATAGGTCCAGCGTTGCAGCCAGTTGATGAGTTGCGGAATCGGGTGCAGCGCAAATTTTTCGGCCAGCACCAGCGGATCGAACGCGCGCGCTGACAGGCCATCGAGAAACTGCTTGCGGTTGGTCCAGTATTCTTCGGTATCCAGTTCCGCGGCCAGTACCGGTGAACCGCCGGCTTGCGCCAGGGCCAATTCGGGCTGTGATGCGCCGCTTTGCGCTAACCATGCCGCCGCTTGTTGCGCGGTGGGCGGATTCAGCGCCAGTTGCTGGCAGCGGCTGCGGATCGTCGCCGGCAGCAGATGCGGTCGATCCGTCACCAGCAGGAAAAAGGTCGCGGGCGGCGGCTCCTCCAGACTTTTCAGCAGCGCGTTGGCGGCATTGACGTTCATCGCCTCGGCGGGCTGAATCAGCACCACTTTGGCGCCATTGCGGTGCGCGCTGATGTTGATAAAGTCCCTCAGCGCGCGGACTTGGGCCACTGAAATGTCGCGCTTTTTTTTCTTTTCTTTGCCGGCAGGCTCGTCCTCGCCCTCATCGGCTGCGGCTGCGGCCGCGGCCTCGGCGATTTCGGGCTGCAACAGGCGAAAATCCGGGTGGTTTCCGGTATCGAACCAATGGCAGGCCTCGCAGGCGCCACAGGCTCCCAGTACCGTGACAGGTTTTTCGCACAACAATCCCTGCGCCAGCGCGCCAGCAAAAGCGCGCTTGCCGATGCCCGCAACGCCTTTGAGCAGCAAGGCATGCGGCAGTCCCTGCGGCAACCGTGCGCGCTGCCCAAGCTGGTGGTACATCTCAGAATGCCAATTATAATATTTCATTTAAAAACAAGTACTTAAAACTATTTTCTCAACTGAGAGTTTAACTTCTTCCAGAGCCGCTGCGGCGTCAATGACGTGTATGCGCGCGGGGTGTTCACGCGCCCGTCGCAGGTAGGCGTCGCGCACGCGGTCGAAAAATGAACGGCCTTCCTGCTCGAAACGATCGGGCGCACGCACCGCGCGGGTGCGCGATTTTCCGACCTCGGCGGGCACGTCGAAATACAACGTCAAATCCGGCTGCACCGCGCCCTGCACCCAGGTTTCCAGCGCTTCAATGCGCGCCCACGCCAGCCCGCTGCCGCCCGCCTGATAGGCGAAGGTGGCATCGCTGAAACGGTCGCAGATCACCCAAATGCCTTGGTTGAGCGCGGGCAAAATCACTTTATCCAGATGCTCGCGTCGCGCGCCGAACATCAGCAGCGCTTCGGTATCGGCGTGGAGTTGTTGGTTTTTGTCGAGCATCAGTTCGCGCAGTTTTTCACCGAGCGGCGTGCCGCCCGGCTCTCTCGTCAGGCACACGCGCGCGCCGAGCGCTTCGAGAAATGCGGGCAACCACGTCAGATGGGTGCTTTTGCCTGCCCCGTCCATGCCTTCCAGCGTGATGAATTTCCCGCGCATTATTTCCGGCCTGATCGTTGATATTTGTTTACGGCGGCGTTGTGTTCATCCAGCGTGCGGGAAAACTGCGAACTGCCATTGCCGCGAGCGACAAAATACAGCATTTTGCTCTCGGCGGGGTTAAGCGCCGCCTGAATCGACGCCAGCCCGGGCATGGCGATGGGCGTGGGCGGCAAACCACCGCGGGTGTAGGTGTTCCACGGCGTATCAGCCTGCAAGTCGCGCCGCCGCAGATTGCCGTCGAAAGCCTCGCCCATGCCGTAGATCACCGTGGGGTCGGTTTGCAGCCGCATGTTAATGCGGAGGCGGTTGACGAACACCGAGGCCACCATGGCGCGATCGGCGGCTTTTCCGGTTTCTTTTTCCACGATAGACGCCAGAATCAATGCCTCATACGGCGTCGCCAGCGGCGTGTTGGCGGCGCGTTTGGCCCATTGCGCGTTCAGGTGGCTCTGCATCAGCCGATGCGCCCGGCGCAGAATGGCCAGATCGCTGGCGCCACGGCTGAAGTGGTAACTCTCCGGGAAAAACCAGCCTTCGGGCTGCGCGCCGGGAATGCCGAGCTTGCGCGCGATGGCCTCGTCGCTCATGCCGTGCGTATCGTGCTTGACGGCATCGTGCCCGTCAATCGCGTGGCGCATTTGCTTGAACGTCCAGCCGTCGATAAAACGGATCGCCACCTGCGCGGCATCGCCGCGGGTGATTTTTTGCAGCACTTTGAGCGGCGTGGTCGGTGACTCAAATTCGTAGTTACCGGCCCTGATGTGCGGCGCGTTGCCGCGCAGGCGGCCCAGAATTTCAAACAGCAGCGGCTCGCCGATGATGCCCGCCGCCGACAGATCACGGGCCGCTGCACGCAGGCTGCTGCCCGCCTTCAGGTCAAAGATCAGGGGCGATGGTTTAAACGTAAGCTCTTGTTTTTCATAATAAAATAACCCACCGGCGGCGAGCGCCGTGATGACCGCCAACACCATCAGCAGCCACTTAACGAGACGCAGCATCATCGGCCTTTAGCCATTGCGCCACGCGCCGCGTCAATGCGCCGGAGGTCCAGGATTTATCGGCCAACGCAGCGACGGGCCATAGTCCAATCAGACTATTCACCAGAAACGCTTCATCGGCGTCCAGCGCCCGTTGCAGCGGCACCGGCTCCACGCGGCAGGCTACGCCCGCTTGTTGCGCCCAATCGACCACGCGGGCGCGCGTGACGCCCGCCACGCCGCAGCGTGACAACTCGGGCGTAATCAGCGCGCCCGCCTCCACTATGAATAGATTGCTCATGGTGCCGCCGATCGCCAAACCATCTGGATCGAGCAGCAAACCTTCCGCGAAGGCGGGATTGTTCCACTCCGCGCGCGCCAGCACATTTTCCAGCCGGTTGAGATGTTTTATACCAGCCAGCGCGGGTTGATGGGCAAGCCGCAAGCGGCACAGATGGAGCGCCACGCCCCTGTTGGTTTGCGGCAGCGGCGCGCGCGCCTCGGCGATGACAATGCGCGTCGGCGTACACGGCCGTGGTAGCGCATAACCTCGTGCGCCGCTGCCGCGCGTCACCATGATTTTGACGGACGCATGCGCGTAGCCGGCGGCGCATTTGCGTGCTTCGGCCAACAACACCGCGTCGGCGGGGCACGGCAGGCGCAACGCGTCACAATCACCGTGCAATTTGGCATAGTGACGCAGCCAATGCAGGGGTTGTCCGTCCACTGCGCGCAGCGTGCGAAACACGCCATCGCCATAAGCGAGGCCGCGGTCGATGGCGGAAAGGGACTCAGCCGGCGCGCCGTTGATAAGCATCATGGCCTTGGCCGGAAGGGAAAACCGCAGTGCGATCAGAGCTTGCGGAAAACCAGACTGCCGTTGGTGCCGCCAAAACCGAATGAGTTCGATAACGCAACGTCGATTTTCATGGGGCGCGCGGTGTTCGGCACGTAATCCAGATCGCACAGCGGATCCGGGTTGTGCAGGTTAATGGTTGGCGGCGCGACTTGATCGCGGATCGCCAGCACCGAAAACACCGCTTCGATGCCGCCCGCCGCGCCGAGCAGATGCCCGGTCATGGATTTGGTGGAACTGATCGCGAGTTTTTTCGCGTGTTCGCCGAAGCAGCGCTTTACCGCGCCGGTTTCGGCCACATCGCCCAGCGGCGTGGAGGTGCCGTGGGCATTGATGTAATCCACCTGGTCGAGATTCAGACCGGCGTTACGCAGCGTGTTGGTCATGCAGCGCGCCGCGCCGGCGCCGTCTTCGGCGGGTGCGGTGATGTGATGCGCGTCCGCGCTCATGCCGTATCCCGCCAGCTCGCAGTAGATGCGCGCGCCGCGGGCTTTAGCATGTTCGTATTCTTCGAGCACCAGCACCCCGGCGCCTTCGCCAATTACAAAACCGTCGCGGTCTTTGTCCCACGGACGGCTCGCGCCTTGCGGATCGTCGTTGCGGCCGGACAAGGCGCGCGCGGCGCAAAACCCGCCTACACCCAATTGCGAAATACAGGCTTCCGCGCCACCGGCGATCATCACGTCGGCATCGCCGTATTCGATCAGCCGCCCGGCTTCGCCGATGCTGTGATTGGCCGTGGTACACGCTGTCACCACGGCAAGGTTCGGCCCCTGCAAGCCGTGCATGATGGCAAGCTGGCCCGATATCATGTTGATGATCGACCCGGGAACAAAAAACGGCGTGATCTTGCGCGTGCCGCCCGCCAGCATGGCATTGTGGGTGTCTTCGATCAGCGGCAGGCCGCCGATGCCGGAGCCGATGCACACGCCCACCATCTCGCGGTTTTCACGTTCGAGGTCGAGCCCGGCGTCTTTCATGGCTTCGATACCGGCCACCAGCCCGTAATGAATGAACGCATCGAAACGCCGCGCTTCCTTGGCGTTCAGCCACTTCGATACATCAAAATTTTTGACTTCGCCTGCGATCTGCGAGCTGTAATTCGCCGGATCGAAGTGCGTAATTCGAGCGATCCCCGACTTGGCGGCGGTGATATTACCCCAAGCCTCCGGGAGGCTATTGCCGACAGGCGAGACCATGCCCAGCCCGGTGACGACGACTCTGCGCGTTGATGAACGTGGCATGGTTTAAGGTGGGGTGGGCCGCGGACCCAAGCTGCGGCCAAGGTCTGCGGCAGCCGCCGGGAAGCTCCACCGATATTGAAAATGAGTCAGATCGGCTTTCAGGCTTTGGCGTGCGAGCTTACGTAGTCGATAGCCTGTTGGACGGTGGTGATTTTTTCGGCATCTTCGTCCGGGATTTCGGTTTCGAATTCCTCCTCGAGAGCCATCACCAGCACAACGGTATCGAGCGAATCAGCGCCCAGATCATTTACGAACGAAGACACGTTCTTGACGTCCGCTTCATTGACGCCCAGTTGTTCGGCAACAATCTTTTTAACGCGTTGCTCGACATTTTCCATTGCATTCCCCTTGTTTATTGGTTTGTTGGCTGTTCTCGCCTGACTACAGGCCAGGCGGGCAAATCGGCCAAGGCGCGCATTTTACCATCATTTCAAGATCAAAAAACATAATAAAAACAACAACTTAACCTTTACTCATCTAATCCATATGCATGCCGCCGTTGACGTGCAGTGTTGCGCCCGTGATGTAGCCCGCGCCGGGCGACGCGAGAAACACCACGGCGGCGGCCACGTCGGCGGCTTCACCCAGGCGACCGAGAGGGATTTTCCCGACCAGTGCGCGGCGTTGCTCGTCGTTGAGGCTGCGCGTCATATCCGTATCGATGAACCCCGGTGCCACGCAATTGACCGTGATATTGCGGCTGCCGATCTCGCGTGCCATGGATTTGGAAAAACCGATCATGCCGGCCTTGGCCGCCGCGTAATTGGCCTGCCCCGCGTTACCCGTGGCGCCCACCACCGAGCCGATATTGATGATGCGCCCGGCGCGCGCCTTCATCATGCCGCGCAGCACCGCCTTGGACAGGCGGTAGACCGACTTCAGATTGGTGTCGAGGATGTCATCCCACTCGTCCTCTTTCATGCGTAACAACAGGTTATCGCGCGTGACACCGGCGTTGTTGACCAGGATCGCGATGTCGCCGAAACGGCGGGCCACTTCGGCCACCACGGCATCGATTTGCGCCGCGTCATTGACGTTCAGCGTGATGCCCGTGCCCTGAATGCCCGCTGCGGCGAAAGCCTGTGTGATCGCTTCGGCGCCGCTGGCAGAGGTCGCGGTGCCGGCCACGATGGCGCCCGCCTTGCCCAGTGCCAGCGCGATGGCGTGGCCGATGCCGCGCGAGGCGCCTGTTACCAGTGCGATCTTACCCGCGAGCAGCGTCATTTCAGCGCCTCCAGCGCCTGCGTCAGCGAGGCGGGATCGGTAATGGCGAAACCTTGCAGATTTTTATCGATGCGCGTGGTCATGCCCGCCAGCACCTTGCCCGGCCCGCATTCCGCGACATGCGTCACCCCCGCGCCCGCGAGGTGTTTAATGACTTCCACCCAGCGCACCGGGCTGCATGCCTGCCGCGCCAGCGCCGCCTTGATCGCGGCAGGATCGTTCACCACGGCAACATCGACGTTATTCACCACCGGAATCAGCGGCGCGTTGAAGGTGATGTTTTGCATGTAATCCGCCAGCCGCCCGGCGGCGGGTTGCAACAGCGACGAATGAAACGGTGCGCTCACCGGCAGCATCAGCGCGCGCTTTGCGCCCCTGGCCTTGCACGCCACCGCGCCCCGCTCCACCGCCGCTTTGCTGCCTGCGATTACCACCTGGCTCGGCGCGTTGAAATTAACCGCCTCGACGATCTCGCCCCGTTGGGGGTCAGCGGACTCGGCGCAGGCGGCGCGCACCGCATCATCGTCCAGGCCGAGTATCGCCGCCATCGCGCCGGCGCCGATGGGCACCGCCTCTTGCATCGCCTGCGCGCGAAACCGCACCAGCGGAACCGCGTCTTTGAACGCGATCACGCCAGCGGCGACCAGCGCGGCATATTCGCCGAGACTGTGACCGGCGACCAGCGCCGGCACGGGGCCGCCGGCGGCTTGCCATGCGCGATACACGGCGACACCGGCGGTCAGCATCACCGGCTGCGTGTTAACCGTTGCACTCAACTGATCGGCGGGGCCTTCAACGACCAGCTTCCACAAATCCTGAGCCAGCACTTCGGATGCTTCGGCAAAGGTGTCGGTGACCACTTTGGAATCCGCAAACGCCTGCATCATGCCGATAGATTGCGAGCCTTGTCCGGGAAATACCAGCGCACATTTCATAATAATTTATATAATAAAAACAAATGGTTACATGCGAACCAACACTGCGCCCCAAGTGAAGCCGCCACCCACGCCTTCGAGCATCACCAGCTGCCCCGCCCGCACGCGCCCGTCGCGCACAGCGGTGTCCAGCGCGAGCGGCACCGAGGCGGCAGAGGTGTTGGCGTGACGATCCACCGTTGCGATGACTTTTTCCATTGGCAAGCCGAGCTTTTTAGCCGTGGCCTGAATGATACGAATATTCGCCTGATGCGGTATCAGCCAGTCGATGGCGGATTTTTCAAGGTGGTTGAACGCCAGCGCCTCTTCGGCGACCTCGCCCAGCACGCGCACCGCGAACTTGAATACCGCATTGCCTTCCATTTGCAGCAAAGGGCGTCCGCTGATCTTGCCGCCCGCCACGCTGCCCGGCACGGACAAAATGCCGGCATGACTGCCGTCGGCGTGCAGATGTGATGACAATATGCCCGGCGTGTCGCTGCGTTGCAGTAGGACCGCGCCCGCGCCGTCACCGAACAGCACGCAGGTGCTGCGGTCTTCCCAATCGAGAATGCGCGAATAGACCTCGGCGCCCACCACCAGAATATTCCGGTATTGGCCGCTTCGCACGAACTGGTCGGCGGTCGCCAGGGCATAGACAAAGCCGCTGCATACCGCCTGCAAGTCAAACGCGGGACAATTGTTCGCGCCGAGCTTGGCCTGCAAAATACACGCGGTGCTGGGAAACACCATGTCGGGCGTGGTGGTGGCGACGATAATCAGACTCACCTCCGCCGCTGTGACGCCGGCAGCATCCAGCGCGCGGCGACTGGCGATCAGCGCGAGATCGCTGGCGAATTCATGGTCTGCCGCGACATGGCGCTGGCGTATGCCGGTGCGGCTGAAAATCCACTCGTCGTTGGTCTCGACACGCGCCTCGAGATCCTTGTTGGTGAGCACCTTCGCCGGCAGATAACTGCCGGTGCCGGCAATGCGGGAATAGACAGTCACGCGGCTTTTCCGTTGCTTTCGTGGATGTGCGCCATGCGCTCGGTGATGTGCGCCAGTATTCCGGTGCGGACTTCTTCGGTGCCGCGTTTCAAGGCACAGGCAAACGAATAGGCGTCGGCGGAGCCGTGGCTTTTTAACACAATGCCGCGCAATCCCAGCAGACTCGCGCCGTTGTAGCTGCGATGATCGACGCGCCGCTTGAAAGCGTTTAGCACCGGCATGGCGACAAGCCCCGCCAGCTTGGTGAAAATATTGCGCTCGAATTCCTCGCGCATGATGGTGCGGATCAGGTGCGCCAGGCCTTCGGCGGATTTCAGCGCCACGTTGCCCACGAAGCCATCGCACACCACCACGTCGGTGGTGCCCTTGAAAATATCGTTGCCTTCGACGTTGCCGTAGAAGTTCAGGCCGCTGGCACGCAGCAACGCCGCCGCTTGCTTGACGACCTCGTTGCCCTTGATGTCTTCTTCGCCGATGTTGAGCAGCCCCACCGTCGGGCTGACTTTGTGCTCGACGCACGCGACCAGCTCCGAACCCATGATGCCGAATTGCAGCAGGTGTTCAGCGGTGCAATCGACGTTTGCGCCCAGATCGAGCACGTATACCCGCCCCGTTTGCGAGGGCATGATGGAGGCGATTGCCGGGCGGTCAATGCCGGGCAGCGTTTTCAACACATAACGCGAGATCGCCATCAGCGCGCCGGTATTGCCCGCGCTGACCGCCGCCTGCGCCTCGCCGGATTTCACCAGATCGGTCGCCACGCGCATCGACGAATCTTTCTTGCCGCGCATGGCGAGCGCGGGCGGTTCGTCCATGCCCACCACTTCGGAGGCGTGACGAACCACCAGGCGGTCGCCGAACGCCGTCTTGTCGTTTTTTAGTTGCGTTTCGATGTCGGCGGACAAGCCGACAAGAATGACGCCTGCATCGGGGTCTTCGCGCAACAGCGCCAGCGCCGCCGGCACGGTCACGGACGGGCCGTGATCGCCCCCCTTGCAGTCAACAGCCACGGTTACCCGCATCTGAATTTACCGCGCACGCGACGACGTTACGCTCACGCCATGCGGCCACGCCGCACGAGCACGCATGCGGACGATTTAATCGCCTTTGGTCTTGATGACTTTTTTGCCCCGGTAAAAACCATTGGGGCTGATGTGATGCCGCAGATGCACTTCGCCGGTGGTCGGCTCAAGCGCAAGCGGCGCCACGCTCAATGATTGGTGCGCCCGGTGCATGCCGCGTTTGGACGGCGATTTTTTGTTCTGCTGAACTGCCATGGTAGGACTCCTTCGATTTAAGTGCCTGTTGCTTCAATATTATTAATGCTTCAGCGTGCCTGGTTTGTGCGAATTACCGGATGTGCTTAATGTACTCAATGTACTTAGCACGCTGAATGCTGAATCTTTTTTCGTGCTGACTTCACCTTCCGCCGTGCAATGTCCAGCCTCATGCCTTGGATACGCAGGCAGCGCCAGTAAAATCTCGTCTTCGATCAACGCGGCTACATCGAGTTCGGTGCTCGCCGCGACACAATCCGACTCGTTCGGATCATCACTCATCTCGGCTTCGAGCGCTGCTTCGGGCACCAGCCGCAGCGTCGTATCAATCACCAATTCGTGCGCCAGCGCTTTCAGGCAACGTTGACACTGCAATGGCAAGCGCGCCGTCACTGTCAGCCGCAATACCGGCCTGTCGCGGGCATCCGCACCGCCGCTGAGTTCATAGCGTGCGTCACCGTCCTTGCCGTTCGCCGGCGCCGCAAATAAGCTATCCCGCAAGCGATCAAACCCCGCCACTGGCAAGGTGCCCCGCTGCGTTTGCTTCTCACGTGAAAATTTCAGGCTATCAATCAACATTTTCTGCGCTGCCGCAACGCACATAAACATGAAATAATAGTATTTTCCCGCGCTTTTGTCAAAGTCTAAATACAGAAACACGATAAGAAGCAAAGACTTAGCGCAATCCAACGCCCCTGCAACGCCCCCGTTTTACAGCCGTCCGCCGATAAATGCCCTCGCTCATACTCGCCTCATCCTCATCCTACCGCCGTGGTTTACTGGAACGCCTGCGCGTTCCGTTCACCTGCGTCAGCCCCGACGTGGACGAGACCGCGCTCACCGGCGAAGCGTTGCGTGAAACCGCGTTACGGCTGGCGCTGACCAAAGCGCGGGCGGTCGCGGCCATTCATACCTCCGCGCTGATTATCGGCTCGGATCAGGTGGCGGACCTCGACGGGCATGCCTTGGGAAAGCCCGGAAATCACGACAACGCGGTCGCGCAACTACGCGCCATGCGCGGCAAAGCGGTGATTTTTCATACCGCGCTGTGTTTGCTGGACGCCGCGACCGGCCGTTACCAACTCGACAATATTCCTTCGACCGTGCAATTTCGCAACCTCAGCGACGCGCAAATCGAACACTATTTGCGACTTGAACATCCCTACGATTGCGCCGGTAGCGCAAAAATCGAAAGTCTCGGCGTCGCGTTGGTTGACAGTATCGACAGCAGCGACCCGACAGCGTTGATTGGATTGCCGCTGATGGCCCTGATCCGCATGCTCAACCGCGAGCAGGTTGACGTGATTTAGCGGATCGTCATCCCGCCGGCCCCGCCGGCGCTCCCCAAGCGCAGCAGCGACTCCGCCGTGGCGGCGCCGAAACGTTTGGCGAAACGCTCGGCGACATTCTCGCGCGGCGTGAAGTCAACGATCTCCTCGGCCTTGATGACGTCGCGCGCGACTTGCTCCATGCTGCCGATGGCGTCGGTCAGGCCGAGTTCGATGCTTTTTTGCCCCACCCACACCAGGCCGGAAAACATCTCCGGCGTTTCTTTCAGGCGCTTGCCGCGGCCCTTGCGTACCACGTCAATGAACTGCTCGTGGATTTCGCCGAGCATTTTTTGCGCGTATTCCTTTTGCGTGTCATTCAACGGGGAAAACGGATCGAGAAAACCTTTGTTCTCGCCTGCCGCCAGCAAGCGCCGCTCCACGCCGAGTTTATCCATCGTGCCGGTAAAACCGAATCCGTTCATCAACACGCCGATGGAGCCGATCATGCTGGCCTTGTTGACGTAAATTTTATCCGCCGCCACCGCAATGTAATAACCGCCGGAAGCACACACATCTTCGACCACGGCGTACAGCGGAATCTCGGGGTGCTTGGCGCGCAGCCGTTTGATTTCGTCGTTAATGTAACCCGATTGCACCGGACTGCCGCCGGGGCTGTTAATGCGCAGAATAACGCCCTTGGTGCGCTTGTCCTTGAACGCCTCGCCCAGCCCTTGCATGATCGCATCGGCGCTGGCGGGGGTGCCGGGGCCGATCACGCCATTGATATCCACCAGCGCGGTGTGTTTCTCATGCGAACCATCTTTCTTGCCCATCCAGCCCAGCGCGATGAACAAAACCAAAAACAGGTAGGCAAAAATCAGGAACTTGAAAAATATGCCCCAGCGCCGCGCGCGGCGCTGCTCGGTCACGGCGGCCAGCGCCAATTTCTCAAGGACAGCGCGTTCCCAGCCGCTGGTGTTGTTTTCAGACATGGTGAGATTCCTTCGCCAAAAGTACCCGCCCGTCGCGTTCTTCGACGAGCACGGGTTTAAGCTGTTTGCCCGGACATGGACCTTGCACGCACAAACCGCTTTCGGGGAGGTACGCCGCGCCATGCACGGTGCAGATCAAGTATAGCTTGGAATAATCGAAAAATTCGCCATCGATCCAGTCCAGCTCCACCGGCACGTGTTCGCAGCGGTTGATATACGCGTACACCTTGCCGCGAAAACGCACCACGAACGCGGGTTCTTCGCCCAGCGGGCCTTGCACCTTGAAGCGCACGCCCGTGCCGCCTTCGGTCAGCGCATCGCTGGCGCAGATTATGCGTGCGTTGTCAGCCATGTGGAAAGTTCAGCAAAGGTATCGTGGCAGGCGACAGGATCATGCTTGAGCAGATTCTCGCGCGGGTGCGCGCCGTACGTCACGCCCACGCGCGCCACCCCGGCGGCGACCGCCATTTCCATATCATGCGAGGTGTCGCCGATCATCACGCTGCGTTCACGCGGCACACTGAGCTCATCCAGCAACCACAGCAACATGCCGGGATGCGGCTTGGAAAAGCCTTCATCGGCGCAACGGGTGGCGTGAAACAGTGCGCTGAGTCCCGCCTCTTCCAGCGCGCGATCCAGGCCGCGGCGGCTTTTGCCGGTGGCCACCGCCAGCATGAAGCCGGCGTCGTGCAGCGCGCGCAATGCCTCGTGCGCGCCGCGGAACAAGGTGGTGCCGCGATCCTCCCGCTGAAAGTGGTGGCGATAACGTTCGAGCAGCGCGGGATACGCGACCGGGGGCAGATCGGGCAATAAATATTTCAGCGCATCGGTTAGTCCGAGCCCGATCACGTAACGGGCGCGTTCTTCGCTGGGCACCGGCTGGTCGATGTCGGCGCAGGCGTCGCGCAACGAGGCGGTGATCGCCGCCGCCGAATCCATCAGGGTGCCGTCCCAGTCGAACACCAGCAAATCAAATTGTTTCGGCATGATGCTGGTTCAGGTGTGTGAGGGCCGCTTCCAATTCAGCAGGCAGAGGCGCCTCAAAGCGCATCGACTCGCCGCTGTCGGGATGCCGGATGGTGGCGCGCGAGGCGTGTAGGAACATACGTTTAAGTATTTGTTTTTTAATGGATTTATTCATCTGAAAATCGCCGTATTTATCGTCCCCGGCAATCGGAAAGCCGAGGTGCGCGAGATGCACGCGAATCTGATGGGTGCGTCCCGTTTTGAGTTCGGCTTCGAGCAGACTGAACGGCGGGGTAGATGCCGGCCATGCCTTGCGTAGCCGGAAAATGGTATGCGCCGCCTGCCCGTCCGCTTCATTAACCGACACCCGCCGCTCGCCGTTGGCCAGCAGATGTTTTTGCAGCGGCGCTTTCACTGCGCGTTTGGCGTCGCGCCAGTGACCGTTGACCAGGGCCAGGTAGATTTTCTGCACACGCCCTTCGCGCAGTTGCTCGTGCAGCGCCACCAGCGCCGAGCGCTTTTTGGCGAACATCAATACGCCTGAGGTATCGCGATCCAGCCGATGCACCAGTTCGAGGAATTTGGCTTCCGGGCGCTGCCGGCGCAGTTGTTCAATGGCACCCAGGCTGATGCCGCTGCCGCCATGCACCGCCAACCCCGCGGGCTTGTTGATGACCAGCAGCGCCGCATCTTCATGCAGGATGTCAAATTCGATGCGCGGGCCGGTTTGCGACGCCGCCGCTGCGTCACGCTCGGCGGTGCGGATGGGCGGCACCCGCACCCGGTCGCCATCCTGAATGCGGTAATCCGGGCCAATGCGGCCCTTGTTGACCCGCACCTCGCCGCTACGCAGGATGCGGTAAACATGGCTCTTGGGAACCCCTTTAAGCCATCGTATCAAGTAGTTGTCGATGCGTTGACCGGATTCTTCGGTGCCGACTTCGAGCCAATTTACAGTTTCTTTACTTAACTGCTTCATTTGATTATACTATTTCACAGTGCAGCATCCGGGTTCACCCCGTGTTTGATGCGGACTTGAAGGAAACCACGCGTGGATTCGTATTCGTTAATACATGCAAATACGTGCAAATACGTGGTCAGTACTCAAGCCGCAGGTTTTCAGGGTCCAGCTTCCACAGTGCGAAGCAATGTTTTGGCCTGTAACCAACGGACGAACCGGGATCGCACCAGTACCACCGTTACCAGAGCCGGCCCTGCTGTGTACAAAACCACACAATTGCAGTCCCGGAAATACCGGTTAATGTCGCTCACCACGAAGTAGCGATAGTAGTCGAAATACGCGCTCAAGACACCGTTTGAATATTACGGACACGCCTGACTTCATAGAGGCGGTTCCGCAACAGGCAAAACCAAAAACTTCAAATCAGCCTTGCACAGTATGTTTAATACCGCTACAGACTGAACTAAAGTAACGCCCCTCGCGTGAGAACGCGGCGGCTTAGGCTTTGCCCATCCCGTGGCACATTGAGCGCGGGAGAAGAAGATGAAAAGAATGTTGTTTAACGCGACGCAAGCCGAGGAGCTGCGCGTCGCGATAGTCGATGGTCAAAAGCTGGTCGATCTCGACATCGAATCCTCATCCAAAGAGCAAAAAAAGAGCAACATCTATAAGGGCATCATCACCCGCGTCGAGCCCAGTCTCGAAGCCGCCTTTATCGATTACGGCGCCGAACGCCACGGTTTTTTGCCGTTCAAGGAAGTCGCCCGCGCCTACTTCAAACCCGGCGTCGATGTGGGCAAAGCCACCATCAAGGAAGCGCTGCGCGAAGGCCAGGAAATCATCGTTCAGGTGGATAAGGACGAGCGCGGCAGCAAAGGCGCCGCGCTCACCACCTTTATCAGTCTGGCAGGCCGCTACCTGGTGTTGATGCCGAACAATCCTCGCGGCGGCGGCGTGTCGCGCCGCATCGAGGGTGAGGACCGCAACGAACTGCGTGATGTCATCGACGATCTGGAAATCCCCAGCGGCATGAGCGTGATTGCCCGCACCGCCGCCATCGGCCGCGAAGCCGACGAACTCAAGTGGGATTTGAATTACCTGCTCAAGTTGTGGGAAGCCATCGACAGCGCGTCGAAGCCCCAGCATGAAGAACCGAAAGAAGGCGGCGGAAAACCCAAATGCCTGAACCCCGCGCCGTTCCTGATTTATCTCGAAAGCAATCTGGTGGTGCGCGCCATCCGTGATTATTTTCACGATGAAATCGGCGAGATTCTCATCGACACCGCCGATATCCACGAGCAGGCGCAGCACTTCATGTCGCTGGTGATGCCGGCAAAAGTCGGTCTGGTCAAACACTACAACGACGACGTGCCGCTGTTCTCGCGCTTCCAGATCGAGCATCAGATCGAGACCGCGCATTCGCGATCGGTGAATCTGCCTTCCGGCGGCGCAATTGTGATCGACCACACCGAAGCGCTGGTGTCCGTCGATGTGAACTCCGCGCGTGCCACGCGCGGCCACGACATTGAAGAAACCGCCTTCCGCACCAATCTGGAAGCGGCCGAAGAAGTCGCGCGCCAGCTGCGGCTGCGCGACCTCGGCGGCCTGGTCGTCATCGACTTTATCGACATGGAAAACCAGCGCAATCAGCGCGAAGTTGAAAACAAACTGCGCGACTCGCTGCGCTACGACCGCGCGCGCGTACAACTGGGCAAGATTTCGCGCTTCGGCCTGATGGAGTTATCGCGCCAGCGGCTGCGCCCTTCGCTCGGCGAATCCAGCCACGAGGCGTGCCCGCGCTGCCACGGCACCGGCCATATACGCGGCACCGAATCCACCGCGCTGCACATCCTGCGTATCCTGCAGGAAGAATCCATGAAGGAAAGCACCGCCACCGTGCATGCCCAGGTGCCGGTGGACGTTGCGACGTTCCTCCTGAACGAAAAACGCCATGATATTCAGCAGCTTGAAACACGCCATCGCGTCACCGTCACGCTGATTCCGAACATCAATCTGGAAACGCCGAATTACACCATCACCCGGCTGCGTCACGACGATCTGAATCAGAGCGTGCCGTTGCCGCCGAGCTATGAAATGGTCAAAGCGCCGGAGCCGGTGGAGAAGACCACCGCCGCCGCCGATTCCGCCGCGCCGCGTCAGGAAGCTGCCGTCAAAGGCATCCTGCCGCCGGAACGTCCGTCCACGCCTGCCGCCGAAGCGCCGGTTGCAATGCCCGCACCCGCGACCGCCGTAGCTGCGCCGCAGGCAGAGGCAAAGCCGTCGATCATCGGTAAAATTTTTGGCTGGTTCCGCAATAAGCCTGTGGAAGCCGCGGCAGTTACGGCGGTTGCCGCGACTGCTGCCACGGCAACCGCTGACAAGCGTGACGAAGGCCGCCGTGATCGTTCGCGTCAAGGCCCGCGCCGTGACCGCGACGAGCATCGCTCCGGCAGCGGCGGACGCAATCGGCAGCGCAGCGAGCGCGATGGCGCCGACCGTGGTGAGCGTAGTGAACGCGGTGAGCGTCCGCATCGCAATGACCGCGGGCCGCGTCCGCAGCAGGCGCCGCGCCGTGACCATGAAGCCGCCGTTCCAGCGCAGGCGGTTGCCGCCGATGGCGCAGTAGCCGCCGTACCCGCACGGCAGGAACATCCCGCAGGCGCGGCAAACGGCAACGGCGAAGGCCGCAGCCGTCGTCGTCGTGGCCGTGGCGAACGTTCCGAAGGTCAGCATCAGGATGGCGCAGCCCGTTCCGCCGCACCGGCAACCGCGACCGAAGACGCACCCGCGCGTGAAGCGCGTGAGCCACGTGAGTCCAAAGAGCCGCGCCGCTATCGTTATCCGCGCACGCCATTCGTGCCACGTCCGCGCGTCGGTATGATAGAGGGCGAAATGACTGATGAATCGGGGTCTGCGGACAATAACGTTGAGTCTACGTCCACGATCTCCACGCCGGTGCCGATGGCTGCAATGGCGGTGGCCGCTGTGCCGGTTGAGCAGGCGCCCGCCGCCACCGTTACCCCGGCGATGCCCGAAGTGCCGACGCCAGTGGTGCCAGTGGTGCCAGCGGTGCCAGCGGTGCCAGTGGTGCCAGCGGCGCCGGTCGCCGCGAGTGCGCCGCATGTTGCCCCGGTTACCGTTCAGGTCGAGACGCCAGGTCCGGCGGCTGCCGTAGCGCTGCCGGCGCAGGTGCCAACGCCCGCTCCGGCTCCTGCCCCCGTGCCTGCCGCGGCGCCGATACCGGTGGTTGTCCCGACGCCGCTCAAGCTCGATTGGTCGAGCGGTCTCACGCAGATCGAGACCGATGGCAGCAAGGCGCATGCGGTGCAGCCAGTCAGTGCCGTGCCGGATCAGCCCCCACGCCCGAGCCGCGCGCGCCCCGTGCCGTCGCCGGTCGCGGACGAGCCGCTGATGCAGGTGGAAACACAGCGCGGCGCACCGCCGGCGTCATAGACGCTGTTGCTTGCAGAGGTGACGCGGCAAGCCGCGCGTCACCTCCCGCAGGCTATCGAGGATACGCGCGGCACCGGTAATTTGTTATTTAAAAACAGATGCTTACGCGGCTCGCATGAATAGCCGTTCGCGCAGCACGCGCAGATCGTCCCGCAACCTCGCGGCTTTTTCAAACTCCAGATTTTTCGCCGCGTCGAGCATGGCTTTTTCCACCTGCTTGATTTCCCGCGTCATGTCTTTCTCCCCCATCGTGTCATAACGCGCCTGGTTCTGCGCCGCCTTCAATTCGAGACGCGCTTCGTCGCGGTTGTACACGCCGTCGATGAGGTCCTTGATGCGCTTGGTCACGCCCGCTGGAATGATGCCGTTGGCGGTGTTGAATGCCACCTGTTTAGCGCGCCGTCGATCCGTTTCACTGATCGCCTTACGCATGGATTCCGTGATGCGATCCGCGTAAAGAATGGCGGTGCCGTTCAGGTGTCGCGCCGCGCGGCCGATAGTCTGGATCAGTGCCCGTTCCGAGCGCAAAAAACCTTCCTTGTCGGCATCAAGTATCCCCACCAGCGACACTTCGGGGATATCCAGCCCCTCGCGCAGCAGGTTGATGCCGACCAGCACATCAAACTCGCCCAGCCGTAAATCGCGAATAATCTCCACGCGCTCCACGGTGTCGATATCCGAGT
>JANPOH010000467.1:0-7579 GCA_031427895.1 Betaproteobacteria bacterium
CCTCCGGGACCGCCATGCCGAGCACGCCGATCTTCGCCAGTTCGCGGAAGTTGTCCCAGGGAAAGGTGCCGTCCATGTATTTCAGCGCGTTGGGCTTGAATACTTCCTGCGTCAGTTCGCGCACGGTGTTGACCATGCTGCGTTGCTCTTGTGTCAGTTCAAAGTGCATCATAAAAGCTCCTTTTGTACTGTGGCAGTACGGAATGACGAATTATGCAATCAAGCGGTCGGGGCGCTCGAAAACGCTGGTTGGGTGCTTCAACAGATGCTGGTAACGCTGGCGCACCAGATTTTCGAGCGCGCCCACGTGGCGTTCCATCTCGGCGGCGGCTGCGGCGCCGTCGCGGCGGCGGCAGGCGTCAAGTATACGCTGGTGCGCTTTTACGACGTGCGTCTGATTGCCCACCGAATAACGGATGCCGTGATGCTCACCAGCGGCAAGTATGCTGATGGTGTCCCAGAAAATTTCCAGCACCTTGTTGCCCCCGGCGCGCGCGATGATGCTGTGAAACATGCGGTTCTCTTCGAGGAATGCCGCCTGATCGCGCGGCGCGTCGAGCACCTTCATGCGTGAGATCGACGCCTCCAGTTCCGCAAAATGTTCGACGGTGCCGTTGAGGGCGGCTTCGTAGGCGAGCGCGGGTTCGATCACCTCGCGCGCCTTCAATACCGTCACGAACGGCACTTCGTGCAGGCGCAGGAACACCGACAGCCCGTGCGCCAGCAAGTCGATGCTGGGTTCGCGCACAATGATGCCGCCACCGGGGCCGGGACGGCGTTCGAGCACGCCTTGTGATTCGAGTAGCTTCAGGCTCTCGCGCAGCGTCGGTCGGCTCACATTGAACTGCGGCAGCAACTCGGCTTCGGTCGCAAAGCTGCTGCCGGGCTTTAATTTCGCGGCGATGATGCGGTCGAGCAACTGCTGCGCGACGTGCTCGGCCTTGCTGCGATGGATGCTCATCCGATGTCACTTTCGCCAAAACGCGGCGGCCGTTTTTCGGCAAACGCGGCGAGGCCTTCGGCGTAATCAGCCGACGTCAGGATATCGCGCAGCGCGCGCGCCTCCAGCGCCAGCCCGTCGGCGAGCGGCAATTCAAAGCCGCCGTAAATCAAGCGCTTGGCCGTGCGCGCGCCCGCGGGTGAACGCGATGCCAGCACCGCGGCGATGCGCGTCACATGCGCGTCAAGCTGGTCGGCAGGGACGGCGGCGTTGATAAGGCCGATTTCCCCGGCGCGTTTGCCGCTGATGGGCTCGCCGGCGAGGATGAGTTCGAGCGCGCGCATGGCACCGACGGCGCGCGGCATGCGCTGCGTGCCGCCCGCGCCGGGAATCGCGCCGATGCGCGCCTCGGTCAGACCGATGGGCGCGTCTTCCGCCGCGTAGCGCAGATCGCAGGCCAGCGCGATTTCGCAACCGCCGCCCAGCGCCAGCCCATTGATGGCGCAGACAGTGGGCATGGGCGCCGCGCCCAGCGCGTCCACCGCCGCATTGATCGCGCGATTGTGTTTGACGCGCTCCGCTTCCTCCATGGTGCGGCGCTCTTTCAGATCGGCCCCCGCGCAGAACGCGCGGCCCGTACCGCGTAAAACGATCACGCGCGCATTACTGCCGACCGCATCGGTAATCGCCGCCAGCAGCGCGTCCGTCATCTCCACGCCGAGCGCGTTGAGGCGGTCAGGGCGATTGAGGCGTATCTGCACGATGCCCTCCGCGCCATTCGCACCTCTGTCCACGACGATGCCTGAGTCTGCTTGCATGCTTGTTCCCACGTTAGCTACGGTAGTTGAAGCCGATCGCGAAAATCGGGATGCGCTATGGCGCGCAGGCGTTCGGCACGCTCGCTGAAAGAGCGCCCGCGCAGATCCGCCACGCCATACTCGGTGACCACGATATCAATGTCGGCGCGCGTGGTGGTCACTGGCCGGCCTTCGAGCGAGGCGACGATACGCGAGTGTTTGCCGTCGGGCGTGGTGGACGGTAGCGCCATGATCGAGCGCCCGCCGCTGGATGTCACCGCGCCGCGCACAAAGTCGGCCTGCCCGCCGACCGCACCCAGATAACGCCCCGCGGCGATTTCGGAATTCACGTTACCGGTCAGATCCACCTCGACACCTGAGTTGACCGAATACAGATTCGGCAGTCGCGCGAGCACTTGTTGATTGTGCGTGTAATCGGACGCGCGCATTGCGATCATGTCGTTGCCATCGGCGAATTTCATCAGTCGCCGCGTGCCGAACAATCCGCCAGTGACAATGCGTCCGGCGTCCATGCCCTTGCGCGCGTTGGTGACCACGCCTTTTTCCACCAGATCAACGATGATGTCGGAAATGACGCCGCTATGCACGCCCAGATCCTTGTGATGCTCAAGCGCCCGGCACACCGCCACCGGCAGGCCGCCGACACCCAACTGAATGGTCGCGCCATCGGGGATCAGCCCCGCCACATGCGCGGCAACGCGCATGTCGGTGTCCGTGGGATCGGGATCGGCGATCAGCACCTCGTCCGCGTCGCATTCGGTGAGCACATCGATGTCTTCGGCGGCGACCAGCGCATCCTGCGCGGTGATGGGCAATCGCTCATCGATCTCGGCGATAACGCAACGCGCCGCCCGCACCATGGCGGGTAGAAAATCCACCATCACGCCAGCCGTGTAGAACCCCGGCTTGGTATGCGGCCGCACGCGCAGCAACAGCACGTCCACGCGGATCGCGCGCGAACGCAGCAGCGACGGCACGCAAGAAACATGCGCCGGGACAATATTGAGCAGGTTCGCGGCAGTGAGCGTGCGCGCGGCGCCCGCGCCGTTAAGACCGCGAAAGCGAAACCGGTCGGCGTGCTCGGGCCGCAACGTCTTACTCGACAGCATGCCGATGAACAATTCCAGCGGCGGCAGCCCATGACGCGCCGCGACGAGGCGTTGGGTCAGCCCCAGCGGCTCGCCGGTGCCTTGCAACCACGTCACCACGTCGCCCTCGCGGAGGTGCGGCGAAAAATCGAAATTGCTGCTAAGCACAGGCATGCCGCCGATGCTATCGCCGCCGGCTTGAATCTGTCAAATCATCTAGATGATTTGACAGCCTGACGAAGCACGGTCTACACTGAAATTAACGGATAAAAATACCCAGAAGGAAGACCATGAACGCGCACCATAAACAGTCACGGCGCCGTCCGCGAAGCCCCCTGCCCGTCCGCGCGCTGGCGCTGCTTTGTTTTGTAGCCGCAGGCCCGGCCATGGCACAGGCGCCGGATGCACTAATCGCCGGCCGCTTCCCCGCCAAGCCGATCCGGCTGATCGTGCCTTTCCCGCCGAGCGGCAGCAACGACATCCTGGGGCGCTTCATCGCGCAGAAAATGACCGAGCGGCTGCCGCACCAGATGGTGGTGGACAATCGGCCCGGCGCGGACGGCATCATCGGCACCGAGGTGGCCTCGCGTGCGCCGGCGGACGGCCATACGCTGCTGATGGTGTCCACGACCTACTCCATGAACCCGGCGATTCACAAGCTGCCTTTCGATCCGGTCAAGTCGTTCATTCCCATCGCGCAAATCGCGTCGGGCGCGAACGTGATCGCCACGCATCCGGCGTTTCCCGTGAAAACCGTGAAAGACCTGATCGCGCTGGCGAAAGCAAAGCCGGGGCATATCCGCTATGCGACTTCGGGCATCGGCGGGTTTAATCATTTTGGCGGCGAACTTTTTAATTCCATGGCCGGGGTCAAGCTCGGGCACATCCCCTACAAGGGCGGCGGGCCATCGATGATCGACGTGATGTCGGGCCAGGTCGAGGTGCTCTTCGGCACACTGATACAAACGCTGCCGCACTTGCGCACGGGCAAGTTGAGGGCGCTTGGCGTCGGCTCGGTGAAGCGAGTCGCGACGGCGCCCGACGTACCCACGATATCCGAAAGCGGCCTTGCGGGTTACGAATGCATGGTGTGGTGGGGTTTCCTCGGCCCCGCCGGGATTCCCGGCCCCATCGTCACGCGACTCAATACCGAAATCAACGCCATCCTCAGCGAGCCGGACATGGCTAAGCGCCTGACGACCGAGGCGGCCGATCCCGTGATCGGCCCTCCGGAGGCGTTCGGTAAACTTATTGCAAGCGAAATGATCAAGTGGGCGCGTATTGCCAAGCAGGCGGGAATACGGTCAGAGTAGTCATTATCGATTCAGACTGAGGTTGTATGGTAACGAATCAAGCTAAACCAGCGGCACCCGAACAAACGCTCGATGCCTTTATCGCGCTGTCGCAATCACTGCGCTGGGACACGGTGCCGGAGTCTACGCGCGCGAACGTGCGGCGCGAACTGCTGGATTATCTCGGCGCCGCCATCGCGGGGCGCGCGGCGGTGGGCATGCCGCCGTGGTTGAAAGTTTTAATTGATACTGGCGGACGACCCGACGCGCGGGTGCTGGGCGGGCCGCGCGTGCCCGCCGCCACTGCGGCATTGTGCAACGGTTACTTCGGCCATGTGCTTGAATTCGACGATACACATGACGACGCGGCGCTGCACGCCGGATCGGCAGCGATACCGGCGGCGTTCGCCGCCGCAGGCATGCGCGGATCGGTGAGCGGCAAGGAGTTGTGCGAGGCGGTGCTGCTGGGCATCGAACTGACCTGTCGGTTGGGCGTGGCAACGCGATTGAATCTGATCGAAGGCGGCTGGATTTACACCGCGCTGATGGGTCATTTTGGCGCGACGCTGGCCGCCGGGCGCCTGATTGATTCGCGCGCGGAGGCGCTGCGTAATTCGCTCGGCATCGTCTACTGCATGGCCAGCGGTAATCATCAATCCACGCGCGAAGGCGCGCCGACCAAGCACGTGCAGCCCGGCTTCGCGGCGGCAAATGCGGTCACGGCAGCGCTGATGGGCAGCGCCGGCCTGCCCGGCGTGAAACACCCGCTCACGGGCGAGGATGGTTTGAGCCGGGTCTATCTGCACAATCGTTTCGAGCCTGAACGCGCCGTGCGCGGGCTGGGCACGGCATGGGAATTCGACCGTCTGTCGATCAAGCCTTACCCGAGCTGCCGCTTTACCCATCCGGCGATCAGCGCGGCGCTGGCGTTGCGCGCCAAGCTCGGCGGCGACGTTGAAAAAATCGAGCGCGTCGAGTTGCTGATCGGCCCGCAGGAGATGGATGTGGTCGGTCGCGACGTCGCCGAAAAGCGCACGCCGCAAACTCGCGTCAATGCACAGTTCAGTGTTTATTGGTGCGTAGCGAATGTGTTGGCTTATGGCGAAGTGACGCCCATACAACTTGCCGGGGAAATTCCACCGTCGCCCAAGCTCGGCACATGGATAGCGAAAATCAGCGCCGCGCCTTATCCCGATGCCAATACCGCCCAGTGCGTCATCGGCGGCTGCACGATCCGCGCGCATGGCCCATTCGGCGTGTGTGAAGTGACGCAGACAAGCGCCAAGGGCCATCCCGACAACCCGTTGAGCGACGAAGAACTGCTCGCCAAGTTCAAGGCGAACCTGCGCTATGCGAAGGTCAGCGATGCGCGCGCCGAAGAACTTGCGGAGGCCATTTTGAATATCGACAGCCTGTCGGATGTGCAGCCGCTGGCTGATGCAATTGCGGGCGCGGTGGGTTGACGCCACGCTGCCGTCGATCACGCTCGCACGACAGCGCACAAAAGTCTCACTGTCGTTCCCGCGCAGGCGGGAACGACAGGGATGGTTTAGCGTACACGGAATATCCGGGTACGCTATTTTGTGACAAAGCAGCTTTCTTGTTGCCACCGCGCAAGCCTGTTATTGTCTGCGGCGCGCGACTCTACAGCACCCAAAAAAATACCGTTTAGCGAGGCTAGTCATGGCTTTTGAATGCATCAATCTTGTAGTGGATGGCGACGGCGTGGCGCTGCTGGAGCTGAACCGCCCCGATCGCCTGAATGCGTTTACCCGTCCCATGATCGCCGAGTGGACCCAGGCGTTGGCCCAAATCGCCGATGACAGCCGGGTGCGCGTGGTGGTGCTCACCGGCGCGGGGCGCGCGTTTTGCGCGGGCGCCGATACGTCCGACATGGCGGTGATGCAGGCCGCGGACAACGTCGACCGCAAAAAATATCTGTGGAAAGAGATCCAGAAAATTCCACTGGCAATGGAGCGCCTGGAGGTGCCGGTGATTGCCGCCGTCAACGGCACGGCGCGCGGCGCGGGGCTCGACATGGCGCTGATGTGCGACATCCGCCTGTGCGCGGCATCGTCAACATTCGCCGAGAGCTATATCAACATGGGCCTGATTTCCGGCGACGGCGGCACGTGGTTTCTGCCGCGCGTGGTGGGCGTATCGCGCGCGCTGGAATTGCTATGGACGGGCCGCGTGATCGATTCGCTTGAAGCCGAACGGTTCGGCATTGTCAGCCGCGTGGTACCAGACGCGGAGGTTCGCAACGAGGCCATGAATCTCGCACGCAGCATCGCCGCGCAGCCGCCGCAAGCAATCTCGCTGATGAAGCGCGCGGTGTATCACGGGCTTGCGGGTGGCACGCTGGCGGCGCACCTTGATATGATTTCGTCGCACATGGCGATCGTGTTCGATACGCCTGAGTTCAATGAACGACTCGCGGCATTTGAAGCGCGGCGCAAGAAGTAATTGTAAGCGGAAAGCGTAACTATTTGTTTTTATTATGAAATTTGCGTTGATCGCCTTCGTTTTTGCCACAGCCTCTTGGGGTGCCACTCACGCGCACGCGCAGCCGTACCCGGCGATGGCACTGCTGAAATCAATCACCGGCACGCCGCACGAATTTGCCGACGTGATTCAGCGTGACATGGCGCGCTGGGGCAAGCTGATACGCAGCCTGGCCTTCGGCTTCGGCTTCGATGGCTTCGTCTAGGCCCATGTTCCACTCCTGATGCAGCAGCTTTTTGGTCATGCCGTGGGCAAAGGTCGGCCCGTCGGCGAGCGGGCGCGCCATGTCCTGTGCGGCGGCGAGTACTTTTTCCGGTTCGTGGATCGCGTTGTAAAAACCAAAACGCTCGGCTTCGTCGCCGCCCATCGAGCGCCCGGTGTAGAGCAACTCTGACGCGCGGCCCTGGCCGATGATGCGCGGCAGCAGCGAACACGCGCCCATGTCGGCGCCCGCGAGACCCGCGCGCATGGCTTTCACCAGGTCGCCGGTCATGCGGGTGAATGCGAGCAGGCCCGGCATTTTCATTTGGGTCAGCGGGCCGATGATTTCATGCACGTCGCCGCCGGAACAAAAATTGCCGCCCGCGCCGGTGACCACCACCGTCTTTACGTCATCAACGGTGTTGAGCGCGCAAAACGTATCGCGCAACTCGGCATACGATTCGATTCAAACGTCAGCGGGTTTTTGCGTTCGGGACGGTTCAAGGTAACGGTGGCAACTTTGCCTTGCACTTCCCATTTGAAATGCCGGGGTTTGAAATCGGCGGCTTGGGTCATGGTGCAATTCTAAAAATAATTGTTTAAAAACAAACACTTAAATACATATGAACCACAGATAAACACAGATGAACACAGATAAAGTCAAAAACAATTCCGTCCGCCACGGCAGAAAACCATGGCCATGCGGGCTGTGAGAATTATGTTTTGTCCTTGAAC
>JANPOH010000468.1:0-22115 GCA_031427895.1 Betaproteobacteria bacterium
GTCTTGCGCTTAAACCACGTCTTGCATATACACCTCCTTCATTTTTTGCACCACGGGCCCGGGCGCGCGGGGGCCCCAGCGTCCGCCAGCTCCGATAAACGCGACTCGCAACGGGTCTGATTTTGACATGGTGATCTCCAATGGAAATATAAATTATTGTTTAAAAACAAATAGTTACATTACTTTTTCATTTCAATGAATTCAAGCTGCACGCCGTCCGGCCCCTCGAAGAAGCACACGCGGCGATTGCCGGTCACAATCGTCTCTTCAAGGATGCCGATGTTTTGCGCCTTGAGTTTGGCGACCAGCGCATCGAGGTCATCGGTATCCATGGCGATATGTTCCATGCCGTATTTTTGCTCGCGCTGTTGCGTCGGGTGCAACTCGGTAATGTTCAGCGACAGCCCGTCAAGATCAACGCGATAGCCGCCGGTCGGCGACTGGCTGGTGATTTTTGCGCCGAAGGTATCGACATAAAACTTCGCGGTTTTCTCCGGCGTTTTGGTTTTGATGTGCAGATGATTCAGCTTGATCGTCATGAGCGCCTCCGTCGGCAATAAGTCAGGAATGAAATTCTGGATAACCAAAGAATACTACTCGCACCACGCCACCACTTCAAAGCGCTTGTTTTTACCCACGCGAAACACGCTGAAATCGCGCGCATCCACCGTCAGCACCGCGCGGCAACCGGTTTCCTGCGCGAACCACACCACGGCGGCATCGGTAAAGTCCGGGTCCAGCGTGGCATAGCGGGACAGTATTTCTCCCACGTCGGTGTAGGCCACGGCAGGCAGATCCAGCACTTTGCATTGCGGCCCACTCAACCAATCAAGCAAACGCACCTTGCCTTTGGTCGATAGGAAATAACAGGTTTCGCCGACCACCGGCGCGGGCACCAGCAGATCGCCGGTGTAGTTTTCGAGAAACTCGCGCGCCGCCTGATGCCGCGGGTCGCGCGCGATACCAAGCGCGACCAGAAAACCGGTATCAACCAGTACGCGGTTCACCGGCGGGGCTTGGCTGCACCACCCGTGCGACCGGCGCTACCGGCGCCACCGGTCCTACCAAAGCGCGCGCGCAGCGCGGCTTTGATGTTGCCGGACACATCGGCGCCGTCGCCCTTGTCGCCGCCGATGAACGGATGGCGCGTGCTTTGCGCGGGCGCGTGCAGCAAACTGTCGAGCGCCTGCTTCACCGCCTCGCTTTTGGTCAGGCGGCGTTCGACGCAATAATCGGCAAGCGCCTGCTCGACGCGCGGCGGCAGGCGAACGGTCAGTGTCATGGCGGTGCTCCGGTGTAATACGATTGGGTGATTATTGTATTACAACTGGTGGCGACCACCACACCGGGGCGGGCGAATGCAGCGAACGCCGCGAATACCGCGCGCCGGGACTGGCCGTAATTCGACGTAACTATTTGTTTTTAAATGCATTTAACCTACTCCGGCTTGATACCGCCCACGCGGATAATCGACTGAAAACGCAGATACTCCGCCTGCATGTGACGCATGAAACCATCGGGCGTGGTATCGGGCGTTGCCTCCGCGCCCTGATTCACGAAGCGCGTGCGCAATGCCGATTTACGCAGCGCACGCATGATGTCGCTGTGCAGTTGTTCGACGATGCGGCGCGGCGTGCCGGCGGGCGCGACGATGCCGCACCAACTGTCGAACTGCGCTTCGGGCAAGCCCACTTCGGCGATGGCGGGCACGTTGGGCAGCGTCGGGCTGCGCTGCGGCGTCATCACCGCCAGCGCGCGCAAGCGGCCCCTCGCGCACCGGCCCCAGCGCCGCCGGCAGCGTATAGATCGCGTAATGCACGCGGCCCAGCGCCATTTCGACAAACGAATCCGTCGCCATTCGAAACGGCACATGCACCGCGTCTATGCCGAGCGCGCGCGAGAACACCTCCGCCGCCAGATGCGAAGCCGAGCCGATGCCCAGCGAAGCGTAGTTCATCTCACCGGGACGATTGCGCGCGTAATTGACGAACTCGCGCGCCGTGCTGACCGGCAGCGTGCGTGTCACCGCCAGCACATTGGTGATCGACGCCACATGCGCCACGCCGACGATATCGCCCAGCGCGCGAAACGGCGGCTGCTCGCGCATCAGCTCGGTAATCAGCCGCGTCACGCCCACCATGCCCAGCGTGTAGCCGTCGGCGGGCGCCTGCGACATGCGCTTGTTGCCGATCAGCCCGCCCGCGCCCGGACGATTTTCAATCAGCACGCGGCGCTGGTAAGCCGCCTCCAGATCATCGGCCAGCAGGCGCGCGAAAAAATCATCCGCCGCGCCCACCGATGACGCGACGATGATGCGGATGGGCTTGACGGGAAAATCAGCCGGTTGCGACGGCGCGTTCGCGAAACACGCGGGCGCGCCCAGCCATGCGCTTGCGAATATGCTTGCGCCCTTTACCAGCAATCGCAAAATGCGGACTGCAAACATGGTTAGCGGACCCAACTCCAGGATGAAGGGCATTAAGCACCAAATGCACCGGTGCCGCAACCAACGCGCGATAAATCCGCCGGCTTGACCTGAATAGCGGGTCTGCGGATACTGTGCGGGAAAACGGCGTTCCACCAGCCGTTTGTGTTTTTTGTAGTTTCACAATGTGCGATGCACCACACACAATGGGGAGTTAAACATGAAAAAAATTATCGCGGCGATGTTGTTGTCGTGGCCGGCGTTAAGCATGGGCCAGACCGCCGATGAATTACTCAACGACGGGAAAAATACCGAGAACGTTCTGAGCTTCGGCCAGAACCCCAAGTTGCAGATGTACAGCCCGCTGAAGCAGATCACCAAATCCAACGTAAAGCGCCTGGTGCCGCTGTGGAGCACCAGCACCATGAGCGAAACGGGCGAGCTGGCGCAGCCGGCCATCTATAACGGCGTGATGTATGTGACGAACGGCCACTGGACTTTCGCGCTTGATGTGGCGACCGGCCAGCAAATCTGGCGCACGCCGGTCGAATACGATCGTGCGGTGCTGCGCATTTCGAGCTCGGGCGCGATCTATCGCGGCTCGCCGACACTCTACAACGGCAAGCTCTATCGCCTGACGCTCGACGCGCACGTGGTGGCGCTCGACATGAAAACCGGCAAGCAAATCTGGAAAAAAGCGTTCGCCAATCACCTTGAGGGCTACAAGGGTGTGAGCGCGCCGTTGATCGCCAATGGCGTGATGATTACCGGCACCACCGGCGGCGAGCATGCCACGCGCGGCTTTCTTGTCGGCTGGGATCCCGAAACCGGCAACGAGCTGTGGCGCAAGCACATGATCCCCGCGCCGGGCGAGCCGGGCCATGAAACCTGGCCCAAGACGGCGGAGTCGATACCGGATGCGTGGAAAATCGGCGGCGCCTCCACCTGGCAAAACGGCTCGTACGATCCCGAGCTTGACCTCGTGTATTGGGGCGTGGGCAACCCCGGGCCGTACGATGCCAAGTATCGCGGCAATGGCGATGCGCTCTACACCAACAGCGTGGTGGCGATCCGCCCGAAAACCGGCCAGATTGTCTGGCACTACCAGTACACGCCGAACGACTTGTATGACGTGGACGGCACCAACGAGCTGGTGCTGGCGGAGCTTCGTATCGATGGCCAGATGCGCAAGGTCATCATGAATGGCAACAAGAACGGCTACTTTTATGTGATCGACCGCACCAACGGCAAGCTGATCGCCGCACACGCGATGACGCGCATCAACTGGGCCACGCACGTCGATCTGAAAACCGGCCGCCCGGTGCTCACCGAGATCGGCAATCGCCTGATGAAGGGCGAAGAAGTCGAGGTCTATCCGCAACGCGGCACCAATGCCATCATGTTTGCGTTTAATCCGAAATCCAATCTGGCTTATCTGAACACCTGGGATCTGCCGCGCATCCAGAAATTCGTGCCCTACAAATTCGAGAAACTCGGCGAGCCGAACACCGCCACCGCGGGCCGTGATGCGCCAGTGAAGCCAGGCGACGTAGTAGGCCATCACGTGGCGATGGACGTGGTGACCGGCAAGTTTAAATGGAAAATCCCCATCACCGATATCGCCAACTCCGCCAGCCTGCTGGTGACCGACGGCGGCGTGATCTTCACCGGCAAACCCACCGGCGAATTCATCGCGCTCGACGAAGAAACCGGCAAACAACTGTGGCAATTCAAAACCAGTTCCAGCATCAACGCGCCGCCCATCACCTACACCCACAAGGGCGTGCAGTACGTCACCATCGCATCCGGCATCGGCGGCAGTCTGCCGCGCAGGCAATCGGCTGCCAAGGTGCCCAGCGGCAGCTCGGTGTGGACGTTCGCGCTGATGCCGAATTGATGCGGGCGCACGGCACGATGTTACGAATGCGGCGCATGGCGGCCGCACTGCCGTTGCTGCTCGGGGGCACCATGGGCAGCCACGCGCAGGAGGCCGCGAAAACATTCCCGCCGGAACAAATCGCGCGCGGCTCCGCGCTCTATGCGCGTAATTGCGAATCGTGCCACGGCGTAAAAATGATCGGCCCGCCATGGGCGATTGATCTGGCGACGGTTCCGCGGGATAACCCCAATCGCTTTGTCGATTCCGTCACCTACGGCAAGAACACCATGCCGCCGTGGGGAGACGTGTTAAAGCCCGATGAGATTCAGGCGCTGTGGGCCTATCTTGTGGCGGGTGAACCCAAAAACTGAACCCGGGCGCGCGCATTTCACCGTCGGCGGCCCATCGATCCCGTGATCGCCGCGCGCGCCTGCTGACCGGGCCGGTACTGCCCGCGCTGTTCACGCTCGCCGCGCCCAACGTGCTGCTCGCGCTGATGCAGGCGCTGGTGAGCTTCGCGGATGCGTGGTTCATCGGCAAGCTCGGCACCGAGGGGCTGGCCGGCGTGGCGCTGGTGTTTCCGCTTTTGATTTTGATGCAGATGATGTCGGCGGGCGCGATGGGCGGCGGCGTGTCTTCCGCCGTTGCGCGCGCGTTGGGCGCGGGCGATGTGGCGCGCGCCGAGCGGCTGGCGTGGCACGCGGCAGTCATCGCCATCGCCTTCGGTTTGTTGTTCACCGGAGTGTTGCTGTTGGCCGGCCCGGCGCTGTATCGCCTGCTCGGCGGCAGCGGCGCGGCACTGGCCCACGCGGTGGCATACTCGAATCTGGTATTCGGCGGCGCGCTGGCCGTGTGGCTTTGCAATATCCTCGCCAACGTTGTGCGCGGCACCGGCAACATGGCCGTGCCCGCGGTTATTTTGAGCGCCGCGGCGTTGTTGCAAATCCCCTTGTGCGGCGCGCTGGTGCTGGGCTGGGGGCCGTTCCCGGCGCTCGGCATCACGGGCGCGGCCATGGCTTACGTGTGCTCGTTTGGCGCGGGGGCGTTGTGTTTCGCGGCCTACCTGCTGGCGGGGCGCGCCGGGCTGAACGTGCGGGGCGCGCTCACCAGCGGCATTGCTTTTAATGCGCGGCTGTTCGCCGATATCCTGAAAGTGGGCTTGCTGTCGTCGTTCAATGCATTGCAGGTGATCGCCGCGGCGGTTATCGTCACCGGCATGGTGGGCACGTTCGGCACGGCGGCGCTCGCGGGCTTCGGTCTGGGTGTGCGACTGGAGCTGCTGCAAATACCGGTGGTGTTCGCCATCGGCTCGGCGCTGGTGGTGATGGTGGGCACCTGCATCGGCGCGGGCGACGTACCACGCGCGCGGCGCATCGCGTGGTCGGGCGCGGCGCTGGCGGCGGGCGTCACCGGCGGCGTGGGCGTGGTCGTCGCCTTGTGGCCGGGGGCGTGGGCGGCGCTGTTCAGCCGCGATGCGGCGGTGCTGGACGCGGCGTATGCGTACCTGCGTATCGCGGGCTGGTGTTATGCCTTTTTCGGCGCGGGGATTGTGCTGTATTTTGCCTCGCAGGGCGCGGGGAAAATGCTGTGGGTGGTGCTGGCCGGCAGCGCGCGGTTTGTAATCGCGGTGTTCGGCGGCTGGCTGGTGCTGCGCTATTTCAACGGCACGCTCACGGGATTATTCATCATGATCGGTCTCGCCATGATCGTCTACGGTCTGGGCACGGTGGCGGCGGTCAAGTGGGGGCGGTGGCGGTAAAGCGTGGCGGCGGAAAGTTGTATGCGGATCGCTTGCCATGGCGCATCGGGTAATTTTTAAACAGGGCCTAACGATCGTCAGGCCCTGTTTGTTTTTCAGTTGGCCTTGATGCCGGCCTCACGCACCACCGCGCCAAAACGAACACGTGCGCGCTGCTGGTGCGTGGCGAACGCTTCGGGCGTCATCGGCGGCATCACTTCCGCCGCCATTGCGTCGAGATGGGTTTTGGATTCCGGCGCCTGCATGGCGCGCGCGATATCCCTGTTGAGCCGCTCGACGATCGCGCGCGGCGTGCCGGCCGGCGCGTAGACGCCGGAGACCCACGCCAACTCCACGTTCACACCCTGCTCGATCAGCGTTGGCGCGTCGGGAAACAGCGGCGAGCGCGCCTTGCCCGGCACCGCCAGCAGCCGCAGCGCGCCGGATTTCAGATGCGGAATCGCCGCGCCGAGATCCACCGTGAAATCCACGCGACCGCCCAGCATATCCACCAATACCTGCTGCGACCCTTTGTACGGCACATGCACGGCCTTGAATTTAGCCGCGCTCATAATCATTTCGATGGCGATGTGCTGCAAGGTGCCGTTGCCCGCCGAGCCGTAATTGAGCTTGCCGGGATTCGCGCGCGCGTGCGCCAGAAACTCCGCGAGATTGCGCGACGCAATACCCGGACGCGCCACCACGAACAGCGCAGCGCCCGCGGTGGGCGCGATGGGCAACAGGTCGCGGGCCACGTCCACGTCCATTTTCATCAGGTGCGGGTTGATGAGTATGGGGCCGTCGGACGAATGCAGCAGCGTGTAGCCATCCGGCGCCGAGCGCGCGACAATTTCAAGACCGATGTTGCCGCCCGCGCCGACGCGGTTGTCCACGATCACTGTCTGGCCGAGAGCCTCGCCCAGTTTCTGCGCCATGGCGCGCGCGATCACATCGGTGCTGCCGCCGGCGGCAAAATTGACCACCAGGCGTACGGACTTCGCCGGCCACGCCTGGGCCTGTGCATAAACCGGCGGTAGCAGTATGCAAGCAACGCCCAGCAGGCAACGAAACATCGAGTGCATGGTTTTATCTCCCTGGATAGACGGCATGGACAATGGTCAAACTGGCATGAAACGGCAAAAGAAGTATAGCGTTGCGTGCGCCGCACTGGCAATGTAGTCTACCGCGCTCGCAACCCATTCCATTTTTGCCGCCGGCTCAAAGCGGCGCCAAGGACTAAACATGCGTATTGCCATCATGGGCGCCGGCGGCGTCGGCGGATTCTACGGCGGGCGGCTCGCGCAGGCCGGCCACGACGTGACGTTCATCGCGCGCGGCGAACATCTGCGTGCCATTCAGACCAGGGGTTTGTCACTGGTCAGCGACACCGAAAGCGCCACCGTGTCCGCCCAGGCGACGGACAGCCCCGCAAGCATCGCACCGGTGGACGTGGTGTTGTTCTGCGTCAAGCTCTTTGATACCGAAGACGCCGCGCGCGCCATTCAGCCGCTGCTCACGCAGGGCGGTATTTGCATCACGCTGCAAAACGGCGTCGATGGCCGGCAGCGTATCGGCGCGGTGGTGGGCGAAGACCGCGTGCTCGGCGGCCTCGCGTATGTCTCGGCGCTGATCGAAGCGCCCGGCGTGATTCGCTACAACTCCCGCGCGCCATCGATCAAATTCGGTGAAGCCAATGGTGCAACGGGTGCAAAGGGCGCAATATCAGAACGCGCGCTGCGCTTTCGCGATGTGTGCCGCGCCGCGCGCATCGACGCGGAAGTCGTCGTCGACATTCGTGCCGCGCAGTGGCACAAATTCGTCGGCCTGGCGGTGAATGCGTCGTTGAACAGTCTCACGCGCAAACCGGCGGGCGTGTGTTTTCACGATCCCGATTTGCTGGCGCTTGCGCACGCCGGGTTCGCCGAAGGCGCGGCGGTTGCCAAGGCCATGGGCATCACGCTGCCCGAAGATATCGTTGAACAGCACCTGCAAAATCACCAGAAGTTTCCGCCCGGCATGTATGCCTCCATGTATCACGATCTCGCGCGCGGGCGGCGTCTCGAACTCGACAGCCTGTCGGGACTGATCGTGCGTCAGGGGCGTGAACTGGGCGTGCCGACGCCGTTTCACGCGATGGCGTACGCATGCCTGAAGCCTTACCTCAACGGCGCGTAGTCCATCGTCAAACCTATTTCATCCCCCCCCCCCACCCCCCCCTGAAAAGGAACCCGCATGTCTGCCACGAATTATCTGCCCGATGTTCTGGAAACCACCGCAGCCGTAACCGTCGCCACCGGCTTCACCTTTACCGAAGGCCCGCTGTGGCACCCGGACGATTTCTGGTATTTCGTTGATCTGCGCCCGAACCGGCTGCACAAAATCAAAATCGGCCAGACGGCGGAACTCGTGCGTAACACCGAGGGCGGCAACGGCACCACCTTTGATTTACAGGGACGGTTGATCGTGTGCGAGGGCGATGGCCGCAAAGTCACGCGCACCGGCGCCGACGGCACGGTCGACGTGCTGGCCGATCAATACCAGGGCGGGCGCTTCAGCCGCCCCAACGACGTGGTGTGCCACAGCAACGGCAGCATTTATTTCACCGACCCCGACAAGCGCCGCCCCTATCACGAACGCGAAATTCCCGCTCGCGCGGGCGAGAACA
Organism: Betaproteobacteria bacterium; assembly: GCA_031427895.1. Taxonomy (GTDB): domain Bacteria; phylum Pseudomonadota; class Gammaproteobacteria; order Burkholderiales; family SG8-41; genus UBA5216. The sequence goes on from JANPOH010000468.1 coordinate 8,708, forward strand.
ATCTGTGGGACGGCGCGGGTGTGTATCGCGTCGCCGCCGATGGCGGCATCAGCCGGATCGCCAATTGCGAATACCCGAACGGCCTCGCGTTCTCGCCCGACGAGCGCACGCTGTACGTGGCAAACACGCGCTCGTCGAAATATATTCACAAGATCAACCTCGACGCCGCCGGCAACATGGTGAGCCGCGGTATTTTCTGCGACATGAACGAAGGCACGGAGCCAGGCATTCCCGATGGCTTGAAAGTGGACAGCATCGGTCGCGTGTATTGCACCGGGCCGGGCGGCATCTGGGTGATGGACCCCAGCGGCAAGCGCGTGGGCGTTATTAAATTCCCGGAGCAATCGGTGAACTTCGCTTTCGGCGGGGCGGATATGCGCACGCTGTTTTGCTGCGCGCATACTTCGGTGTACACGCTGCGCGTGAAGGTGCCGGGGAATCCGCATCCTTGGTACAAGGTACGCGCAAAGTAACCGCGCACAATGGCGAGCGCGACACAAATTGCCGTTGCCGGCACGCTGGTGTTACTGGTGGGCGCCGCGCACGCGCAGGCCGCTTCGACAGAGCCCGTCCTGAGCCAGTCGAAGGGATCAGGCGGCAACGGCATCTCCACGCATCTGGGCGGCGAGATTTTGCGGCTGATGGCCAGCGTGCGCATGACGCATGTGTCGTTCAAGGGCGCCGCGCCGTCGATCACCTCGCTGTTAAGCGGCGACGTGTCGTGGGTGTTCAGTGCGATTTTGCCCGCGCTGCCGCTGTGGTGCTCAATACGCCGGAACAGTTCGACGCTTTCTTTCGCGGCGAAATGGATAAATGGGCCAAGGTGATTAAGGCGGCGGGTATCGTCATTCAGTAATCTCCGGTAATTTTGGGTATGCACATAAGTATTTGTTTTTATTACATTATTTATAGCGATAGCCTTCATGAACAACAACACAAAACCTGACGAACACACTGGCGCCCTCGACATCAACGAAGCGTTTCGCAGCGGCGGGCGCTCGCCGGAATTTCTCGATCAGATCAACAAGGCGTGCATCGTCATGCTCGCCGAAGGCGGCATCGTGCCGCGCGAGACGGCGGCGCGTATTGCACAAGGCATCGCCACCGTGATCGAGCAGGCGCGCGCCGATGCACGCAACAGCGGCGTGCCGCGGCGCTCCGCGGATTATCTCGATTACGAACCACGCCTCACCGCCGTGGTGGGCGCGGATGCTTCACGCCTGCACAGCGGGCGCAGCCGTCAGGACATCGCCTCCACCCTCGCGCGCATGAATCTGCGCGACGGGTTGTTGCAGGAAATCGACGCGCTGATCGCCGCGCGCGAAGCGACGCTGGCACTCGCGGCACAGCACACCGAAACCATCATCCCCGCGTACACCCACGGCGTGCAGGCCCAGCCCACCACCTTCGCGCATTACCTGCACGCGCTGGCGGCAGCGCTGACGCGTGAAACCGAGCGGCTGCGGCAGGCGTATCAGCGCATCAACCGCAATCCGCTGGGCGCGGCGGCGCTGGCGACATCCAGCTTTGCGATTGACCGCAAGCGTCTGGCGACGCTGCTGGGTTTTGAAGGCTTGCTGGAAAACGCCTATGACGCCAACCATCTGGCGCCGGTGGACAGCGCACTGGATGTGGCGAGTGCATTGTCGATCGCCGCCGTGCAGATCGGCCAATTCGCGCAGGACATGCACACGCAATACGCCGACCCGATGCCGTGGTTTTTGCTGGCAACCGGCGCGCTGACGGGGGTGAGCAGCATCATGCCGCAAAAGCGCAATCCGGCGGCACTGGAACAACTGCGCGCGCAGAGCAGTATTTTGCTCGGCGAAATGCACACAGTGTTTTTGATTTCGCACAACAACCGCACCGGCATGTTCGACTACCGCATGTACGACCCGGTGCCGTGCGCGCGCGCCTTGCAGGTGTTTAAACTCCTGCAACAGGTGATGAGCGGCCTGGTGGTGAACAAGGAGCGCGCACTGGCCGAAGTCAATGCCGATTACTCCACTACCACCGAAATCGCCGACGCGCTGATGCAAAAAGCCGACGTGCCGTTTCGCATCGGCCACCACTTCGCCTCCAGGCTCACCGACTACGGGCGCGGCAATAAACTCAAGATTCACGACATACCCTACGCCGAAGCCGCGCGCATTTATCGCGAACAAACGCAGCAACCGCTGCCGCTCTCCGAGGCGGTGTTTCGCGAAGTCATCAGCGCCGAATACATGGTGTTCGGTCGCAAGGGCATCGGCGGGCCGCAGTTGGCCGAAGTCAAACGCATGCTGGCGGAAGAACGCGCGGCGGTTGCCGCCGATTTGGCGTGGCTGAACGACGGCAAAGACCACCTTACGCGCGCCGATGCGGTGCTGGAACAAGGGTTTATGGCGCTGACAATTGCATCGTAGGTTGGCGGTGAGCGCTGCGAACCCCAACCTTCGCGTTTGATATACCAATGATGTTGGGCTTACCCGCTCAACGTACCGCGCTGATGCCTGTTCGACTTCGGCACCTTGGGTTTCACATCGTACCTTGGGCTTCAGATGCCCTGCTTTTAAAGCCGTTAAATCCTCAATACCACTCGCAACAAATCTCGTAGGGCGTCAATAAGCGGAGCGCATTGCGCCGAATGGGGTGGCTTGCCACGATTACATACGGCGCACTACAGATTGCGCCCTACGCGGGCTGCCGGCCTCGGTAAGCACTTGGTCAAGCAGCGCGGCCTCGTGGGCGAGCGTGGCCGCCGCCCGGTTACGCAGCTTACAGAGGTCAGGCTCACCGAACGCCCTATCGCCACCGCCGATTGCTCCAGACTAAGCCCCAGCTCCAGCGGTAGAAAAATAGCTTGTGCATGCCGCAGCTCATCCGCGCTACGCGCCTCGGCCACCTGCTCTCGTGCCCACGCCAGATCCTTCGCCCCTCCCGCCTTGCGTGGCATAACGCCTCCCGTAATTCAAAGCGTTATTATGGCACTTTCTAATGCGAATTATAATTACAACAACTGAATCGACGGCCTTGCTACACTGGGCGCGGATTTCTTCAGCTGCACATCGAAGGTCGCGAATTTTTCACTCGCGTGGCTGGAAGCCAGATGCAGCGCATCGGCGAAATCCATCCCGCCTTCACACCACTGCAAGGCCTGCGTTACCGCCAAGGGTTGCTCGATCTGAACATTGACCAGTCCCGACACCTACTCCAAGCACGGCAAGTGCGGCAGGGCTCGATCCGCCGCGTGCCACACCCGCTTATTGCACCCGTATGTTTGCGTTGCGTATCACCTTGCCCCACTTCTCGCGCTCCTCGGCAATGTGCGCGCGGAATTGCGCCGGCGTGCTGGTGGCGGCATCGGAGCCATCGGCCAGCAATCGTTTGACCACATCCGGCTGACTCATCGCCACGCCCACGCCCTGCGCCAGCCGATCAACGATGGGCCGCGGCGTATTCAGCGGCGCGAGCAAGCCGTACCAGTTGACTACCACCACGCCGCGCACGCCGGCTTCTTCGATGGTGGGTAGCTCCGGCACCACCGGCGAGCGCTTGGGCAGCGTCACCGCCAGCGCGCGCAGTTTGCCGGCGCGAATGTGCGGTTGCGCCGACACGATCGCGGGGAACGACATCTCGATATTGCCCGCGATCAGATCGGAGTACGCCGGTCCGAGACCTTTGTACGGCACGTGCGTCATGCGCGTGCCCGTCACTGCCGTGAACAGCTCGCCGGTCAGGTGTATCGGGCTGCCGATGCCGGATGAGGCGTAGTTCAACTTGCCGGGATGCGTTATCAGGTGCTGAACCAGTTCGAGAATATTGCGCGCGGGTACCGACGGATGCACCACCGCCACGTAACCTTGCGCGCTGATCTGCGACACCGGCGCAAAATCCCGCAGCACGTCGAAACGCGCCTTGTAGAGTATCGGGAAGATCACCGCGGTGGCGCTAATGATAAGCAGGTTGTGGCCATCGGGCGCGGAAGCCGCGGCAATTTCCATCGCGATGTTGCCGCCCGCACCGGGGCGGTTGTCGATCACTACGGTCTGGCCGAGGTTTTCGCCGAGCTTTTGCGCCATCGCGCGTGAAATTGTATCCATGCCGCCGCCGGGCGCGATGCTCACCACGGCGCGCAGCGGGCGGTTGGGGAAGTTCGGTGTTTGCGCGTAGGCGGGCAGCGCGGCGAAAACCATCAACAGGCATGCCATCACTTGAGATTTATGCATCGAAAGCTCCTGATCGTGCTGAATGTGGCTGAACCCCTATCGAGGTGGCGTTTTCAATTCTTGTCAACATGGCGGGTCACTGCCTTGGCGTTATATCGTGCGCAACACACGCGGAAAAAACACATGCAGCAATACGCCGCGCCCTGCCAAAAAGCCCGCCACGGCGATCCACAACCCGGCGTTGCCGATCAGCGGCATCAGCGTATACAGCAGCAGCAAAAATATCACGAACGATGCCATCACGCTGTTGCGCATGATGCGCGTGCGCGTGGCCGCGAGGTACACGCCGTCGTAGGTATACGCCCACACCGACACCAGCGGCATCAGCATTGGCCACCAGAGGTCACTGGCTGCCGCCGCGCGCACCTCCGGGATATTGGTCATCAGGGCAATGATGGCGTGTCCCGCTACCGCGTAAATCAGAATGTTGACCAGGCCGACCACGCCCGACCACAGAAACACCACGCGCATATCGTGCACAAACGCCGCGCGGTCGCGCCGCCCCGCCGATTCACCAAGGATGGCTTCGGCGGCGTGCGCCACGCCGTCCAGCGCGTACGAAGTGAATATCAAAAAGTGATGCAGCACCTGGTTGGCCGCCAGTTGCACGTCGCCCAGCTCGGCGCTTTTCGCCATGAAAAACCCCAGCACCGACACCACGAAGATGGTGCGTAATACGATGTCGCCGTTGATCGTTACCAGGCGTTTTAATTGCACCGGGTCGAGTAGCAGGGTGCGCTTGCCGCTTGCGTTCTCACGGGGCAATTCGCGCAACGTGCGCCACACGCTGTAAAGCCCCAGCAGCAGCCCCGCGTATTCAGCGATCAGCGACGCCGCCGCGACGCCGGGCACGTCCCAGTGGAATACAAACACAAACACCAGCGCCAGCACGAGGTTCAGGCAATTGACGAACACCTGTATCAGCAGTGGCGTGCGTACGTTACGCAGCCCGTAAAACCAGCCGATGATGGCATACGAGCCCAGCACCGCCGGCATCGACCACACGCGAATCAAAAAGTATTCGCGCGCGTAATGCTCCACCTGCGCGCTGGCATTGATGGCCCAGAACGCGAAACGGATGATCGGCAATTGCAGCATCACAATGACGCCGCCGATCACGCCCGCCAGCATCAGCGCACGCACGATCATCGCGCGCACCTCGGCATGCTCCCCCGCGCCGCGCGCCTGCGCGGTGGGGCCGGTGGTGCCCATGCGCAAACAATTGAACAGGTGGTAGATGTAATTGAACAACATCGCGCCGATTGCCACCGCGCCGATGTAATACGGCTCCGGCAGATGGCCCATCACGGCGGTGTCCACCGCGCCCAGCAGCGGCACCGTGACATTGGCGAGGATGATCGGCCATGCCATCGCCCATACCTGGCGGTGGGTGCTGGCGGCGGCGGTGTATGGTGGTTTCACGCGGGGTTGCGGGTCGTATGATGTGCGGCGGCGGGTTGCAATTTTTGTTTCAGATAGCGCGCCGGCAACTCGCGCTCCACCGCTTCGAGGCTGTGGCCTTGCAGATTGAGCCCCGTGGTCACCAGCATCATGCCCTCGGGGGCGACGCGATAAAACGGATACGCACCCGTGTCGGTTTGCCGGTGCGGAATGATGTAGCCGAGTTGGAACCAGGGGTGAACGATGCTCATACGCCGACATTAAATATTGTTTAAAAACAAATACTTACATCTTAAAACAAAGTCGGCGCACAGGCTTCACGCGCCACCGCCTTGGTCAGGTTGGCCGGCGCGGCTGCGCCCGGCTTACTCAATGCGCCCACGCGCACGCCGAGCAAACGTATGCGCCGATCGAGCGGCACGCGTTTCAAACACTCGCCCGCCGCGCGGCGGATGATTGCCGCATCATCCGTCGGCGCGTCGATGGTGTGATCGCGCGTCACGGTTTTGAAATTATCGTAACGCAGTTTCAGGCCGATGGTTTTGCCGACCACGCCCTTGCGTTTTAAATCGTCCGCCACGCGCACGCACAGGTCGGTGAAAATACGCGTGAGCTTTTCGCGATCACGCACCGGATGCAGATCGTCTTCAAAGGTGGTTTCGCGGCTGATCGATTTGGGTTCGCTGTAAGTCACCACCACGCGCTCGTCGCGCCCATGCGCGGCGTTGTGCATCCATGCGCCGGTGTTTTTGCCGAAGTGCTCGACCAAAAACGCAGGCTCGGCGCGCGCCAAGTCGCCGATGGTATGGATGCCCAGCGCCGTAAGCCGCGCGCCGGCCTTGGGGCCGATGCCGTTGATCTTGCGCGCCGCCAGCGGCCAGATGCGCGCGGGGATATCTTCCGCGCGCAGCACGGTGATGCCGCCGGGCTTTTGCATGTCCGAGGCGATTTTCGACAGCAGCTTGTTGGGTGTGACGCCGATCGAGCACGACAGTCCGGTGGCCTCGCGCACCGCGCTTTGCAGTTGCAGCGCGATGTCGCGGGCGCGCGCCCACGGGTCTGTCGCGCCGCCTGCGAGCACGGCATCACCCAAGTCAATATAGATTTCATCAATGCCGCGATCTTCCACCAGCGGCGCTGTCGCGCGCACGGCCTCTTTGAACAGCCGTGAATAGCGCCGGTATTGATCGAAATCCGCCGGCAGCAGCCACGCATCCGGCGCGAGCTTCGCGGCTTTCATCAGGCCCATGCCCGAATGCACGCCCAGCGCGCGCGCTTCGTAGGTGGCGGTGGTAATCACGCCACGCCCGGTGTAGCTGCGTAGCGTAGGAAAAGCAGGAAGAGCCCCCGCCGCCGGTTCAGGCCCGCGCCGCCGCCCGCCGACCACCGCGGGCTGCCCGCGCAATTGCGGATAGCGCAGCAGCTCCACGGACGCATAGAAGGCGTCCATATCAAGGTGGGCAATAAACCGTAAAGGCATGACGGGCCAAGTGTACGGCGTTTGGCAATTGACCGTGCACAATGCATTTGTTACGTTGTTCACGACGTTGTTCATATACGCCACGCCACCTTCACCCGTTTCTGGGTGGGCGACATCGCTTCGGTGCTCGGCAATCAAATGCTGGTGATCGCCGTCGGCTGGCAGATTTACGACATCACCAACAGCGCGATGAGTCTGGGGCTGGTGGGGCTCGCGCATTTCGGCGCGCAGTTTTTGTTTACCTTGTCCGCCGGACACGCCGCCGACCACTACGACCGGCGGCAAGTCGCCATGATCTGTCAGGCCGTTCAATGTGCGGCGGCAAAAAAAACCGCTGTCATTGTCGGCCCGGCATTGGGCGGTCTTATGTACCTGTGGGGCGCAAGCGCGGTGTACCTGAGCAGCGCCGTTTTCATCAAGCGCGAGGTGCTCGCGGTGGGCAAGGCGTGAGTTTCGCCATACTGCAAGAAACCCTGGCCCGGCTGGGCCGCACGTTCCGGCTATCCGCGCTGCGCCATCGCGGCCATCTATCTGCTCGATGTGGTGGTGCTCGCCCGCTTGAAAGGCGCGAAGCAGGCGACCCCGCAGGTACACGAGCCGCCGGTGAAGAGCCTCGTCAACGGCCTGAAGTACGTGTGGGGCAACCAGGCCGTCCTCGTGCTGCTGGTGATTGCCTTCATGTTGAACCTGCTGGCGGCCCCCTACCGGTATTCGTTTCTGCCGCTGTTTGCGCGTTATATCCTCGATGCCGGCGCCACGGGCTACGGCATGCTCACGTCGATGGCAGGGGTGGGGGCGCTCGCGGCGGGGATATGGGTGGTCTGCCTCGGCCACGTCAAACAGAAGGGCAGGCTCGTGGTGTGGGGCAGTTTCGTCTGGGCGGCCTCGCTGCTGCTATTCGCCGCCTCCACGTGGTATTCGCTGTCGCTTGCACTCGTGTTCGTGGCCGGGCTCACGCAGGCGATCACCTGGACCGTCATCGCCACGCTGATATTGAGCCATACCGCGCAACCCATGCGCGGCCGCGTTATGGGCCTGCGTTCCGGCGTGGTGGTCAGCCTGCCGTTCGGCAACTTGCTCGCGGGCGCGGTTGCGGAGCGCCTCGGCGCACCGATCGCGCAGGGCGCTTACGCCGCCATCGCGATTGTCATCATGCTGGCAATTGTTTTGCGGGTACCGGCGCTGCACAAACTCGAGTAATGGCGGGTCCGGTGTCGAGCCGGGCCGCTCCATCGCGAAATCAGCGCGCTGGCGTGTTCGTGGCCGCCGCCGTTGCGTCGCGCCGCGCCGCGCCCCAGCGCGCGACGATTTCGCGCAGTTGCTCGCGCTTGAACGGCTTTGCCAGATAATCGTCCATTCCCGCCTGCAGGCAATGCTCGCGCTCGCCCTGCATTGCGTTCGCGGTGAGCGCGACGATGGGGATGCGCCGCCTGCCGTGCTTTAATTCCCACTCGCGAATCCGCGCAGTCGCGCCCCAGCCGTCGAGCCGCGGCATATTGCAGTCCATGAGTATCAGATCGAACTCGCGCGCGGCCACGGCCTGCACCGCGGCCATGCCGTCCGGCGCAATCTCGATTTCGCAGCCGATGATTTCCAGCATCGCTTTTGCCACGGCCTGATTGACCACGTTGTCCTCGGCGAGCAGCACGCGATATTTGAGCGGGCCCGCCGCATGCAGCCGGCTCGGCGTCAGGCTCAGGCGCTGCGAGATCGATGGCGTGTCTTTATCCGACACGAGCGCCGCCGCGATGGTGAACCAGAACGTCGCGCCCTTGCCCGGCTCGCTGCGCACGCCGATGTCTCCGCCCATCAACTCCACCAACTGCTTGCTGATGGTGAGGCCCAAGCCGGTGCCGCCATAGCGGCGGGTGGTCGATTCGTCGGCCTGCGTGAAGGGCTGAAACAGTTTCTGCTGTGCGCCGGACGACAAGCCGATGCCGGTATCGCTCACCTCGAACAGCAACAGGCACTTGCCGTCCTCGCGGGGGCCGCCCTCGGGTGCGCGGCTCACGCTCACCCGCACGCTGCCTTGCTGCTGCGTGAACTTCAGGGCGTTGCCGACGAGATTGGTAATGATTTGCCGCAGCCGCACCGGGTCGCTGCGTATGAATGCCGGCGCGTTGTCCGCCAGGCTGCAGTGGAGTTCGATTTTCTTTTCCAGCGCGCGTTCGGAAAGCGGCGCGATTACGTCGTTTAACGATTCGCGCAGATCGAAGGGCAGCGATTCCAGTTCCAGCTTGCCGGCTTCAATCTTGGAGAAATCGAGCACGTCGTTGATGATGCGCAGCAACGACTCGCCCGAATTGTGGATCGTGCGCGCGTGTTCGCGCTGCCGGGGCGTAAGGTCTTCCAGCAGCAGCAATTCCGCCATGCCGAGCACGCCGTTCATGGGCGTGCGGATTTCGTGGCTCATGTTGGCGAGAAACTGTGATTTGGCGAGGCTTGCCGATTCGGCGGCGAGCTTGGCCTGGCGCAGCGCCTCCTCGTTGTTGCGCCGGTCGGTAATGTCGGACGCCACGCCGCGATAGCCCTTGAACACGCCGTCCACCGCAAAAATCGGCGCGCCGCTCACCGACACATAGTGCATACCGGACGGCGGCGTGCGCTTCAACAGGAAATTCTTGAACGGCTGGTGCGCCTTCAGCAACGCGATGTGTTCGTCCCAGCCGCCTTCGGCCGGTGCGGTGTGCGGCAGCTCCCAGCGAGTCTTGCCGAAGTGTGAATCCGCGCTGATGCCGCCGTGTTCACCGGATTCACCGTGAATGTCGACGAAGCGGAACTCGGCGTCCTGCTCCCAGAACCAGTCGCTGGACAGCTCGGTGAGCATGCGAAAGCGCTCGCTACTGTCGCGCAGCGACTGCTCGGCGCGCTTCTGCTCGGTGACATCCTGTATCAGGGCATAGTAGCCCGCAACCGATTGCGATGCGTCGATGTACGGCTCGTAGGTATACGCGATGTCCAGCACCTTGCCCGACGCCATGCGCTGCCGGCGAAACGACCTGACCTGCTGCCCGGCCAGCGCCCGATCCACATCGGGTTTGATCTGGCGATAGGCTTCCTCGCCCTGTATTTCGCGCACGGTGTGGCCGACAACGTCCTCGCTCCTGCGCCCCATCCACTCCTCGAAGCGGCGATTGACGTAACGGTAGCGCTGGTCGCGGTCGACGTAGGCGAGGATCACCGGCGCCGAGTCGTTGACGAGCCGCATCTGCGCGGTGGTGTCGCGCAGTTCGGCATGCGCGGCGGTGAGTCCGTTGCGCGCGTGTTCGAGCGCGGCAAAGGCTTCCGCGCGCGCACGCTGCTGGCGGCGCAGGATGTTGTCGGCGCGGCGCACGAGCAGGAACAGCACACCATACAACAGCAGCAGAATGATGGCCGCGCCGATCAGGAAGTTGCGCTGGGTAACCCGCATGCGCGCAACGAAATCGGTCACGTCGTCGTAGACTTCCATCACCGCGCGCACGTCGTCCCCGCCGCCGATGCGCACCGGCAGGTAGGTGGAGATCAGCGCGCGTTCGGCGACGGTTGTGCCGAATACCTCGAACTTGTCGCGGTGATTGAGCGCCGTGGTCACGGTGCCGCCGCGCGCCGCGACGAACGCAGCGTTTTCCGCCTGCGACTGGCCGATCTGCTGGATTTCGCTCGAATACAGCGTGCGTCCGGTGAGATTGTAGAACTTGATCTTGGCGGTGCGGCTGCCTTTGACCAGCGCGCGCGCCGCATCATCGACCTTGCGCGTTTGCGCATGCGCCTGGAGCGTCTGGTCATCGACTCCCGCCGAAATCCGTTGCAGCGCGTCGAGGTCAGGCCACAACGAGTTGAGCAGCGTCTGCGTGAGGGATTCATTATTGCGCTGGCCCAGCGCGTGCAGTTCGGCCATTGCGGTGTGGCGTTGCCATTGCCACAGTAACAGCGTGGCCGCGACGATGCAGATGAAGCTCGCGAGCGAAAAATAGCCCAACAGCCGAAAACGCTGTTCCGGTGCGGCGAAGGGCTGTGTGGGTGCGTCGTTCATCGAGGAGCCGGCTGTTTTGCGGGTGTGCAGTGCATCATGTCACAAAGTGCATACACTTACTTCGCCAACCCGATATCCACCAGCACGCTCTTCATATCCGCGTAATCCTTGTCCAGTTCCTTGGCGAACTGCGCGCTGCCGAGGAACACGTTCGACCACATGTTTTTGTCGAGGTCTTCTTTCCACTCCGGCGCTTCCGTGGCCCTGCGCAGCACGTTTTCCCAGTAGGCGATTTGCTGCGGCGTGATCCCCTTCGGCGCAAGCACGGCGCGCCATGCGCCGAATACGACGTCGATGCCCTGTTCTCTCCATGTGGGCACGCCGGCCAGCGCGCCGGGCAGGCGCTCCTTGGCGCTGACAGCCACCACACGCAGTTTCCCCGATGCGACATGCCCGGCGACATTGCCCGCCGCCGTGGTGACAAGATCGATGTGCCCGCCCATCAGCGCCGGTATCGCTTCCGCCGAGCCTTTGAAGGCAATCACCTTCATGTCGCGCGCGTTGCCGCCGATGGCCTTCATCAGCAAGCCCGCCGCGATGTGATTGTGGCTGCCGAGCAAGGGCGAAAATCCGATGGCGACGGATTTGGCGTCTTTGCGCAGACGCGCGGCCAGGTCTTTGCCGGTGTTGACCGGTCCGCCCGGCGTCACGGCATACACAGTGTAATCATCGAACAGCGACGCAATCGGCGTGAAGTCGGTGTGATGCAATTTGCCGGAGCCGGTGATGTGGTTGGTGAGTATCGGCGGGCCGGACACCACCAGCACATGCGGGTCCGCCGCGTGCTGATGCACATACGTATACGCGATGTTCCCGCCGCCACCCGACTTGTTGACCACCGTCAGTGACACCGGTAACGCCTTGCCCGCTACCAAAATGCGTTCGATGGTACGCGCGGTTTTGTCGTTGCTGCCGCCGGGCGGATTGGGCACCACTAGCTCCACGTTCTTCGTTGGCGTCCAGGATTGCGCATACGGCACACCTGTCGCGCCTGCCGTCAGGGCAAATGAAAAAAGTGCTAAGTATTTGTTTTTATTCATGTTTTCTCCTTGTCAAATTAAAGCATTTCCAGCGCCCGCGCCCGGCTGGGCGGCGGAAAAATCCTGTCGAGTTCAGCCAATTGCGCCGATGTTAGCTTGATGTCGCGCGCGGCGGCGTTTTCTTCCACGCGCACCACGCTCGAACACTTGGGGATCACGATCACGTCATCCTTGTCGAGCAGCCAGGCGAGCGCGAGTTGCGCCGGCGTGATGCCGGAGGCCTTGGCAAGCGCGGCGAATTTTGTGTTTTTAAACAGCCGCGCCTGTTCCAGCGGCGAGTACGCCATTACCGGCACGCGGCGCTCGCGCAGCCACGGCAGCAAATCCCATTCGATGCCGCGGCGCGAGAGGTTATAGAGCAGTTGATTGGTGGCGGTGGCTACACCGCCGGCCGTGCGCCACCACTCGCTCATTTCGGCCAGATCCAGATTGCTCACGCCGTAATGCCGTATCTTGCCCGCGCGTTGCAGCGCCGTCAGCGCTTCCAGCGTTTCGGCGAACGGCACGCCGCCGCGCCAGTGCAGCAAATACAAATCGATGCGATCGGTGGCGAGATTTTTCAGACTGCGCTCGCACGCCGCAGCCGTGCCGCGCCGGGAGGCGTTGTTCGGCAGCACCTTGCTGACGATGAACACCTCGTCGCGCCGTCCGGCTATCGCCTCGGCGATCAATTGTTCCGAGCGGCCATCGCCGTACATCTCGGCGGTGTCGATCAGCGTCAAGCCCAGATCGATGCCGCGTTGCAGCGTGGCGATTTCCGCCGCGCGGGCCGCGCGGCTGTCGCCGATGTTCCAGGCGCCCTGGCCCAACGCGGGAACACCTTCACCTCCAGGGAGCGTCACGATTTTCATGAGTTGCGTGTTTGTCGTTTAAAAACAGGTGGTTATATTACCTCGACGAATGAACCGCACGCCACATCGAAGTGACTTTTCGATCACTGCGGCGACACTGCGAACCATTCGTTGTCAGCGAGCACGCTTCGACGTGATGTGAATGCGTCATTCAAACAAAGGCGAAGGCGGCGGCAAGCCGCATCTATACACCCGCGTTCACGGCTTATAATTCTCCGCGCACCGCGATCAATCTTCCCCTCGCTTGCCGATTCTTTTTTCCATTTCTGTAGCCTTCTCAGGAGTTCAACATGTTAACGCTCTATTTCAGCCCCGGCGCTTGCTCCACCGCATCGCATATCGGCATCGAAGAAACCGGCGCGCCCTACACCGAGCGCCCCACGCTGCTCGGCAAACAGGAGCAAAAAACCGAG
>JANPOH010000469.1:0-5995 GCA_031427895.1 Betaproteobacteria bacterium
ATGCCTCGATCAAGCGCAGAAAGAATGTGCGCTCGATTGACTTCGCGTGCATGGTGCAGACCCTTCGTCCGGTATGATTCAATTAACTCCCGATCCTTGGCGGTAAGACGCAATTCGGTTTGTCGCATAGCACACTCCTCATCTTTGGGTCGATATGCGGTAGTATAAACATATATCGTTATTTATGTGTTATTGTACTAGCAGCAACAAGCTATATTGCTTTCCTCCAAAGATATTGCCGTGTATACCTATGTCAGACATCCTTAGTTGCCCGACCTGTATTGCTCGCGCAAACACCAACACGGGGATAACCAACCAACACAGAATCTCGAACGCCCAGTAGACTGAGGTCCACTGTGAAATTAGCGAATTGATATAGCCATTAACAAGGAAAGGGAATATCCCTGTGCATAATAGCAATAGATAGAATTTTCGCCGCTCAATTGTCATGACTTCGGGACGTCCCTTGTTGTCGAGCAGGCAACGGGAGATGCCTTATACAAGTTTTTAGTGGTTATCGTTCAACCACGAATCCCGGTGTAGGGTGTTGAGTGTCCTCCGCCACGTATGCCTCCGCCTTCACCTGCACCCCCACCCCTACTATCAGGCGAACGACTTGGCGTAATGCTCCTTAAAATATCTATCGCTGAAGGTCCAGCAATACCGCAAATTTTTTGGCAGTCTATCGAAGGGATCGGGGGCACTGGCGCATCCCAGCCGCATTTCTTGACGCACATTGTTCCATGCACTTTCTCATGCCCTCCGCGATTGCTGAAGTACCGGGCGAATCCAGCCCGGTTGGATCACTTAGTGCAATCGGGTTGCCCTCAACATATGCATATATTCTTTGCCCCGACGTGCATCTGTCGTAGCAACAGGCATTTTGCAGAGGCGATTCAAGCACTTGCGAGGCTAAAACGAAGACGCACCCCCATCATTTGAAGAATTTTTTTCCAGACGTGCATTTTCTGCCCGCGCGCGCGGAATTGGCAAGCGGATTTTTTCTTGGCCGCGCTTGGGTGGTGGCCGCCACAGACGACAAGAAGCGGCTAAAGACAGAAGCACGGCAACCAAGGGTAAATCGCCAGTTGTCGATTGAACATAACCCCGAATTACGCAAAGTGGCCCTATTCACTGCGTTCGCGCTACGTTCGATAGGCCACCGCCGCCGCGCCCTCACGGGTTCGCGTAATTGGGGTTATGTCTGGCGCCGCCGTTGCCGTGCCTATACCGCGATACCCCATCATCAAGGGGGCGGCGTAGCCGCCCCGCAGGGGTTAACGTTGGTCGCGCTTCCAATACGGATACCCCACGCGCCGGTAGTAATCCATCGCCATCTCGCGTTCATCGGAACCGTTGCTGTTGTAGCCATCCGCGCGCGGATTGGCTTTCCAGTTGACGATGCCGCTCAAGTCACCGATGAAGCCGCGCAGCACTGTCTCCGGCGGCACGCCATCGGCTTCACACAGTTCGCTGAACTCGGGCGGTAATGCGATAGTGATTCTGTTCTTGCGTTTCATGTTGTTCTCCCGTGATCGATACGGCGCGCGCTGCACAAGCCGCGTGACAGGCGCACGAGCACCACCGCACGCGCACGCATCACGCACGCAACCCGCTGCCGTCTTCACTGTCCTGCCGCGCGTCCTTGTTGTTCTTCTCGTTCGTATCCTCGTTCGCATCCTTATGCAACTTCGCCGGATGCGTCGCCGCATGAATCTCTTTCAATTTCTCAATCGACACATGCGTGTAAATCTGCGTGGTGGCCAGATCCGCGTGTCCAAGCAGTGCCTGAATGAAGCGCGTATCCGCGCCGTTCTCCAGCATGTGCGTGGCGCAGGCGTGACGAAACAGGTGGGTGGCGCCGGGCTTGTCGATGCCGGCGAACTGCATGTAGCGCTTGACCTTCGCCGCCACCAACTCCGGCGTCACCGCCTCGCCGTAGTCGCTGACGAACAGCGCCTGCGTGTTGGCGACGATCAACTGCGGCCGCGCTTCGGTGACGTATTTCTCCACCCACGCGCAAGCGCGCTCACCAATCGGGATCACGCGGTCTTTACGGCCCTTGCCTTCGCGCACGAATACCAGCCTGCGATTGAGATCCACGTCGTAAAGCGCCAGCCCCGGCAGTTCCATGCGCCGCATTCCCGTTGAATACAGCACTTCCAGCATGGCGCGGTCACGCAGCCCTTGCGCGTTGGTTGGCTCGGCCTGGTTAAGGATTGCTTCGACCTCTTGCACACTCAGGATGGTGCGTGGCAGGTGTTTGGGCTGCTTCGGCAGTTGCAGTTCGCTCGCCGGGTTGTAGAGGATGTGGTTTTCTTTCGCGAGCCACTTGAAGAAGGTTTTGAGCGGCGCCAGAGCGCCCAACTGCGAGCCCAACGTCAGCGGCGCACCGTCGGCCTTGCGGTAGTAGAACAAGTGGCGTTGATAACGCTCGATGATGGGCTTGGTGATTTCATTCGGCGCGTTGAGGCCGCGCTCCGCGCACCAGCGGATGAAGCGGCGTAGCGCGATCCTGCGCGCGCGGGTGGTGTCTTCGGTGTAGCCGGTGACCCGCATCCACTCGAAGTGCGCCTCCATCCAGCGCGTGAGCGCGTGGGCGGCCAGGTCGTCGGCGGGCGCGGCGCGGGGACTGCGCGGCTTGGGCCACGCGGGTTTGCGGGTTTTGAGGCGCTGGCCTTGGCGCGGCATGGCGCTATGCCTGTGCGGCGGCGGCTACAGTGGCAACCGAGGATACGACAGCCTCGTGCGGGTATGACCGGTCCTGGCCGTTGCCGCCGGTACAGTGCGTTTTGGGTAGTTTTTGCGGGGAATTGTTGTAAGTATTTGTTTTTATTGTACTTTCTGAATTTATGGTGGGCCGCGATCCCCCCGCGTTGGGGCCGCTTTGACCCCGCGTTGGCCCCGCGAACTGACCGTTTACCCCCGCGAGGTTGGCGGTCGTAATGGTGGATTGCGTAGCGTGAGTGCCGCGCAGCGTATCGAGCTCGATCAACCCCGGTACAAACGGTTTGCCATCCTGCCCCTGTCCGTCATAGACCAGCTCGTAGACGAAGCTCTGTCCGCGTGCGCCGCGATGCACGATCAGGTATTCCAGCGCCACCAGCCGCTCCAGATGCAATCGCAGTTGCGTGTCACCGATCGCGCACGCTTCGCGCAGCGCGCGGCGGCTAAAGTGAAACGCCGTGCGCTGCATCGACTGGCGTTGGCACTCGCCGCCGACATAGGCATCGACGGTTTCCAGCACGCGCCGCGTCTGCGGCGGCAGTTCATCGAGACTGCGCCCCAGCACGTCATGCGCCAGCGTGTTGGCGAGTGCGATGTCGTCGAGGGTGGCTTCGATATATTCAATGGTCTGCCCTGCGCGGAGGGTGGTTTTGATGGGGCGCTGGTGCTGGTGCAGCAAGGCGATTACGTCGATCAGGGTGAGATACTTTTCGTGATCGCGACGGGTTCTGGTGGCGCTATCCGGGAAGGTCAGACGCTCGGCATGGGG
This sequence comes from Betaproteobacteria bacterium, assembly GCA_031427895.1. Lineage (GTDB taxonomy): Bacteria > Pseudomonadota > Gammaproteobacteria > Burkholderiales > SG8-41 > UBA5216. Next base: position 3,497 of record JANPOH010000469.1, read on the forward strand.
GTTCATCACTGCCAGCGGCTTTAACAGGCGCTGGGCGTTTTGGTGCAGCTTGTGGATGCCGGCACGCCCGGCTTTGCGTGCCAGCCCCGCCAGCGTGCGTCTGGTGCGTTGCAGGGTGTGGATGGCTTGGGTTTGGCTGCGGGACTCATCGACGGAGAGCACCAGGCAGCGGTTTTGCAGTTCGGCATCAATGTCGATCGCCGTTGTGGTGGTAAAGATCATGGTGGGGCCTTCGACGCGGTATTCCTGCGTCACCAGGTTGCCGGTGGCGGGGTCTTTGCCGGTGCTGGCCATGATGAGTTCACCTTCTGATTGCAGGAGTTTCAGGGCGTAGCTGGCGCGGCTGGCGCCCTCTTCTTCGGCGATGGCGAGGATTTTGTGTTTCAAGTTGCCGTTGCCGATGTAGAACAGGCTCTGCCCGGTCATGGCGGAGTATTTGACGCGGTCTTCTTCCGGCGTTAACGCGAGGATGGCGTCCATCAGCGCGGATTTGCCGGCGGCGGAACTGCTCTGCACGAGGACGGCCAGCGGGGCATCGAGCTTTCTGGACGTGGCAGCGAGGTAGGCTACGAGTTTGTTGGTGTGCTCACCCACCAAGCCACAGGCCGTCAGGTCATCAACGATGCGCTCGATCAGGTTGGGGGATTGCAACAGTTCCATTGCCTGCGTGCGCTCGGCTTCGGGGATCGTCACCGCCTCGGGCGTTTTGGGTTGCAGGGCTTTGCGGATGGTTTGCTCTTGCAGCGCTTCGAGTTTTAACAGCACGCGGCCGATGTCGGCTTTGATGACTTCTTCCTTCAACTGCAATTCCATCGCCGCCTGGGTGATGTAGCTTTGCCGCTGCTTGGCTGAATACAGATCGAGGGTATCGACGTAAAAGGCTTCACCGCGCGCGGCGAGCAGGTTTACTTTCAGCAGTTCGTAACTGAGATTCTTGGCGAGGCCGCGCACGCGGTAACGGCGCGCTTGTTCGTTCATTCCGAAGGTCATCACGATTTCGCTGTCGCTGACTTCGGCTTCGATCTGCGCCGCCGGTGATGGCGGCACGGGGGATGCGGGTAGCGCTTCGTGCGCGGCGGGTGGTTCGATTGCGGGTGCGTTTTCTTCCAGCTTCGGCGGCGACTCTTTCTCAATGGGGGTTAACGATGCCAGCAGCGGCACGGACGTATCCATGGACACGATCACCGGCGCACGCTCAGGCGCATCTCCTCTGCCAAGCCACAACGCCTTGCGAATCGCGACACCCAAAGACTTGGCCACCGGCGTCACCTTCATCGCGTATTCGTTGGCGTCCATGCCCTGCGGAAACTGGATGCGGTAACACTCGATGCCCTCTTTCATCAGGCGCGGCGCGAGTTTCTCCGTGGCGCGCTCCCCCGCGTCGTCGCGGTCATAGGCGATCAGCACGCGCGTCGTTCCGTGCTGCTTGAACGCGGCCAGGTGGTCATCGGTAAAACCCTCGACACCATACGCGCTGGTGACGTTGCGGTAGCCCGCGCACCAGAAGGTAGCCGCATCAATCAGCGCTTCGCACAGGATGATTTCTTTCGAGGCGGCGAGCGCTTCGAGGTTCCACACGCCTCGATGCGGGCCAGGCAAATACAGGTGCGGCGGCGTGCCGGGGCGCAGGTCGTCTCTGACCTTGCGACCGTAGATTTCGGTCACAAAGCCTTGCTCATCGAGCACGGGGATTACCAGGCTGCCGTTGAAGTGCTCGTGGCCCGATTCGCGCAGGATGCCCAGGCGCTGCAAGCGGCCACGCATGGCCTCGCCCTCCTTGCGGTTCTTCGCCGGCAGGCGCAGCCCCAGCGTGCGGTTGGCAAAGCCGGGTTTGAAGCGGTCGATCATTTCAGGATGGGTGAGGCCGCGCGCTTGCAGATACGCCAGCGCTTCGGGGCTTTGTTTTAACGTCTCGTGGTAGTAGCCCGTGACCTGCGTCAGTAACGCGCGGTCGTCGGCGTCGGCGGCCACCGGTGCAGGCAGCGCGCGCACGGTGCTGCGTTTCACCGGGGCAACACCAGCAGCTAAAGAAGAAACTGCGCCGGGCGTAGCGGGAATGCCCTCGCGCAGTAGCTCCACCGCGTGTCTGAAACTCACGCCCTGCATCTTCATCACCCAATCAATGGGGCCGCCGCCCGTCTGGCAGCCGAAGCAGTGCCACAGATTTTTCGAGGCCGTCACCACCAGCGAGGGTTCGGCGTCGTCGTGGAACGGGCATTTGCCGATCTGGTCTTTGCCCGACTTCCTGAGCGCGATGCCGCTCGCCTCGACCAGCCGCTCGACCGCGATTTCTGTCTTTAGCCGCTCGATTTCCGCTTCGGGGATGCGCGCCATGGATTTCCGTCTCCGCTCAAAAACCTGTCAAGGGGGTGGATGTAAAAATGTATGTGTTTTTTTACGTTCACTGTATAATACAGTAATTGTATAGTCCGTCAACCCATACCCCATGCCACCGCTCAACTCGCCCTTAAAATCTTCGGCATCGTTCACGCCGCAAGG
>JANPOH010000470.1:0-4892 GCA_031427895.1 Betaproteobacteria bacterium
CCAATGGCATCATCGCCGGTGAGTTGGTGGCGCGCGCCGCGGCCGACGGTTACACCGTGCTCTACACTTCGAATTCGTTTATCAATAATCAGTTGGTGCAGAAGAAACTGCCGTTTCATGTGCTCAACGATTTCGCGCCGGTGACGCAGGCGGCCACCATGCCGGGCTATCTGGTGCTGGTGAGCGCACAGGTGCCGGCGAAGTCGTTGAAGGATTTGATCGAATTAAGCAAAGCGCCATCGAGCAATATCAAGTTCGGCTCGGGCGGCATCGGCAACAGCCAGCATTTGCTCGGCGAATATCTGAATGCGCGCTCAGGATCGAAGCTGGTGCATGTGCCCTACAAAGGGCTGGCGCCGTTGATTACCGGCGTGCTGAGTAACGAAATTCAGGTCGGCTTCGCCGCGCCCACCGTGGTGTTGCAGCACATCAAGTCGGGCCGGTTAAGGGCGCTGGGCTACTCGGCGGCCAAGCGCTGGGCAGGGATGCCCGACTTACCCACGATGGCGGAGATCATTCCGGGGTTTGTCTATGAAGCCGCGTGGCATGGTGTGTTTGCGCCGACGGCAACGCCCAAGGCCATCGTGTCGCGCCTGCATGCTGAAATCGCCAAGGCGGTGCAACTGCCGAAAATGCGCGATTTTCTGGAGAACGGCGGTTATGTGCCCTTGGCCAGCACGCCCGATGACTTCAAGACGTTCCTGCAAAAAGACTTGAAAACACTGGCAGAATTGTTTCGCCTGGCGAACATCAAGCCGGAATAACCGCCGCCGCCGCCGCAGCAGCAGCAGTCGCCCCGGCTACGGAAGATGCACGTGCTACGACACCCACTTGGTGGTGTCGGTGAGCACAAAGCCGTTGGCGTCGCCGACCATGATTTCGCGCAAATCCTGGATGTTCATCAACACGCCGAATGGGAAGCCGTTGCGTTTGTCGCGCATATTGCTGGCGAGCGAATCAAAATACGCGGTCAGTTTGGGTTTGTTGTCTTTCAGTTCCGTGAGTTGATTGGCGATGCGCGGGAACTGATCCACCAGCGCCTGCGGATATTTCAAACCCGCCAGCGAGCGAAAATATTCGTCTGCCGCACTGCTCAGTGTGACGGGTTCAGCAGGTTTTTCGTCGGCCATGATTGTCTCCTGTAACGTTAGCCCACATCAGTACCATGGCAGTGTAGAGCAAGCGAATCGAGGTTTCAATACTGATTGTTATTGCAACTATGTACCTTGGGCGCGCCTTAGTATAATTGCCCGAACAGACCGACAATAAAGGCGCGCACATGCCCTTTCCCCCTGGAACCGCGTTTAGCGACAATTTCGAAGCCATCGGCTATATCGGCCTCGAAAACCGGCCTGGTTTCAAGATGGCGATTCATAAGGCGGGCGAGCGCTGGTATTTATACACGGCACATTTCTGGTGCAGCGGCTGGTCGGTGGTGGAGATTACCGATGCGAAAAATCCGCGCTTTGTGCGTTACATCGAAGGCCCGCCGAACAGTTGGACGCTGCAGGTGCAGATTGCCGACGGCAAGATGATTACCTCGATGGAGCGCATCCCGCCGGGGTGGGGCGGCGATGTCAACGGCGCCTATGGCGAGGGTTTTTACATCTGGAGTCTGGCCGACCCGGAAAACCCGAAACGCCTGGGTCACTACAAAACCGGCGGCAAAGGCACGCATCGCAACTATTACGCCGGCGGCAATTACGTGCATACCACCGCGCTGCCCGACGGCTACGACGGCCACATTTACCAGATCGTCGATATCTCCGATCCGGCCAACCCGAAGGAAATTTCGCGCTGGTGGCGCAACGGGCAGTGGACGGCGGGCGGCGAAAGCGGCGCGCCGGAACACACGCTACTGCACGGCGGCGCGTATGTGGTGGGAGACCGCGCGTACCTGCCTTATGGCGGCGGCGGCTTTGTGATTCTGGATATCAGCGACTTCAAGGCGCCCAAGCTGATTAGCGACCTGCCGTTCTCGCCGCCGTTTGCTTCGCGCATCGCGGTGCATACGGCGGTGCCGTTGCAGAAGCGCCCGCTGGTGGTAGTTAATTCCGAGGCGATTGCCGAGCGCTGCGATGAGCCGTTGGGATTCGCCGGCATCGTCGATATCCGCGTGGAAACCAGGCCGCGGCTGATATCGTTGTTTCCGCTGCCCGTGCCGCCCAAGGGTTACCCGTTCAAAAATTTCTGCGAGCAAGCGGGGCGATTCGGCCCGCACAATCAGCATCAGCCGCAGTTTCAGGATGTGTTGTATCAAAACGAGGACATTGTATTCCTCGCGTACTTTAACGCCGGGTTGCGCGCATTCGATATTTCGGACGAACGCGCGCCCAGGGAGGTCGGTTATTTTCTGCCGCCCGATCCGCAAGTGCGCCTGGGGCCGTTGCCGAAAACCGGCTTGGCGACGCAATCGGAAGATGTGATCGTCGATGCGCGCGGCAATATTTTTGTGTCGGACAAGAATCATGGTATATACGTATTACGCTTCAACGGTTAGAAAATTAAATTTTAAGGGGTGAGTCATGACGAACTACGATGTGATTATTGTGGGTGCGGGCAATGCATCCGGAGCCGCGGCGGTATCGGCGTGCGAGCACGGCGCCAAGCGTGTGCTGATGCTGGAGAAAGCGCCGCAGGCGCAGCGCGGCGGCAACACTTATTTCAGCGGTGCGATTTTCCGCTTCATGTTCGACAAAGTGGAGCAGCTTGACCGTTTTATCCCCCAAGTCGAAAAAGAGTATCCCGGTTTTCACGCCGACGTGCCGCTGTATCCGAAGGCCGCGTTCGAGGAAGACCTGCTGCGCGTGACCGAAGGCCGCAGCGACCGCACGCTATTGAATACGATGATCGACGAATCCTACGACACCACGTGCTGGATGCAGGATGTCGGCAAGCATCATTTTGAACTGGCGCGCTCGGTGATGGGCCTCAAGGTGGGCAATAAAATAAAATGGCCGCGCGGCGCGATTCTGCGCACCATTCACGAAGGCGTGGGGCTGTCCGATACCTGGCTCGCCACGGCGGAACAGATGGGCGTGGAAATACGTTACGAATCGCACGTGCTCGAGCTCACGCAAAACAGCATGGGCCGAGTCAATGGCGTGGTGGTGCGCGGGCCGAAGGGCGTCGAGAAGATCGAGGCCAATGCCGTGGTGCTGGGCTGCGGCGGCTTCGAGACCAACCCGGAGTGGCGCACGCGCTACTTGGGGCAGGAGTGGGGGCACGCCAAGGTGCGCGGCTCGAATTTCAATTACGGTGATGGCCTGCGTATGGCGATGGAACTGGGTGCGATGCCGTGGGGCCATTGGGGCGGCTGCCACGCCACGCCCATCGTCGCGGAAGCGCCCGACTACGGCGTGCGCAACATGACCGACAAGACCAACCGCCTGTCGTATCCATTCGGCGTCATGCTCAACATGGAAGGCAAACGCTGGATCGACGAAGGCGCGGATTTTAATCCCTTCACCTATGCCAAATACGGCGGGCTGATACTCAAACAAACTGCCGGCGTGGTGTATCAAATCTTTGACAGCAAGGCGGTAGATCTGTTCGAGCCGCGCTACTGGACCAGTGAGCCGCTGAAATCCGACACGCTCGAAGGCCTGGTCAAGCAAATGAAGCTCGATCAAACACAGGCGATGAAAACGCTGAACGAATATAACGCAGCGGCGGCGCGCGGCGGCCCGTTCAACCCGGCGGCGCTCGACAAACTGCACACCGAAGGTGTCACTCCGGCAAAAACCAACTGGGCCACCAAACTCGACGCGCCGCCGTATTACTCGTGGGCAGTCACCGGCGGCATCACCTTCACCTTCGGCGGCATCAAGGTCAACCCGCAAGCACAGGTGATCTCAACCGGCTGGAAACCCATCGATGGTTTGTACGCCTGCGGCGAAATGGTCGGCGGGTTGTTTCACTACAACTACGCGCTGGGTTCGGGGCTGATGTCGGGCGCGGTGTTTGGACGGATTGCGGGGCGGCAAGCGGCTACGGAGAAATAATGTTTAAGAACAATTAGTTATACTAGATTATGCCGTTACGCCCGGAGTATTGAGGGTGTGACTTGTGTTGGGAATATATACGCATATGTTGAGGGGAATCCGGTTAGCTACACGGATCCGCGCGGACTCGACTCGATTCTTATTACAGGAGGCGGATCTCTAATTGCTGTTGGCGGTATTGCTGGGAGTGCTGGGTTTTATATCAGCAACAAACCCTTTGACATCGGAATCATTGTGCAAGGTGAATATGGCTTAGGAGCCGACGTCGGCGCGGGGTGGAAGCTCGGTTATCAGCGTGGGTCGATAGAAAGCCTGAGCGATCCATCGATTAACTATAACTTCTCTCCAGGCGTTGTCACTGTTACCGCTCAGTACGATGCTCGCACTGGCGAACTTCAAGGCGGTTCCATAGGCCCGTCGGTAAGGGCCGTTGCCTCTCGAACAAACTCGCAGGCAGGGACTTACGGGCTAAGAGACCTGTTCAGGGGGTTATTCGACCGGTATGGGTATCTCGTGGAGCGTGCCCGCTCCTTAGCGGGGAATTTATTTTGCAAGTAGGGGGATTGTCGCCACGCAGCAAGTTCAACGTGGCCATGGTTGTTTGTGTGGTCGTCGGATTTGTAATCATTGTCGCTATGACAAACTTGCAATCGACAATTTTTACCGTTGCCTTATTTGCTTGGGCGCTCATCTGTCTGTTTATTTTGACACGAGTCCGATGCCCCAATTGCGGCATGGCACTGACTTATCAAGGCCACATACTAGTGTAGTGTCCCTTAAATAACATTACAGTTATTTTTCCTTCTTTTTCCCTCTAGGCAGGCTGGATCCGGGCCTGATCTGCTCCATCTTGATGCGCGCGCGGTCGATCTTCTCCATGATCTTACC
>JANPOH010000471.1:0-4911 GCA_031427895.1 Betaproteobacteria bacterium
GCATCGACCCCGAGTACGCCGTCATCGGCCGGGTGGCGCGCCGCATCTGGGCCAAGGCCATGAAGCTGAAGTACAACGCCGACGCCCGCAGCCAGATGCTGAAGTACCACATCCAGACCTCGGGCCGCAGCCTGCACGCGCAGGAGATTTCGTTCAACGATATTCGCACCACGCTGCAGGCGCTGATCGCCATCTACGATAACTGCAACAGCCTGCACACCAACGCCTACGACGAAGCCATCACCACGCCCACGGATGAGAGTGTGCGCCGCGCGATGGCGATCCAGTTGATCATCAATCGCGAGTGGGGGCTGGCGAAGAATGAAAACCCGAATCAGGGCGCGTTTATCATCGATGAACTCACCGAACTGGTGGAAGAAGCCGTGCTCGCGGAGTTTGAAAAAATCGCCGAGCGCGGCGGCGTACTGGGCGCTATGGAAACAGGCTACCAGCGCGGCAAGATTCAGGAACAGAGCATGCATTACGAGATGCTCAAACACGACGGGCGCTACCCGCTCATCGGTGTGAACACCTTCCGCAATCCGAACGGCGATACGGCGCCGGCACATCTTGAATTGGCGCGCTCGACCCCCGAGGAAAAACAAAGCCAGCTCACGCGCCTGCGCGACTTCCATCAACGGCACGCGGCCGCGGCGCCGGCGATGCTGCAACGGTTAAAGCAGGCGGTGATCGATAACCAGAACGTGTTCGAGGTACTGGTGGACGCGGTGCGCGTGTGTTCGCTGGGGCAGATCACCCATGCGCTGTTCGAGGTGGGCGGGCAGTACCGGCGCAATATGTCAGCTCGCGTACTTATGGCGGCTTGATGCCCACCGCATTAATGAGCTTACCGAGTCTTTTGGTTTCCTTCTACGCGTGTTCCTCGAATCGATCAGTCAGGCAGCTTTGTCGACTGCCAGGTCACCAACTGCCACTTGCAAGCCGTGAGCGCCTCGGGCGTGGATGATCTCGGTATGAAGCCTTGTTTGAGCATGGGGTCTCTGACCGAAGCCTTGGCCAGAGTCGCGGTCATCTCCTTGTTCATACACGCGACGATTGATCCTGCGGCAGGCCGACGGGGCCGACCAGTGCGAACCACGGGCCGATCGGAAACTTGGCCTGGCCCGAACGGAATGACGAACCTGATGGGCCGGGCGGGATAGGCTTGCGCGTGAACCGCAGCGTAAGGCACGAAAAGTACAACAGAAGCCAAGGCTGCAAACAACTTTTGCATGTAGACACTCCCCCGCCCGGTTCTTGCGTGGCGGCAATTCAATTGATAAAACCTTCGCTTTCGTCCGGCATGCGCAAAGCATCGCTTCAGGCGGCCAAGACGCCGCCGCCGGGCTGGCTGTTGCAACATTGAGTCCGCCGCTTCGTATTGAACGGATCGCCAAACCCTTGCGCAGCCCAGCTTGGGTCAGCCAAAGCCGGAAATTAATAATAATGTTTAAAAACAATTAGTTACAGTTATAATCGGTACGGATGTGCTTATCCAGGCGATTGCAACAACCTTACAATACATGTAATGTTCGGTTTATTACGCATTCACGCTCACGCGCTTTGTACCCCTTTTGTGCCCCATGACCGGTAGCCAATCCCCCAACAAGCTCGGCAGCATCAGCACCCATTCGCTGGCGGATCAGGCGCGCGATCTCATACGCGATGCGATATTCGAAGGGAAGATCAAGCCGGAGGAACGGCTCACGATCGAGCGCATCGCGGCGGAGTTCGGCATCAGCCGCACGCCGGTGCGTGAGGCCTTAAAAGCGCTGGAGACCGATGGCATTGTGCGCATACAGCCGCACCGCGGTGCCATCGTGCAGCGCTTGGATGAGGATGAGCTGTCCGACCGCTACACGGTGCGCGCGCTGCTCGAGGGTTATGCGGGCGAGCTTGCGTGCAAGGCCGATGCGCCGGCCATCGCGCGCGATCTCGATGCGAACTGCGGCGAGTTGCAACAGGCAATCGCGGCGGCATCCAGCGATGACCTCGACGCGATTCGAGTGCTGGTCGATCTTAACTCGCGGTTTCACGAGCGCATACTCAATGCCAGCGGCAGCAAGACGATCCTGCGCATGCTGGAGGCGATGCGCATGCCCGTGGCCTATCGCCTGTACATCTGGCGCGTGCCCGAGCGGCGCCAGTTTTCACTGGATTGTCACCGCAACATCGCGGAGGCGTTTCGGGCGAACAAGCCCAAGCAGGTGCGACGGCTGATGGAGGCGCATTTGCTCGATGCGCGAGATTTTCTGCTCGCGGCGAAACAATGACACGCACAAGTTAAAACGGAACCAAGGAGAATCAGATGAGCGCAGTACCCAAAAGCAGCTACGGCAAGATCACGGACGAAGCCGTCGAACAGGTGCGCCGCCGCCTGCACAAGGTGTACCCGATCACCGAGCCATTTGTCCGCTATGTCAATTCGGACAGTATCCGCCACGCCGCGCGCGCGATTGGCGACATGAATCCGCTGTGGATCGACCCGGCGCATGGCAAGACCAGCCGTTATGGCCGCTGCATGGCGCCGCCAGCGTTGCTCTATGCCGTAACCTGGGGCAGTTGGGACATGCGACGCGGCGAGGGTCTGCCCGGCGTGCATGGACTGCACGCCAGCGACAAATGGACTTACTACCGTCCCCTGCTCGACGGCGACGAGGTGCACGCCACCAAGGAAATGACCGCGCTCGAAGACCGCAGTGGTAAATACGCCGGCAGCTCGAAGATGCAGCGGCGTGAATTCAAATACTACAACCAGCGCGATGAGCTTATCGCGCGCTGCGTCATGTCAGCCGTGCGCACCGAGCGCGAAGCAGGCAAGGAGATCGGCAAATACATGTCGATTCCCAAGGCGAAATACAGCGATGAAGACATCCGCAAGATCGATGCGGACACCGGAGCCGAGGAAGTGCGTGGCGAGCGCACGCGCTATTGGGAAGATGTCAAAGTCGGTGATGCGATTCAGCCGCTGGTGCGCGGGCCGCTGACGGTGGGCGACATGATAGCGTGGATGATGGGTGTGGGTTCGCCGCATATACGCAGCGGGCAATACTGGCTTGCGTATCGCACGCAATCGCCCCAGATCGCGGTCAAAGACCCCGAGACCGGTATTCCGCAGCCGGTGGAACGCGTGCACTGGGATGCATACATGGCATCGGAAATCGGCATGCCCGCGCCCTACGACTACGGTTCGCAGCGCGGCGCGTGGGCGACGCATCTGATGACCAACTGGGCGGGCGACGACGGCTGGGTCGCCGAAGTATTCGCGCAATATCGGGGCATGAATTTCCTCGGCGACACCGTGTGGATACAGGGCGAAGTCATCGATAAATGGCGCGGTGCGAAATCAGGCATAGGCTACGTCACCTGCGAATTTCACGGCATCAATCAGCGTGGCGGCGACATCATGCCGGGCACCGCCATCGTGGCGCTGCCGTCGAAATCCGCGCCGCTACCGGAGTTCCCGATTGATTTTGAAGCGGACCGCCGTGACTGAGCGCGAGGTGGCGTCACAACAAAAACAAGCGCGACCGCTCACCGGCATACGCGTGCTCGATTTCAGCCACGCGGCGGCGGGGCCGTTTGCGACCATGTTGCTTGGCGACCTTGGCGCCGAGGTGATCAAGATCGAAAAACCGCGGCACGGCGACGGCAGCCGCTCGATGGGCGTGCCGATGCCGGCGCTCGGCCCCAAGGATTCCGACTACTACGTAAGTCTGAACCGCAACAAGAAAGGCATCGTGCTTGATCTCGCCCTGCCGGAGGGCGTGGACATCGCGCGCAAACTCGCCGCGCAGTGCGACGTGGTGGTGGAGAACTTCCGGCCCCAAGTGATGCGCCGGCTCGGTTTGGGCTTCGAAGACCTCGTCAAACTGCGGCGCGGCCTCGTGTACTGTTCGATCTCGGCGTTCGGTTCCAGCGGCCCGTGGTCGAAGCGCCCAGCCAACGACATCATCATGCAGAGCGTGTCGGGGCTGATGGGCATCACCGGCGAAGCCGGCGGCGGGCCGGTGCGTATCGGCGCGCCGATTTCGGATTTCTCCAGCGGCCTCTTCGGTCTGTCGGGCGTGCTCGCCGCGCTGTTTGCGCGCGAACGCTTTCCGCAGGGCCAGCACATCGAGGTGGCGATGCTCGATGCCTCGCTCAACATGATGTGCAATTACATTCCGTCCGTCGCCACACTCGGCCACAAGGTCGAGCGGCTGGGGCGCGGCCATGCGCAGATCGTGCCCTATCAGGCTTTTATGTGCAGTGATGGCGAATACGTGATGGTGGGCGCATTCACGCGCGAGTTCTGGTGGAACCTGTGCAAGGCCATCGATCGTGAGGCGTGGATCAAGGACGAGCGCTTTGTAACAAACCCGGCGCGGCTCGCCAATCGCGCCGTGCTGATTGCCGAGCTGGAGCGAATTTTTGCCGTGAAGCCGCGCGCCGAATGGCTCAAGCTGCTGGATGCGGCCGATGTGCCCAATAGCCCCGTGCTCGAACTGCACGACGCGGTGCGCACCGAGCAGGTGCGGCACAATCAGTCGATTCGTCCACTGGATCAGAGCGGGCATCCGGTGCAGGTGGCGGGTTGCCCGATCCGCGCGGTACAGTGGAACGAGGAGCCTTTAGCGCCGGCCCCTCGACTGGGCGCGGACACCGATGCGGTGTTGCAGTCCCTGCTCGGCATGAAGCGCGAGGATGTCGCGGCACTGGCGCAACGCAAGGTCATCGGCTTGGCCGGATATGTAAAAGGAGAAACGCAACATGACCATTAGACGGAAAATTCTATTCGCGCCGGCCGTTCTGGCGGCTTGCCTGGCCAGCGCATCGTACGCCCAGTATCCCGAACGCGTCGTACGTCTGGTGGTGCCGTATGCACCGGGCGGCGGCACGGACCTGACGGGGCGGCTCGCCGCGCTACGC
>JANPOH010000472.1:0-12611 GCA_031427895.1 Betaproteobacteria bacterium
GGACAACAAGTCACCGTTCACTATACCGGCTGGCTCACCAGCGGCGAAAAATTTGATTCGAGCAAAGACCGCGACGACCCGTTTGTGTTCCCGCTCGGCGGCGGGCGCGTGATTCGCGGCTGGGACGAAGGCGTGCAAGGCATGAAAGTCGGTGGCACACGCAAACTCACCATTCCGCCCGACCTCGGCTACGGCGCGCGCGGCGCCGGCGGCGCGATCCCGCCGAACGCCACGCTGGTGTTTGAGGTGGAATTGCTGGCGACGGCGTAAGCGAAAACGCCGCCACGCCCGTAGAAACCAAACGAAGAAGTTGGTAGGCGCGATTGGACTCGAACCAACGACCCCCACCATGTCAAGGTGGTGCTCTAACCAGCTGAGCTACGCGCCTAAAAGCGGGATTTTATCGGAATCAGCGGAACAATACCACTCTGCCCATTTCGCAGCCGCCGCGCTATGATCGAGTCATCCAATTCAGCGGGGACTCCACATGAACCGGCGTCGCTCATCTTCCTCGATAACACTGGTGCTTGTGGGTGCGTCGGCCTTGACCGCCTGCGGCCAAGGCCCATCGAGCACGGACACCATGCGGCGAGACGCCTATGCATCCAAGGCCGATTGCGTGCAGGACTGGGGCGCCGATCCGGCCAAATGCGAACCGGCGAAATCCAGCAGCACCCGCACCGGTACCGGTACCAGTGGTTCGCACTATTGGGGCCCGGCCTATTCGCACGGCAGCCACGGCAGCAGCCGCGGTTCGTTAAGCGACGGGGCCACCGACGCGGCGCGGCCGGGCAGCCGCGCCATCGGCACTACCGGCGTATCACGCAGCGGCTTCGGTTCCAGTTCGTCTTCTCACAGCAGCACCAGCAGCAGCCGCGCGAGCAGCAGCGGCAGTTGATGCAACGCGAAACGCTCACGCCGCGTTCCGACTGGCAGCGCCAGTTCGAGGACCTCGGCTTTCATTTTCACAGTCTTGATGACGTGTATTGGGACGAGTCGGCGTGTTACCGCTTTTCCACCAGCGAAATCGACATGATCGAAGAGGCCACGTGGAAGCTGCATGAGTTGTGCATCAACGCGGTCGATCACGTGATTTCCAAACGCGCGTTCAAACCGTTCGCGCTGCCCGACTGGTTTATCGAATACGCAGTTGACTCGTGGAACGCCGACGACCCCACGCTATTCGGGCGCTTTGATTTCCGCTACGACGGCATCAACGCGCCCAAATTGCTGGAATACAACGCCGACACGCCGACATCGCTGATTGAATGCGCGGTGGCGCAATGGAATTGGCAGCAGGAGGTCAAACCGCGCCACGATCAATTCAATTCGCTGCACGATCGCCTGATCGAACGCTGGAAAGAAATCCGCGATCACTACGAAAACCCGGTGGTGTACTTCGCCTGCGTCAAGGACAACATCGAGGATTTCGGCAACGTCGAATATCTGCGTGATACCGCCATGCAGGCCGGCATCAACACACGCCCCGCTTTTATCGAAGACCTCGGCTGGGACCCATCCAGCGGGCAGTTCCTCGATCTCGACAATAACGGCGTGCCCGCGTTGTTCAAGCTCTACCCGTGGGAGTGGATCGCCCACGAAAGTTTCGGCCCGCATCTGCCCGCCTCGGCGATTCCGGTCATCGAACCGGCGTGGAAAGTACTGATGAGCAGCAAGGCGATTTTGCCGGTACTGTGGGAACTCAATCCCGGCCACCCCAATTTACTGCCTTGCTATTTTGACCAGGGCAAACTTCCGTCATCGCAATACGTGCGTAAGCCCATTTATTCGCGCGAAGGCGCGAATGTCGAAATGCACACCGCGCGCGGCACCATCGCGCAGCCGGGCAGCTATGGCGCCGAAGGGTTTGTGTACCAGGACTATTGCGCGCTGCCGGATTTCAACGGTAACTACCCGGTGATCGGCAGTTGGATCGTCGGCGACGAAGCCGCCGGCATGGGCATCCGCGAAAACACGCAACAGATCACCACCAATACCAGCCGCTTTGTTCCGCATTATTTCACCTGAGAGGACACCATGGACATCCTGCAACAATCGATCAGCGGATTCCCCGCGTTCATTATTCATCTGCTTGCCGCGCTGGCGCTGCTGGCGGTGTTTTTGTTCATCTACATTCGCATCACGCCGTACCATGAAATGGCGTTGATCCGCGCGGGCAATCTGGCCGCCGCCATCAGCCTGTCGGGAGCGATGATCGGCTTTGTCATACCACTATCCAAATCGGTCGCGCAAAGCGGCAGCCTGCTCGATATGCTGATGTGGGGCGGCATCGCACTGGTGGTGCAACTGCTGGCGTACGCAGTGGTGCGTATGCTGATTCCCGGTATCGCCAAAGACATCCCTGAAGGTAAAGTCGCGCAAGGCACGTTTTTGGGCGTGTTGTCGGTGGCTACCGGACTGCTGAATTCAGCCGGCATGACGTACTGAGCGTACTAAACGTACTAAGCGTACTGAGCGCGCTGAATCCAGTCATCATTAACAACGTAACTATTTGTTTTTATTATGCTTTTTATTAAATACTTTCTGTCTGTCTGTGCGCTGCTAACGAGCTGCGCCGCTCACGCGCAAGCGTATCCCGCGCGCCCGATACGCATGGTCATCCCGTATTCGCCCGGCGGCGCCACCGATGTGCCGGGCCGATTAATTGCCGCGAAACTGTCTGACATATTCGGCCAGCAAGTCATTGTCGATAACCGCCCCGGCGCGGGCAGCAGCATCGGCACCGAAATCGTGGCGCGCGCGCAGCCCGACGGCTACACCTTGCTGCTCACCGGCACGCCGTTCGCCGTGCTGCCGGCGCTTTACAGCAAACTGCCGTTCGATCCGGCGCGCGATTTTGCGCCGGTAATGCAAGTTGCCAACGCACCGAACGTGCTGGTGGTGCATCCCTCGCTCGGCGTGCGTTCGGTAAAAGAACTCATCGCGTTGGCGCACTCACAGCCGGGAAAAATCAACTACGCCTCCGGCGGCACCGGCGGCGCCACGCATCTCTACGCCTCGCTGTTTTTAACCATGGCGAAAATCAGCATGACCCACGTGCCCTACAAAGGCAGCGGCCCCGCCACCGCGGATCTACTCGGCGGACACGTCAAGGTGGGGCTGCCCGGCATCGCAATCGTCATCCCGCATGCCAAGGCCGGGCGCATGGTCGCGCTGGCCGTCACCAGCGCAAAACGCGCACCACAAATTCCCGACGTGCCAACCATCGCCGAATCCGGCGTGCCGGGTTACGACGCGGCAACGTGGTTTGGGTTGTTCGCACCCAAGGGCACACCCGCGGCGGCCATCAACCGGCTGCACGGCGAAATCGCGAAGGTCGTGCGCTTGCCGGACGTGGAAAACGGCTATTTGATTTCGGGGAACGTAGCGGTGACCTCGCGCCCTGACGAATTCGGCGCGTTTATCAAAGCCGAAATCGTGAAGTGGGGGCAGGTAGTGCGGGAGGCGAAGATTCAGGGAGAGTGACGCCAATCCGCATCAATCAACCCGGCATCGTCGCCGCGATAGAAGGCCGCCGCGTCACACTTTCATACCACTGCGCCAATCGCGGCCGCAACGCGCGCCAGTTCTCATCGGCAAAGCGAAAATCCAGATAGCCGCACACGCACGCCGCGCCGATCTGGCCGATGCCGAATGACTCGCCCCATGTGGGCGCTTCCGCGGCCAGCGCATCCAGCCCGTTGTTGATCTTGGTGAACTGGCCCTTGATCCAATCGTTCCAGCGATATTGTTCGGGGCGCACGGCGGTTTCGTAGCGGCACAGCACCGCCGCATCGAGTATGCCGTCGCACAGCGATTGCAGCCTGAGCGCATCCCAGCGCGCGGCATCCAACGGAATCACAGGCGTGCCGCCGTGCAGGCTGTCCAGGTATTCGCAGATCACCGACGAATCGTAAAGCACCTTACCGTCATTGGTTTCCAGCGCGGGAATTTTCACCAGCGGGTTGCGCGCGGCGAGATCCTTGTTCGGGTTGACCGGCGACACCATCGCGGTGATTTCTTCGATGCGCGGCAGCAGGCCGGTCTCGCGGCTGACGATACGCACTTTACGTGCGAAGGGGGAAGCAGGGTTATGCCATAGACGCATGAGGTTCTTCTTGTGAAAACAGCCAGATCATTCAAAACTTCCACAGGCGTTCACGCACAGGCGGGAACCCATAACACAGACAGCGAGGATAGGCCCGATCGGTCATGGCTGCTCCAAATTATCGCAACGCGCCGCGCTTCACACTTCACGCACGCAATCTACCGCCGCAGCCGCAAATAAATTTCCGGCAGTTTGTTGGGCAGGCTGTTGATGTGATCGAGCACCAGATAATGCCCTGCGCCGAAAATCTGCGGCAGGTACTGATTCGCCATCGTATCCACCGTGATGCAGAACGGATGCACGCCTTTGGCCACCGCCTCCTTCACCGCCATGCGCGTGTCTTCGTGCAAATAGCGCCGGTCGCCGCCATCGTCGTAATCTTCCGGTCTGCCGTCCGACAGCAGCAGCAGCAGGCGGCGGCGGCTGTCGACGCGCTCGAAGTGTTTGGTGGCGTGGCGTATCGCCGCGCCCATGCGCGTGGCGAGCCGCCCCGACATGCCGCCGATCTGGCTGCGTACGTCGTCGTTGTAAGCTTCGTCGAAATCCTTGATGTTGTAGTAGCTCACGTTGTCGCGGTACTTGGAGCAGAAGCCGGCAATCGCGTAGTTGTCGCCGACTTCCTCCATGCCCTCGGCGAACAGCAGCACGCCGGCGCGGATGCGATCCACCAGCCGTCCGCCGCCTTCGGGCAGATGCTGCATGATCGAGGTGGACATATCCGCCAGCAGAATCACCGATATTTCACGCTGGCGCATTTCGCGCCGCCGGTAAATCGCCGGGATCGGCGAGCGGCCGGAAATTTTTTCCGCCATGTATTCGACCACCGCGTTCAAATCGATTTCGTCGCCGTCCATCTGCTTGACCTTGGGCGACATGCGCGTGGGTTTTTGCGACTGAATGGCTTTTTTCAAGCGCTTTAACGCGCCCGAGTACTGTTTCATCAGGCGATTGGTCTCGGTGGTATTCGAGTCACCAAGGCGTTTTTCCTGCACCCAGCTCCAGTTCTTTTTGTAGCGCGATTCGCGGTAATCCCACTCGGGGTACGGCACGCCTTTATCCGCCGGGCCGCGTCCGCTCTGCTGGCCGTCGGGCTTGCTTTCCGAGCGCTTGGCGGCGCCGCTGGTTTCGCCGTAACCGGCGGTTTCCTGACGCTCGCCGCCATCCTGCTGATCGCCCGCCTCGGCTTCGTTCGGCGTTTCGCCTTCGTCTTCGCCTTGTTCGTCGGGCTGGTTTTCCTGCTCGGCGCCGGGCTGGCTTTGCGAGTTTTCGTCCGGATTGTCCTGCGGATGCGCGTCACGGGATGAATTCGGCCCGCGGCCCGGTAGATACGCCGCCGCAAAAGCCTCGGCGTTCGTCACGCGCGGCAGCGTGTTCTGCGCGAATATCGCACCCGCGATGCGGCAGGCGTCGGCCAGCGTCGCCGCGCGCTCATAAAGCGGCGCGAAGCGCGCATCGAGCGCCGGCTCGCCGCGCGCCACCCGCAAGGCATCTTCCGCCGTGGCTATCGCCAACTCGTAGTACGCCGCAGTTTCAGGATGCCTGGCATGCACCGCCTTGGCATTGGCGATCAAGCGCTGAAAATAATTCGGTATCTGTACTTGCAGGCGCGATTCGATACGCAGGTCTTCGCACATATCGAAGATCAACTGGAAGCGCATCGCGTCTTCGCCGAAGCGCGTGAATATCGGCGTCCACGGTACCGGGCCGGTCTCCGGGAATTCAAGATTCGCATCGGCAAAAATACGGCGCATCGCCACACGATCAAACGTGCCGTGGCGCATATGCCCCGCCGCGTGCAGCACCGCCAGAATCGCTTCTTCGCGCGTGCCCATCACCGCCGGGAAATACAGCGTTTGCCCGTCCATCTCCATGAACGGACGGCCTTTCTCCGGCGACCAGTTGCTCTCCTTCAACTCCATGCCCTCGCCGAACCACACGTCGACCAAGATGCCGAGCAAGCGGTTACGGTCGGCTAACTTGTAGCCCTGCATGTTTTCCAGCAGCAGCGCGAGGCTTTCCTCGGATTCCAGGCGGAAATAGGCTTCGCCGCGCGTGCGGCCCGACTGCATGATGTCTGCGCCACGCATTGCCCACGGCAGCACGGCTTGCGCGCCGAGCAGATTACGCACCCGTATCGCGCCCGGCAAAAACGTCGCCAGTTGCAGCTTGCGCGTGTCGTATAGCTCCGCAGCGGCCGTATTCAATTGCTCGATCGCGGCGATGCCGCCGCCGCGACCGGAGATTTCCAGCACCGGCGTGGTGAAATAGGCGCAGCCGCTGTCGATGGAACGCCCGCACCACGCAAGGCCGATGGCGGCCCAGCGCTCCTCGCCCGCATGGCCCAAAGAGCCAAACGCACGCGGCAGGTTTTTTATAAAACCTTCGATGGCCGGTGACGAATGACGCCAGCGCATGATGGCCAGCGCCTGGCGCGTCCACGGCAACACCACTTCGGAGATTTTCTCGGCCTCGCGGCTGCCGCGCGCAAACGCACGCCCGGCTTCGCGATCAAACTCATACAGCGTGCGGCAGGCCTGGATCCAGTCGAGCATGACGGCCTCGCCGTGCGGACGGATCACCGGCAGCACGGCGTCGATGTCAGCGATCAGTTCAACGTGCGCTTCACGGACGGCATCAAGCAGGATACGAATAGCAGGGGATGTCACGGCATTTCAAACCAGCAGCGAACCGCCGGCTACACCGCGAAATGCGCGTTGACGATTTCCATCAGCGCTTCGGACAGCTCCGGGTCATCGGTAATCGGATTCACGATCGCCACCTGGCACGCCGCCACCGGATCCAGCCCCGCGCCGATCATCGATGCCGCATACACCAGCGCGCGCGTGGAGGTCGCTTCTTCAAGACCGTGGTCCTTGAGCAAGCGCGCCTTGCGCCCCGTCGACACCAACTGCTGCGCGACCTCGTGCGACAGCCCCGGCACTTCCCTCACCAGAATTTTGCGCTCGACTTCCTCACTGGGAAAATCAAAATTCAGCGCGATAAAACGTTGCTTGGTCGAAGGCTTCAAATCCTTCAACACCGTTTGATAGCCGGGGTTGTATGAAATCACCAGCATGAAATCCTCATGCGCGTCGATCTCCTGGCCTTTTTTCTCGATAGTGAGTTTACGGCGATGGTCAGTCAGCGAGTGAATCACCACGGTGGAATCGGTGCGCGCTTCGACGATTTCGTCGAGATAACAAATCGCGCCCACCTTCACCGCGCGCGTGAGCGGCCCGTCCTGCCATACCGTCTCGGCACCCTCAAGCAGAAAGCGCCCGACCAGATCGGAACTGGTCAAATCTTCATGGCACGACACCGTGACCAGCGGGCGCTTTAACTGAAACGCCATATGCTCCAGAAACCGCGTTTTGCCGCAGCCCGTGGGGCCTTTCAGCATCACCGGCAAGCGGCGTTTGTAGGCAGCCTCGAACACCGCGACTTCGTTGCCCTGTGGTTCATAATAGGGCGAGATTTCGCCGGCTTGCGGCAATTGAACAATATCGTGCTCCACGCCACGCTGGCGCGCTGTTGCTGTCTTCATTGAATCCCCGGATTGCGATTGGATGGATTGGATAGGGCCAGTGCGAATCTTAACATCGGCGTGCCGCCGCACACGCACCACTGCCAACCGCACCGCAATCTGCAATGGCAATGGTCAAGCGGTTGGGTTCAATGCTGTTCATCCACGCGATGCAGGCATAAAATGGCTCACACCGTTGGCGCAGCGCTTCGGCAGCGTGGCAACAAGGATCATAAGTATTTGTTTTTACACATTTTTTATAGAGGCATTTCAGATGAAACTTTATTACCACCCGGTCTCCACCGTCAGCCGCCCCATCATGCTGTTCGCCGCCGACGAAAACATTGCGCTCGACATGCAACTGGTTGATCTTTTCAAGGGCGAGCACAAGCTGCCTGCGTATCTCTCGATCAATCCCAGCGGCCAGGTGCCCACGCTGGAAGACGGCGATTTTCGCCTGACCGAAAGCTCGGCCATCCTGAAATATCTCGCGGACAAAAGCGGCTCACACGCCTACCCCGCCGACTTGAAACAACGCGCGCGCGTGAACGAGATGATGGATTGGTTCAACACCGGCCTGTACCGTGATCTGGGCTACGGCATGGTGTACGGGCAAACGCTGCCCGACTACATTTACCCGGATGCCGCCGTGCAAGGCGCCGCGCTCGCGCGCTCGCGGCAAAAAGCCAATCACTGGCTCGGCGTTCTTGACCAGAGCCTGCTCGGCGCGAACAACCCATTCGTCGGCGGCAACGACATCACGCTAGCGGATTATCTTGGCGTGTGTTTTCTGACGCTGGGCGAAGTAGCCCATCTGAAATACGACGCCTATCCCAACATCACGCGCTGGATCAACACCATGAAAGCGCGCCCGGCCTGGGCCAAGGTGAACGAAGGCTTCTATCAGCATTTCGTCGGCGGCTACAAAGACGGAAAATTCCTGTCTCTTTGATGGAGGCCGACATGACTATCCGCGGACTGCACCACAACGCCTATCGCTGCCGCGACTCTGAACAGACGCGACAATTCTACGAAGACTTTCTCGGCCTGCCGCTGGCGGAGGCGTTTGAGATCAGCGAAACCAAAAGCGGTCGCAAAACCCGCGTGCTGCACAGTTTTTATCAAATGGGCGACGGATCGTTTCTTGCGTTCTTTGAAGCGCCGGACCAGCCCTTCGAGTTCAAGGAGCAACACGACTTTGATCTGCACATCGCGCTGGAAGTCGATGAACCCACGCTCAAGCGCATGTTCGACAAGGGCAAGGCCAGCGAAATTCACACCCGCGGCATCACCGACCACGGCTTTTTGCATTCCATTTATTTTCGCGACCCGAACGGCTATGTAATCGAACTCACCGCCAAAATGCCGGGACACGACAAGGCGATGGATCGCGCGACCAACAAGGCGCGCGCTAAACTCGATAGCTGGCAAAGCGGCAAGGCAGCGGTCTAATACTAAAGCGCGACTAAAGCGCGACTAAAGCGCCACTAAAGCACCACTAAAGCACCACCGGCCTATCCGGCAATTCGTTGGGATTCGCCGCGCGAGCCGGAAAATGCCGCGCCAGCAGTGCGGCGACTTCATCAATCGCCGTCAGCGCGCCGGGCTCGAAGCGGCCTTCACGAAACGCCCCTTGCATGCGCGTGCAGATCGCGTCCCACTCGGCTTGCGCCACGCGCTCGTTGATGCCGCGATCGGCGACGATTTCGATATCGCGGTCGATCAGTTGCACGTAGATCAGCACGCCGCTGTTTTCGGCGGTGTCCCACACCCGCAATTGCGCGAACACTTCGATGGCGCGCTGGCGCGGCGTCACGCCGCGCAGCAGCGCGCGTGCATCGAGATCGCCTTCAATCGCGAAGCGTAATTCGCCGCGATGCTGACGTTCGGATTGCGCCACCGCCGCTTCAATGCGCTTTAACAGGGGGCCGCGAAAGGCGCGTTCAGCCCACCAGTCAGGAATCAATAAGTGTTTGATTATACGTAACATTTTACCAACTCCCGCTGGCGCCGCCGCCGCCGAAATCGCCGCCGCCCCCACCCCAGCTTCCGCCCGACGAGCCGCCGCCGGAGGCGCCCATCACTGAAATGCCGATCAGGCAAAACAAAAACACGATAACGCCGACTATCGCGCCGCCAACCATACCGCCGCCCAGAAACGCCGCCGCCACGCCCGCCAGCACCCCCGCGATCACCGAGCCCAGCAATACGCCGAAGATCGAGCGCAGAATGCCGCCCAGAAACACCACCGCTATCGCGCCCCAGGTCAGCGTATCGTCCACGGTGACACCAGACGATGCGCTGCTGCCTTTGGCCGTCGCCGCGGCAGCCGGCAACGGCTCGCCATCCACCACTTTGATAATGCGATCCACGCCGGCGTTGATGCCGCCGTTAAAATCGCCGCGCTTGAACACCGGCACGATGTCTTCGGCGATGATGCGCTTGGCGATGGCGTCGGGCAACGCGCCTTCGAGACCGCGCCCGACTTCGATACGCAGCTTTTTGTCGTCCTTGGCGATCAGCAGCAACACGCCGTCATCCACGCCTTTGCGCCCGATCTTCCATTGCTCGGCCACGCGCATCGAATATTGCTCGACGGCTTCAGGCTGCGTGGTGGGCACCAGCAGCACCGCGATCTGACTACCCTTGCGCTGCTCGAAGGCGGCGAGCTTGCTTTCCAGCGCGGCGCGTTGATCGCCCGTCAGCGTGGACGTTAGATCGGTGACGCGCGTCTTTAAGGCCGGCACCGCGACGTCCGCGCCGAAGGCAATCGTCGCGCAAAACAAAACTGCCGCGAGGATCGCTCGCGGCAGTGCCGGGTTGCCACGCATCAAACGGGGCTTGCGTTATTTGGCCGGTGCGGCGGGCTTCGCGCCGAAGTCAACCTTGGGCGGCTCGGCGATGGCTTTTTCGTTATCCACCGTGAACTGCGGCTTGACCTTGAAGCCGAACAGCATCGCCGTCAGATTGCTGGGGAACTGGCGCACCGTGACGTTGAACCCCTGCACCGCCTTGATATAGCGATTGCGCGCCACGGTAATGCGGTTCTCGGTACCCTCAAGCTGGGCCTGCAAATCGCGGAAATTTGCGTCGGACTTCAGTTGCGGATAGTTTTCCGCCACCAGCAACAGGCGTGACAACGCGCCCGACATCTGCGCCTGCGCCGCCTGAAACTTGGCAAAGGCCGCCGGATCGTTAATCAATTCCGGCGTCGCCTGTATCGAACCCACCGACGCGCGCGCCTTGGTCACCCCCAGGAACACTTCTTTTTCCTGCGCGGCGAAGCCTTCGACCACCTTCACCAGATTGGGAATAAGGTCGGCACGGCGTTTGTATTGATTGAGCACCTCGGCCCACGCGGCGTTGACTTGCTCATCGGTGGTCTGCAAGGTGTTATAGCCGCAGCCGCCCAGCAAACTCGCGGCGGCCAGCATTAGGATCACGGTCAGACGTTTCAACATGGAACCCTCCTTGTTTAAGACAATCCCATTCTATATGGTTTCGGCAGCGGCGTTTTTGGCTTCGACCGCGCTGCCGCGCTTAACTTGTCTGCGGCAAGTTAGCCTCCGCCAGCGCAGGCTTCGCGTGCGCCAAGCGCTGCATGGTATCCACCGCAAAGCACAGGTCTTCCCAGGCGTGGGCTTTCTCGGACAGGCTCCGCAGCAGATACGCCGGATGGTAGGTCACGATCAACGGGATGCCGCGGTATTGATGCACCTGGTTACGCATGTCGGCGACCGTCGATTCGCGCGCGAGCAAATTCACCGCCGCCACCTTGCCCAGCGCCACGATCAGCCTGGGCTTAATCAGTTCAATCTGCCGGTGCAGATACGGCTCGCACGCCAGTGCCTCGCCCGGCTCCGGGTTGCGATTGCCCGGCGGGCGGCACTTCACGACGTTCGCGATGTAGACGTTTTCGCCGCGCTTTAATTGGATCGCCGCCAGCATGCTGTCGAGCAGCTTGCCCGCCTGCCCCACAAACGGCTCGCCCTGCGCGTCTTCTTCGGCGCCGGGGCCTTCGCCGACGAACAGCCAATCGGCGTTTTCGTCACCCACGCCGAACACCGCTTTGTTGCGCCGCGCGTGCAAGGGGCAAGCGGTGCAGGCGGCGACACTGGCTTTAATCTGCGTCCAGTCCATGTGCATGATGGCGGCGCGGCGTTCATTCGCGTTCGGGGTTTGTGGCGACGAAACAGGGGGCGACGACGCCTGCGCCTCGGTTGTCGCCGCCGCCGCGCCACGCAAATGCCAAACCGGGCCAAGGCCCATTTCGCGCAGCATCAATGCACGGCGATCCGTCACGCTGCGTACCCCAGCACGCATTCGAGCACAATCGCATCTTCGCGCCCCGTGTGCGCCGGGTAATACTCTTTGCGCGTGCCGATTTCACGAAACCGCGAATTCGCATACAGCGCGCGCGCCGCCGCATTGGAGGCGCGGACTTCCAGAAATATTTTCCGCGCCTTCAGTTCACGGGCCACACCGACCATGTAATCCAGCAATTCACGGCCCAACCCCCGCCGCCGCCACGTGCCCGCAATACTCAGATTCAGCAAATGCGCCTCGTCAGCCCCCGCGGCCAGCACCGCGTAGCCCACGATCACGCCATGCCGCTCCAGCACATAACCATGGCCCTGCGCCGCCAGCGAATCGGTGAAATTGCCGCGTGTCCAGGGATGCGAATAGATCGCGCCCTCGATCGCCATCACTTCGGGAAGGTCGCTCTCCTCCATGCGGACGAGGCGCGGCGCATCCTTCAGCACGGCGCTCATTGCGCGCTCCGTTCCCCGATGGTGAATGCCACCTTGTCACGCACGTAACCCGGCGCCGCACGCGCGGCATCAGCGCCCTCTCCCGCGGCCAGCCGCGGCGCCGCGAGGCGCGCGACCGCGACTGCAGATGGATGAATGTCCGGAATCACTCTGCTCAACCCCAACGACCCATAAGCGGCGAATCCGTTGCCGCAACCGACCCACCCTT
>JANPOH010000473.1:0-16335 GCA_031427895.1 Betaproteobacteria bacterium
TTGACGGCATTGATGCCGCCGTAGGCCACCTTGAGGCCGCGCACCTCAAGTAACGGCGGCAACATCCACTCCCAAATACGCTTCGATCACTTTCGCGTCGCGCTGCACTTCGGCGGGCGCGCCCTCGGCGATTTTCTCGCCATAGTCGAGCACCGCCACGCGGTCGCACAGGCCCATCACCAGCTTCACGTCGTGTTCAATCAACAGCAACGTGATGCCGTCGGCACGGATGCGTTCGAGCAGTTGTTTCAGCGCGGCGGTCTCGGTGGCGTTCATGCCCGCCGCGGGTTCATCCAGCGCCAGCAGCTTCGGCTCGGTGGCCAGCGCGCGCGCGATTTCCAGGCGGCGTTGATCGCCGTAGGCGAGGTTGCGCGCCAGCGCGTTGGCGTGGCGGGCGATGCCGCAGTAGTCGAGCAGCTCGTGCGCGCGCCGCTCGGTTGCCGTCTCTTCGAGTCGCGTGACGCGGTTGCGTATGATCGCGCCGAGCACGCCCGCATGCGTGCGTACATGACGGCCGACCATCACATTTTCCAGTGCGCTCATGTTGGCGAACAAACGGATGTTTTGAAAGGTGCGCGCGATGCCCGCTTCGGCCACGCGATGCGACTGCAATCCCGACAAGCGTTTGCCCGCGAAAGTAAACTCACCACCGTCAGAGGAATACACGCCGGTGAGTATGTTAAACAGCGTGGTTTTGCCCGCGCCATTGGGGCCGATCAGGCCGAAAATTTCGCCGCGCGCGATAGACATCGACACACCGTTCAAAGCGGTCAGCCCGCCGAAGCGCTTGGTGATGCCGTTGACGGCCAGCAGCGGCTCAGCCACCGGCTTTCTCCACCGCCAATTCGCGCCGCCGCGTTTTCGACGGCCACAATCCCGCCGGGCGAAACAGCATCATCAGCACCAGCGCGAGGCCGAACAACAGCATGCGTAAATCCGATGGGTCAATATAGACGCGCCCCAGCCATTGTTGTTGCAGCGGCCCGATGTAGCGCAGCGCCTCCGGCAGCGCGGTGAGCAAAATCGCGCCCAGTACCACGCCGGCGACGTTGCCCATGCCGCCCAGCACCACCATGCACAACACCATCACCGAGTCGAGCAGCGTGAAACTTTCCGGGCTGATAAAGCCCTGAAACGATGCAAACAAGCCGCCCGCCACGCCGCCGAAGGTGGCGCCCATCGCGAACGCCAGCAACTTCATGTTGCGCGTGTTGATGCCCATCGCGCTTGCCGCAAGCTCGTCCTCGCGGATGGCGACCCACGCACGGCCGATGCGCGAATTTTCCAGCCGCAACGAAATAAAAATTGTCAGTAGCGCGCAGGCCAGAAACACAAAGTAATACATATGCACGGGCGCAATCGAGAAACCCATGTAAGTATATGTTTTTGAAAGAGAAAGTCCGCTGATCTGCAAGGGGTCGATCAGCGTGATCCCCTGCGGGCCGTTGGTGAGATTGAACGGCCGGTTCAGGTTGTTCAAAAAAATACGGATGATCTCGCCGAAGCCCAGCGTGACTATCGCCAGATAGTCACCACGCAACTTTAATGTTGGCGCGCCGAGCATCACCCCGAATACTGCGGCCACCATCGCCCCCAGCGGCAGCAGCAACAAAAACGAGGCATGAATGCCAAAGTGCGGAGACGCCAGCAGCGCATAACAGTATGCGCCTACCGCAAAAAACGCGATGTAACCCAAATCCAGCAAGCCCGCGTAGCCGACCACGATGTTCAACCCCAACGCCAGCATCACGAACAACAGCGCGACATCAATGATGCGTACCCACGCGCGGCCGAGCGTGGCGTCGATCACGAACGGCAACGCCACCAGCACGACGGCAATGGCGGCGTAGGTGAATAGGCGGTTTAAGGTCAAGGGCTGATTAACCACAGATAAACACAGATGAACACAGATTAACTGCCATGAATGATTCGCTTGATCTCTACTTTTGGAGTTCCGAAATTTAGCAGAAGGCAAACCCTTAACCCGGTCGCCTTAAGGTAGTTCACGCATTGCGCCATATGCACATCATCAAGTTTACGGATTGCTTTGATTTCGAGCAGGATGGTCTCGTTTACCAAAATGTCTGCGACGTATTCTCCGACAACCTGCCCCTCGTATTTCACTTGGATACTGTGCTGTTGAGCGATGCCAAACCCAAGCTTGCGAAGTTCCAATACCAATGAATTCTCATAGACTCTTTCCAGAAATCCGCTGCCCAAAATGTTACTAACCTGATAAGCGCAGCCAATTACGCGCTCAGTCAATTGGTTGATGCCGTTATCTGTGTTCATCTGTGGTTAATAAGGGTTTAAGCCCTGTCACCACTACGCACGCCCATCAACCCCGACGGTCGCAAGGTCAGCACGATCACCAGCACCAGGAACGCATAGACATCGCGGTAATTGCTGCCGAACACGCCGCCGGTGATGTCGCCCATATAGCCCGCCGCCAGACTCTCGATCAGGCCGAGCAGCAGGCCGCCGAGCATCGCGCCGGGTATATTGCCGATGCCGCCCAGCACCGCCGCGGTAAACGCTTTGAATCCGAGCATGAAGCCCATGAAGTAATGGCCCTGGCCGTAATACAGCACCACCATCACGCCGGCCACGGCGCCGATGGATGCGCCGAGTGCGAAGGTGAACGCGATCACGCGCGTGGTGTTCACGCCCATCAGCCCGGCGACATCGGGGTTTTGCTCGGTGGCGCGCATCGCGCGGCCCATGCGGCTTGCTTTCACAAACCACAGCAGCGCCGCCATGATCGCGCAGGCGAACACGAAAATGAACGCCTGCGTGGTGGTGATCTGCGCGCCGCCGAATTCGATGTTGCCGGGTTTCACGATCTCCGGCAGCGACAGGTGCTGCTTGCCCCACACCAGCGCCGCGGAATACTGAATCAGTATCGACACGCCGATCGCGGTGATGAGCGGCGCCAGGCGCGGCGCGCGACGCAGCGGGCGATACGCGGTGCGCTCAATCACGAGACCCAGCGCCACGCACACCACGATGGCCGCTGCCGCGGCAATCAGCAATACCACCATCACCGGCAGACTCGCGCCCAGCGCCGTCACCACCGACAGCGCCACCAGCGCGCCGATCATCACGATATCGCCGTGGGCAAAATTGATAAGCCCCAGAATGCCGTAAACCATGGTGTAGCCCAGCGCCACCAGCGCGTAGATGCTGCCGAGCAACAGGCCGTTCAGGATTTGCTGGAGAAATATTTCCATGGCTTATCTGAAACCGGCGCCTATAAAAACAGCGCGAGCGTTACGCCGGCGCCAACAAAAACAGCGCGAGCGTTACACCGGCGCCAACAAAAACAGCGCCGCAAGGGCGCCGTTTTTTGTGCTACAGGATGCGCGGCGTGCAACTTACTTTTTCGCCGCGTCCTTGGGGGCATCCGCCTTCGCTTCGGCCTTCGCACCCCCCTTCGGGGCGGTATTGGCGCCGGTGGTCGGCGTGACGGTTTCCAGCGCCTCCCATTTGCCGCCTTTCACCACGTAAATGGTGATCGGGCCATTGGTGAGGTCGCCTTTTTCGTCGAACGCGATCGGGCCGATCACACCGGTATAGTTGGTTTTGCTGATCTCCGGCAGATATTTCAAGGGATCAGCCGAGCCCGCGCGTTTCATCGCCTCGATGAACACCATCACCGCGTCGTAGCCCATGGGCGCGAACAGTTCAACTTCGGCATTGAACTTCGCTTTGTATTTGGCGAGGAATTCCTTGCCGCCGGGCATGGTCTCTTTCGGCAGACCGGGGATCGACGCATAAGCGCCGTCGGCCGCCTCGCCCGCGAGCTTGATGAAATTCGGCGTTTGCATGCCGTCGCCGCCGATGAACCGTGCCTTGATGCCGAGTTCTTTCATCTGCTTAATCATCGGCGCGGCCTGCGGGTCGATGCCGCCGAACATGATGAGATCGGGGTTCATGCCCTTGATGCGCGTGAGTATCGCCTTGAAGTCGGTGTCCTTGTTGGTGGTATGTTCGCGCGCGATCACTTTCGCGCCGCCCGCTTTCACCGCGGCTTCAAAGTTATCCGCCAACCCCTGACCGTAGGCCGTGGCGTCGTCGATCACGGCGATGTTTTTGGCGTTCAGCTTATCGAGTGCGAAGCGCGCCAGCGTCGGGCCTTGCTGCCCGTCGTGCGCGACCACGCGAAAGGTGGTCTTGTAGCCTTTGAGGGTGTAATCCGGGTTGGTGGAGGAGGGCGATATCTGCGGAATGCCGGCGTCGGCATACACCTTCGACGCCGGTATCGACGCGCCGGAATTGAAATGCCCGACCACGCCCGCGACCTTGGCGTCCACCAGTTTTTGCGCGACCGTGGTTGCCTTGGTCGGGTTAGCCTCGTCGTCTTCGGCCACCAGTTCAAACTTCACCGGCTTGCCGCCGATCTGCACATTGGCCTTGTTCGCATCCTCGATCGCCAGTTGCACGCCGTTGCGAATGTCGATGCCGATATGCGCCTCGGTGCCGGTGAGCGGCGACGCCGAGCCGATTTTTATCACCTGCACCGCGGGTGCCGCGGCTTTTTTCGGCGCGGGCGGCGGCGTTTTGTCGCCGCACGCGGCCAAGGTCAGCGCGAAGGCTGCCGCGGCTGCCGAGAGAATAAGGTGTCTGCGATTCATGGTACGCTCCCGAAGGTTAAGCTATTGTTTTTGGAACAAAAATTGATTATCGTCGGCGGCGCGGGGGATTGTCAATTTTGCACAGCGGCATGCATACCGAAGCTTTTTCAGCACGGGGCTACACCATGGTTCCCGGCGTTATTTCACTCGCGCAATGCGATGCGCTGATTCGCCACGTCGCGCAACTCGGCGTGTGCGGCGCAGGCAGCCGCAATCTGCTGGCGTTGCCGTGGTGCCGGCATCTGGCGCTATCGATAAAAGCGCATCCCGCGATAGCGCCCTTGCTGCCGACCGCCGCCGTCGCGGTGCAATGTACCTTGTTTGAAAAGAGCACCGAAAAAAACTGGGCGGTCGCCAGCCATCAGGATTTGAGCATCCCCGTGCGCGACCGCATTGATGCGCCCGAATGCACTGGCTGGGCGTTCAAGGAAGGCGCGCACTACACGCAGCCGCCCGCGGCAGTGCTCTCCGATGTGGTTGCTATCCGGGTGCATCTGGATGCCTGCCCGCCCGGCACCGGGCCGTTGCGCTTGACGCCCGGCTCGCATCAAAGCGGGCGGCTGGCGGCCAATGACATTGAGCGCTTGCGCGCCCAATACGGCGAGATCGAGTGTGCTGCCGGCCGCGGCGCGGCACTGGTGATGCGTCCGCTGCTTTTGCACGCATCATCACGCATCACAGGCAGCGGCGTGCGCCGGGTGTTGCATTTTTTGTTCGGGCCGCCAACGCTGCCGCATGGCTTGCATTGGCATACGGCGGTGTGATCCTGAAGAAAAACCATTAACCGCGGAACACACAGAACACGCGGAAAAAAACGTGGAAATACCCCGTGCTTTTCCTCTGCGCCCTCTTTGGCGAATGATTTTGAATTTTGCCGTTCGCCCTGCGTTGGCTTTTCGGGTTTTTTCCGCGTGTTATGTGTGTTCCGCGGTGAAACGCCCTTAAGCGCGCTTGCGCGTTTTCTGTGCCTTCCGCGCTTTGCCCGCCGCCTTGCCCCGCACCTCCACCCCCGCCCACGGTTCCAGATAAGTGACCAGCGACGTCATGTCGCGCTTGCCGCCGCCCTGGTTGTAGGCAAACTCCCACAACTGCTTCGCCGCGCTGCCGACGATCATCGGCAGGCCCAGCGCCTGACACTCCTCGATGGCGAGGCCGATGTCCTTGCGCGCGCCGGAGATCGGGAAACCAAAATCAAAGTTGCGCGTCAGCACCGATTTGGGGATTTTCTCTTCGGTGGCGCTGTTACGTCCGCTGCCGGCATTGATA
This sequence comes from Betaproteobacteria bacterium, assembly GCA_031427895.1. Taxonomy (GTDB): domain Bacteria; phylum Pseudomonadota; class Gammaproteobacteria; order Burkholderiales; family SG8-41; genus UBA5216. Next base: position 5,901 of record JANPOH010000473.1, read on the forward strand.
ACCGCCACCATCATGTCCGCGTCGAGTCCGGCTTTTGCCCCCGCGACGAATACCTCCAGACTCATCGCCAGCGCACTCGTCGACAGTAGATTGTTCAACAGCTTCATCAACTGCGCCTGCCCCGGCTGCGTGCCGACGACGAAGACCTTGCCGATCACCTCCAGCGCGCCACGCACGGCCGCGACGGACCGCGCCTTGCCTGCCACCATTACCGCCAGCGTGCCTTTGTCCGCGCCCGACGCGCCGCCGGACACCGGCGAATCAATCAGATCGATGCCGCGTGCCGCCAGCGCCCCGGCGATTTCTTTTTCCACCTTCGATCCGGTGGTCGAGAGATCAACCAGAATTTTCATCGCCTTGCCGTGTATCAAACCGGTGGTTCCCAGCGCAACGTCACGCAGCACCGGCGGCGTAGGCACGCTGGCGAATACGATGCGCGCCTTGTCTGCCACCTCGCGCGGGCTGCGTGCCACTTTCGCACCCAGCTTCACCAGCGGCTTGAGTGCGGCAGCGTTTACGTCACAAATAATCAACGGAAACCCTGCCTCCAGCAGCCGCCGCGCCATGCGCCCGCCCATTACGCCCACGCCGATAAAGCCCGTCAGTTCTGGTTTATATGCCACGCTTTAGTTCCTCATTGCCCGTTGGTTATGGCGCACATTGTACGCACATTTGACGGCGCGCCCGGCTGTGGCCTAGTCTCTCGCTTCAACTTCGTGAGAAAAGGTGAAATCATGAACGCACCCGATATGGCTGTGACGCAAACGCTGGCCGACATTCCATACACGCTGAATACCGGCGAAAAGCTCATCAACGAAACCTTCGGCGAAGGCGACATTAGCCGCCGCAAAACCGGTGCGCTGGATATGCGCCAAATGCCCATCGAAAACGGCCGCCCGTTGGCCGAGACCTTCACGCTGGAAAAAAACGGTTTCGTGTTTGTCGAACACCAAACCGCGATGAAGGATTTTTTCGACGCGCAGGAGCTGAAGTCAGTGTATTACCGCGAAGTCGAGGCGCTCATCAAGCGCGAATCGGGCGCCGCTCGCGTGGTGCTGTTCGATCACACGCTGCGCTCGGGCGATCAGGCCGAGCGCGAAGCGAAGCTCATACGCGAGCCGGTGGTCTCGGCGCACAACGATTACACCGAGTGGTCGGGGCCGCAACGCGTGCGCGATTTACTGCCCGACGAGGCCGAGACGTTGCTGCAAAAGCGCTTCGCCATCATTCAGGTGTGGCGCGCGATCAACCAGCCCATTGAATCGAATCCGCTGGCGATGGTGGATGCCCACACCATCGCATTTGACGATTTGCTGGTGGCCGAGCGGCGCTACCCGACGCGTATCGGGCAAACCTATCGACTCGCTTACAACCCCAAACACCGCTGGATTTATTTTCCGAAAATGACGCGCAATGAAGCGCTGGTGTTTAAGGTGTTTGATTCCGAGAAAGACGGCCGCGCGCGCTTCACCGCGCACACCTCGTTCACCGATCCGGCAACGCTGCCGGGCGCGCCGCCGCGGCAGAGCATCGAGGCGCGGGCGCTGGCGTTTTTCTGAGCGTTTTCTGAGAGATTGGCCAAATAAAAAAGCCGGCTTCATTACGCAGCCGGCTTTTTGTTGCAGCACTCGGCAAAATTACTTTTGCGCCAAAATCCACTTGTTGATCGCGGCGATATCGGGGTCTTTCACATGCGCGTTGGGCGGCATCACCATTTCGCCCCACACGCCCTTGCCGCCGTCTTTCACTTTCTTGGCCAGCGTGGCTTCGGCGGCCTTGTCGCCTTTGTACTTGGCGGCGATGTCCTTGAACGACGGGCCGAGTACTTTTTTGTCGATTTGATGGCAGGTCATGCAGCCATTGGCCTGCGCGAGTTTTTCGTCAGCCTGCACTGTGCCCGAAAGCAACAGACCCAAAGTTGCGGCAGACGCCGCGAGCAAATATTTCATAATCAAGGTTTCCATGTAAGTATTTGTTTATAAACGATTTTATTTGTTTGCCTGATCCAGCAAGCGCACGATTGTGCCCAAATCCGAAACCGGTGGCAAGCAACTAACGCCTTGGCAAAGCCATGCGTTGACGCCGCCGGGCGCCGCGGGCTTGGCGAGCGCGGGCGGCAGATTCGCGGCGTCGTTCGCCAATGCAAGTACCATCGTATCGGGCCGATAGCGCGCTGCCAGCGCGCGCTGCCACTCGCGCAGCGCGCCCGCCTCGCCGCGCAACACCACCACGCGCGGCGGCGCGAGCGCTTCTTCCAGCGCGGCAAGCAAACTCGCAAACGCGCTGGGCTGGCGCTGCATCGCGCCGTAGAACAAACGAAGCGCGCGCTGGGCGGCATCAATGTAGCGCGGCTCGCCGATGACGTGCCCCAGCCGTTGCAGTGCGAACGCAGCGATGCCGTTGCCGGACGGCGTGGCGTTATCGTGGCCGGGTTTGTTGCGCAGGATCAGTTTTTCGTGATCGTGGCTGGTGAAGAAAAACCCGCCGTGCTCGGCGTCTTCAAACTGATCGAGCAGCCGATCGGCCAACGCGCGGGCCAATTCCAGATCGGCGGCGCGAAACTCGCCTTGCATCAGTTCCAGCAGCGCATCGAGCAAAAAAGCGTAGTCGTCGAGATAGGCGTTCAGATGCGCGCGGCCGTCCTTGTACGTCGCGAGCAGGCGGTTGTTTTGCCACAAGGTGTTGCGAATAAAATCGACTGAACGTTGCGCCGAGGCCAGCCACGCCGGTTCGTCGAACACCCGCGCCGCGCGCGCCATGCCCTTAACCATCAGCGCGTTCCAACTGGTGAGGATTTTTTCGTCACGACCCGGCCAGATGCGTTTGCCGCGCGCCGCGAGCAGTTTGGCGCGGGCATTGGCGAGTAACGCGTCGCCCTCTTTGGCGAGGGGCTGCGTCACGCGCAGGTGCCAGTGTTCATGCTCGAAATTCGCCGCGCCATCCAGACCGAAATGCGGCGCCACCACTGCGTATTCTTCCGCCGTGAGCAGCGCCTTCACTTCATCCGGCGTCCACACATAAAACTTGCCTTCGACGTGCTCCGAATCGGCGTCGAACGACGAGTAGTAGCCGCCGTCCTTGTGCCGCATCTCGCGCATCACCCACGCCGCGGTTTCCGCGCACACGGTTTTATAGCGCGGCGACTGCGTGACCTGCCACGCATCGCAGTACAGCGCCAGCAGCGGCCCGTTGTCGTAGAGCATTTTCTCGAAGTGCGGGATCGTCCACGTGTCATCCACGCTATAGCGCGCAAAGCCGCCGCCCAAGTGATCGTAAATGCCGCCCTCGGCCATGCGGGTGAGCGTGGTATGGGCGATATCGAGGCCCGTAGTACCGGTATCTGCGTCGTTATCGATGGCGTGGCGGCGCAGACAAAACGCCAGCTCATACGGATGCGGAAACTTGGGCGCGCGGCCGATGCCGCCGTGTTCGCGGTCGAACATTTGCGCGAATTCCCGCAACGCCGTATCCAGCGGGGCGCGCGTGAATTCCCCGGCGTCAGTGGCAATCGGCAGGGTGCCCGCCAACGCCGCCATCAGCGAAGCGTTTTGCTTTGCAATTTCACCGCGCTGCTCGCGATACGCCTGTTCAATCCGCGGCAGCAAGGCCAAAAACCCCGGCATGTTGTAACGCGGCGTTTTCGGAAAATACGTGCCGCCGAAAAACGGCGTGCCGTCGGGCAGCAGAAACATCGTCAGCGGCCAGCCGCCGTTGCGCTGCGTGAGCATGTGATGCGCGGTCTGATATATCTGGTCAAGATCGGGCCGCTCCTCGCGATCCACTTTGATGTTCACAAACAGCCGATTCATGTCGGCGGCGACATCAGCATCCTCGAACGACTCGTGCGCCATCACGTGGCACCAGTGGCAGGCCGAGTAACCCACCGACAGCAAAATCGGTTTGTCCTGCGCGCGGGCGAGTGCGAGCGCTTCCTCGCCCCACGGATGCCAGTCCACGGGGTTGTCGGCGTGTTGCTGGAGGTAAGGGCTGGTTTCGTGAGCGAGGCGGTTGGGCATGGGATTTCTGTATGAATCGCGATTCCGGCGTGGGGTTATTGCAAGTGTCGTTATAACGGAAACTCTTTCATCGCCAAGACTTGGCGATTATTGCCGGGCCGCGTCAAAGCCCGTTTTGAATACCGGGTAAGGTTTTTCCCATAACGGCAATTTCAGCGTTCAGCGGCCAACCGCCGCGCGACTGCGGTGATTGCTTTCGCCAATGCCGCGGCGGGCTTGGTGAGAGTAGAACCGGTGCGCGTAAACATGCCTGCCGCGGACGACGGCAAGGCTTCGGCGACGGGTATCGACAGCAGCGAATCGCGCGCGAATGGTTCGGTGAGCATCCACTTTGAGATGATGGCCAGCATGTCGGTCTTGGCGAGAAGCGCCACGAGAATATTGTAGGACTCGCATTCAATAACTTGATTCGGGGACGGCAGACCCAGCGGCGAAAATAAGCGGTCAACCCCTCTCCCCAAGGAATTGACCGGCTGCATCGTAAGCCAGTCGGCGTTGGCGAGTTGGGCGAGCGAGCGCGCGTCGCGCAATGGATGTTTCTTGCGCGCGACAATGACCCAATCGTGGCGGAATAAGGGAACATACGCATACGCCGGATCGAGTTTGCCAGCAGGCCGCGGACCAATTGCGAAATCCAGTGTTGCATTCCGAACCAGCGGAAAAAGCGTTGATGGAAATCCTTCCAGTATGCGAATGCGAGTGCGAGGGTACTGCCGGCGGAAATTTGCAATGGCTTCGGGCACAATCAATATTCCCGCCGCGACTCCCGTGCCAAACGCCACCGAGCCTGCGCCCGTGTCGGTAAGTTGCGCGATTTCCTCTTGGGCTTTGCGCAACTCGCTATTAGCCAAACGCGCCCGGGCGTAGAGCGCACGCCCTGCCTCCGTGGGCACGACACCCTGGTTGGTGCGACGTACCAGTTGCGCGTCCAATTCGGCCTCTAGCCCGCGCAGGCTTTTGGTCACCGCGGGCTGCGACAATTCAAGCTTGCGCGCGGCAGCATGGATGCTGCCTTCCTCAATGATGGCCAGAAAATCCTGAATCTGTCGCAGGCGCAAGGGATGCCCCCTGGTTATCATGGTTATTACTTTGCCATCTTACATCGGGATCGCGTGCCGTGGTTTACTGTGATCTCCGCCGGAATGATCCCGGCGCAACCGGAGGTGGAGCATGAAATCCGACAATCATCGCTGGCACTCGTTATTCCGCACTGGGTTCATCATGGCAATAGCGCTGGGCAACCATGGAGTTGCGCAGGCTGCCACGCCCTCCGCTTGGCCCAACAAGCCGATACGCGTCATCGCATCAACCTCGCCGGGGTCGCCGCCGGATGTCGTGGCGCGCATCGTCGGCGAACGACTGGCTGCTGCCCTCGGTCAGCCGGTGGTGGTTGAAAATCGCCCGGGGGCGATTGGATCGATAGGCCTCAACGTCGTGGCCAAGGCCACGCCGGACGGCTATACCTTCGGTGTGATATCGCTAACCTACCTGCTTGCACCCACCCTGCTGCCCAATGTTCCCTTTGACATGGTCGCCGACTTGGCGCCGGTGATCCAGACCAATTGGGAGTCTCAGTTGCTGGTGGTGCGTGCATCGTCTCCATGGAAATCGGTAAAGGATATTGTCGCTCACGCTAAATCACAGCCGGATCGGATGACATTCGGCTCCGGCGGCAACGCCACGCCCGCACACTTGTCGGGTGAATTTTTCAAACGGCACACCGGCATTAATATCCGCCACGTGCCGTTCAAGGGTGCGCCGGCAGGTGTGACGGCAGTCGTCGGCGAGCAGGTGGATTTGATGTTTGCCGCGACGCCGGCAGCCGGACCGCACATCCAGTCCGGGAGGCTGCGCGCGCTGGCAACGCCCGCGCCGCGCCGATTGCCAGCATTTTCTGATGTGCCCACCATGGTTGAACTCGGCTATGCGGGTGTCGAAATACGCCCGTGGCAAGGGCTGGTCGCGCCGAGCGCAACGCCGAAGGCTATCATTGCAAGAATGGCAAGCGAGATCGCAAAGATTGTGGAGTCGCCCGACATCAAGGCGCGGTTCGCGACGCTGGGGATGGAGGCTGCGGCGGAAGGCGGGAGCGATGCGTTTGGGACATTCTTCCGCTCGGAGTTCGCGCGCTGGTCGAAAGTGGCGCGCGACGCTGGTTTGCGCGCGGACTGAACGCCATGGCCTCCGTGCGCAACATCCTGTTCATCATGTGCGATCAGTTGCGCGCGGATTATTTGTCGTGCTACGGGCACCCGCGTCTTGCTACACCCAACATAGACCGGCTGGCCGCGATGGGCACGCGCTTCACGCGCGCCTACGTGCAAGGCTCGGTGTGCGGGCCGTCGCGTATGTCGTTCTACACCGGACGCTATGTGATGAGCCATGGTGCGACGTGGAATTTCGTGCCGCTGCCGGCGGGCGAACGCACGCTCGGCGACTATCTGCGCGCGGCGGGGTTACGCACCGCCGTCGTGGGGAAAACCCACGCCGCGTCCGACATTGAAGGCATCACGCGACTGACCCTCAACCCGGAAACGGGCGCGGGCCTATTGCTCGCCGAAGCGGGATTCGAGCCGTATGCACGTCACGACGGCATCGTTCCCGACAGCGCTGTTGAAAAACGCGGTGGTATTTACAACGCATTTTTGAAAGCGCAGGGCTATGCGGGGCGCAATCCGTGGCATGAGTATGCCAATTCGGGCCTGGCAGCCGACGGCAGTGTCGCGAGCGGGTGGAACATGCGCAACGCGAGGCTGTCGGCGCGTGTCACTGAGGCGCATTCGGAAACCGCGTGGACCACCAACCGCGCGATGGATTTTATTCGCGAGCAAGGTGAGCAGCCGTGGTGCCTGCATCTGTCGTATATCAAGCCCCACTGGCCGTACATTGCACCGGCGCCGTATCACGCAGCCTTTGGCGCAGACGATTGCATCGCGCCGGTGCGCGCGGCACACGAGCGCGAGGACGCGCATCCGGTGTATCGCGCGTTTCGCCAGCATTCCGAAGGCGTGGAGTTCTCACGCGACGAAGTGCGGCGCACCGTGATCCCCGCCTACATGGGGCTGGTTAAACAGATCGACGATCACATCGGGCGGTTGCTGGCGTTTCTGCAAGACGCCGGGCGCATGGATGACACCCTGATCGTGTTCACCAGCGACCACGGCGATTTTCTTGGCGATCACTGGTTGGGTGACAAGGAAATGCTCTTCGAACCAGCCGTGCGGGTGCCGTTGATCATTTTCGATCCATCGGAGCAGTCCGTGCGTGGCGCCGTGACGGACGCGTTGGTTGAGGCTATCGATCTCGTGCCCACTTTCCTCGACGCGGTGGGGCAAACTATTCCCGACCACATCATCGAAGGGCGGTCGCTGCTGCCCTTGCTGCACGGGGGCGACGCGCCCGCGCGCGACGCGGTTTTCTGCGAGCTTGACTATGCGTTCTCGCCCGCGCGGCGCGCGCTGGGTGTGGACGTCGACAACGCGCGTGCCGTGATGGTGCGCACGCCACACTGGAAGCTCATTCATTACGATGGATTTGCGCCGCAACTCTACGACCTGGCGAACGATCCGTTTGAGCTGAATGATCGCGGCGCAGACACCGGTGCTACCGTATCAAGCGCGCGTCGCGAACTGTACGATTTGCTCTTTGCCTGGATGCGAAAGCGCCGTAACCGCATCACGATGAGTGGCAAGCAAATTATCCGGCGCGGCGATCACGCCGTGGCTCACGGCGTCATTATTGGGCGGTGGTAGTCGCAAGCATAGGGACGCGTCTTGCTTATTGCTTACCCGAAACGCGTGTTCTGACAGCCAGTGTCAGATCGAATTCGAACTTTTCAGTTTAGCGCGTACCGCTAAGCGCGCTCGACGCGCATGGCGCCAGTCCGACTTGCTTTAGGATGCGTTCCAAGGATCAATCAATTCGATGCCTGCGCCCTTGTAGTCCCGCACATTGCGGGTCGCCAGCACGAAACCGCGCCTGATGGCGATGGCAGCGATCGCGCAATCGCCAAAGTGAAGCGGATTGCCCGCCGCTTGCGTGCCCGCGACCACGCGCCCAAACGCGTGTGCGCTGTCCTGATCGAACGACAGGATGCGACCCTCGAACTGGGCAACTACTTCCGTCATCGTCTCCTGCAACGCCTTGCGACGTTTCCCTACAGGCAAGACCTCGATGCCCGCCTGTAGCTCGGCCAAGGTAATCGTAGTCAGGTAGAGCGTTTCCGGCGCTTGCCGATCCAACCAGGCCAACACCGCGGCATCGGGCTTCGGTTTGAGGGGTTCGGAGACAAGATTCGTATCCAGAATAATCATGATTCAAAGTTCACTGGCCGCACCGGGCTGCGCCGGCGTGTCTTCGAAAATTCAACGCCCCCATGTTTTCGGCCGATTTCCGCCAACACCGATCCCATGCCGTGCCGCGGGCGTACCGCATTCTGCAGGATCACGCGCATTTCAGCCTCTGTGCTGCGCCCGCCCTGCTCGGCGCGTTTCTTGAGGGCGCGCAGGGTTTCATCCGGTAAATTTCTGATGGTCACGGCGGCCATGGCTATCACTCCGTCAAGTAGATAACGATACGATATCATTTCGTATGAATGATATCAATCCCGTGTTTCAGGCGCGCCCGCATCCGAGGGCGCGGCGACGCGAATTTGCAGCGGTTTCGCGCCGACGCGCGGTCACACGCAAGGTCAGTCCGTCACCGCACCCTTGCTCGCGCTCGACACCGTGTTCATGAACTTCGCCAGCACGCCACGCGTGTACCGCGGCTTGGGTTGCTTCCATTTGGCTTTGCGCGCCGCCAATTCCTTGGATGAAATATTCAATTGAATCAATAGCTTAATGGCGTCTATGGTAATCGAGTCGCCTTCCTTCACCAGCGCGATCGGGCCGCCGACATAGGCTTCGGGCGACACATGGCCGACCACCATGCCCCAAGTGCCGCCGGAGAAACGCCCGTCGGTAATCAGGCCCACCGATTCGCCCAGCCCCTGGCCGATCAATGCGCCGGTGGGTGCGAGCATCTCCTGCATGCCGGGGCCGCCTTTGGGGCCTTCGTAGCGGATCACCACCACGTCGCCCGCCTTGATTTTTTTCGCCATGATCGCGTCCATGGTTTCGCGCTCGGAGTTGAACACGCGCGCGGGGCCGGTGATCTTCGGCGATTTCAGGCCGGTGATTTTGGCGACGCAGCCTTCGGGCGACAGGTTGCCTTTGAGTATCGCGAGGTGGCCCTGTTTGTACATGGGGTTGTCCCACTGGCGGATCACGTCCTGATTTTTGCGCGGATTATCCGGCACTTTCGCCAGTGCTTGGGCCATGGTTTCGCCGGTGATGGTGAGGCAGTCGCCGTGCAGCAGGCCGTGTTTCAACAACATTTTCAGCACCTGCGGCACGCCGCCGGCGCGATGGAAATCCACCGCGACATAACGGCCCGACGGTTTGAGATCGCACAGCACCGGCACTTTTTTACGCATGCGCTCGAAGTCATCAATCGTCCATTTCACTTCCGCAGCGTGTGCGATGGCGAGGAAATGCAGCACCGCGTTGGTGGAGCCGCCGGTGGCCATGATCAGCGCCACCGCGTTTTCTATCGATTTGCGCGTGACAATATCGCGCGGCTTGATGTCTTTTTTGATTGCGTTGAACAGCACCCGCGCGGAGTCGGCGGCGGAGTCGGCTTTCTCCGGATCAGGCGAGGCCATTTGCGAGGAGCCGAGCATGCTCATGCCCAGCGCTTCGAACGAGCTCGACATGGTGTTCGCGGTGTACATGCCGCCGCAGGCGCCCACCGACGGGCAGGCGTTTTTTTCGATGCCGACAAAATCTTCCTTGCTCATTTTGCCTGCGGCGTAAGCCCCCACGGCTTCAAACGAGCTGACGATAGTGAGATCAATGCCTTTCCACTTGCCGGGCTTGATGGTGCCGGCGTAAACGTAAATGGCCGGCACGTTCATGCGCAGCATGGCGATCATGCCGCCGGGCATATTCTTGTCGCAGCCGCCGCATACCAGCACGCCGTCCATCGCCTGGCCGTTGACCGCGGTTTCGATGCAGTCGGCGATGACTTCGCGCGAGACCAGCGAATACTTCATCGCCTCGGTGCCCATGCCGATACCGTCGGTAATCGTGGGTACGCCAAACACTTGCGGCATCGCCCCCGCTTGTTTCAATGCATCAATCGCGCGATCCACCAGCGGCTGAATGCCGGCATTGCATGGATTCATCGTCGAGTGGCCGTTGGCGACGCCGACGATGGGCTTGACGAAATCGTTATCGCCAAAGCCCACGGCGCGCAGCATCGCGCGGTTGGGTGAGCGGGCCACACCGGCGGTGATGAGCTGGCTGCGTTTGTTGAGGGGTTTGGCGGCGGCCATGTAGGAATCTCCAGAAGGGTACGAAAAAATGTACGAAAGTGAG
>JANPOH010000474.1:0-12591 GCA_031427895.1 Betaproteobacteria bacterium
CATCAGTCGATCTGGAAAGACGGCGCCAATCTGTTCAGTGGCAACGGCTACTCGGGCTTGTCGGAATTTGCGCTGTTCTACATCGGCGGCATCATAAAACACGCCAAAGCGATGAACGCGATTACCAACCCCGGCACCAACTCCTACAAGCGTCTGGTGCCCGGCTTTGAAGCACCGATCAACCTGGCGTATTCCGCGCGCAACCGCTCGGCGTCGATTCGCATTCCGTTCGTGACCAGCCCGAAAGGCCGCCGCATTGAAGTGCGCTTCCCCGACCCGACGGCGAACCCGTACCTGGCGTTCACCGCGATGATGATGGCCGGCCTCGACGGCGTGCAAAACAAAATTCATCCCGGCGATCCGATCGACAAGAACCTGTATGACTTGCCGCCCGAAGAAGCCAAAAAAGTGCCGAACGTGTGTTCCTCGCTCGACATGGCGCTGGAGCATCTGGACAACGATCGCGAGTTCCTCACGCGCGGCGGCGTGTTCTCCAACGACATGCTCGACGCCTACATCGCGTTGAAAATGGAAGAAGTCACTGCCTTCCGCATGACCACGCATCCGCTGGAATTTCAGTTGTACTACAGCCTGTAAAAGTACGACCCGCGCACCGCGGCAGCGCGAAGAAGTGCATGACACGGCGACTCATCCCAACGGTGAGTCGCCGTTTTCTTATGAATGTGGTTCTGCCGTTCTCTGCATTTGCGCCGCGCCATTGCGCTACTGCGGTGATGCTTTAAATTTCTTGACGCACCAAAATAGTGCAAATATAATTGTTGTTTATAAACAAATAGTTACAAACTCGATTTGAAGGTGCCCGGTCAACCACCTACCGTATGCGGCGTTATTTTCTTCATTCAGGAAATCAAGAGGTTAGCGATGCGAACTTTGCTGGCGATGGCGTTACTGAGTGTGGTGGCCGGGCCGCTGCACGCGGACATGTGGGAATGCGAAGAGCCCGGCGGCGGCAAACGCTTTACCAACATCAAAGCGGACGCCAAGGGGTGCAAGCAATTGACGATTACGCCCAACGTCGTATCATCCCCGCCTGCGGGGAAAGCCGGCCCGACGCCGGGCGATTTCCCCAAAGTGGCGCCGCAGGTGCAGCAGCAGCGCGACAACGACCGCAAAAAAATCCTCGAAACCGAGTTGGGCAACGAAGAACGAAACCTGCAAGCGGCGAAAAAAGAGCTGGCGGAGCAGGAAAACACCCGCTTGGGCAGCGAACGCAACGCGCAGCGCATGCTCGACCGCGTCGAGCCGTTCCAAAAGAAAGTCAAACTGCACGAAGACAATATCGCCAATCTCAAAAAAGAGTTGAGCAATAATCGTTAATTCGTTCCGCGGCGGGGCATAACGGCGATAGCGGTCGCCGTTACGGCGATTTCCCCGCGTTGGCCTGCTTCTTGCTCATCATGAGGTCTGGAATGACGCCATGACACCCGCCGCCTTATCAGGACTCGATTTATTAGCCACCGCCGTGATCCTCGTGGATCACGACGATGTATTGCGCTATATGAATCCGGCCGCTGAAAATCTGCTCGAAGTCAGCAGCCCGCAGGTGGTGGGGCACGCCATCGCCGATGTATTCGCGGATCACGAACTGCTGGCGCGGGCGTTGCAGTATGCGCGCAAGAACAATTGCAGTTTTTCCGAGCACGATCTTGCCATCGCGGTCAGCGGGCGCCCGCGCATGCACCTCACCTGCACGGTGACGCCGATAGAGCACGGCAGTGTTTTTGATCTCAGCGGCAGTCTGATCGAATTCCGCCAGATCGAGCAGCAACTGCGAATTGCGCGCGAAGAGCGCGTGCTCGATCAAAGCGTCGCCAACCGCGAACTGATGCGTAATCTCGCGCACGAAATCAAGAACCCGCTGGGCGGTATCCGCGGCGCGGCGCAGTTGCTGGATCGCGAGCTGGAAAACCCCGCGCTGCACGAATACACCCAGGTCATCATCAAGGAGGCCGACCGCCTGCAGGCGTTGATGAGCCGGCTGCTGTCGCCGCACAGCGTGCCGCGTCCGGCGCATTTGAACATCCACGAAGTGCTGGAGCGGGTACGCAGCGTGTTGCTGGCCGAGTTCCACAAAACAATCACCATCAAGCGTGATTACGACGTGAGCCTGCCGCTGATCTATGGCGATCACGAGCAACTGATACAGGCCGCGCTCAACGTGGCGCGCAATGCGGCGCAGGCGCTGACGGAATCGCACACTCCCGCCGGCGTCATCACGCTCAAGACGCGCGCCGCGCGGCAGGTCACGCTCGCGCGCAAACGCTATCGTCACGCGATTGAACTCGGCATTACCGACAATGGCCCCGGCATCCCGCCTGAAATCAGCGAACGGGTGTTTTACCCGCTGGTATCGGGGCGCGACGGCGGCAGCGGGCTGGGCCTGACCATCGCGCAAAATTTCGTCAGCCAGCACAACGGCGCGCTCACTTTCGAAAGCGCGCCGGGCCGCACCTGTTTCACCATGGTGCTGCCTATCGCGGACGCACGGGAACACAGTGTTCACGCACCGTAAGGACAGCCCCATGCCCCGCACCCAAACGCAACAGTTGTTGCCCAGTGATAAAGGAAGCCCGCGATGCAACCCGCCTTCTCGATGCCGTCCCCGCCGGTGTTCCCCGCCGATGCGATCCGAAAGCGCGTCATGTCGGTAAGCCCGGTGTGGATCGTCGACGACGACAAGTCGATACGCTGGGTATTTGAAAAAGCCCTCGAACGCGAGAACATTGCCTACCGCACGTTTTCATCGGCGCTCGAAGCGCTGAATGCGCTCGACACCGAAACGCCGCAGGTGGTGGTCAGCGATATCCGCATGCCCGGCGAATCGGGGTTGATCCTGTTGCAAAAAGTGCGCGAGCGGCATGCCACGCTGCCGGTGATTATCATGACTGCGCATTCCGATCTGGAAAACGCGGTGACCGCGTTTCAGGGCGGCGCGTACGAATATTTGCCCAAGCCGTTCGACGTCGATCACGCGGTGGAGTTGATCCGCCGCGCCATGAACGACAACCAGGCCGCGCCCGACGCGGCGGAGCCGCTGGAAGCCGCGCCCGAAATCCTTGGCCAGGCGCCCGCGATGCAAAATGTGTTTCGCGCCATCGGCCGGCTGGCCGCGTCAAATGCCACGGTGATGATTACCGGCGAATCCGGCAGCGGCAAAGAGTTGGTCGCCAATGCCCTGCACCGCCACAGCCTGCGCGCGAAGCAGCCGTTTATCGCCATCAACACCGCCGCTATACCGAAGGAGTTGCTCGAATCCGAACTCTTCGGCCATGAGCGCGGCGCGTTCACCGGCGCGCAAACCACGCGCCGCGGGCGCTTCGAGCAAGCCGAGGGTGGTACGCTGTTCCTGGATGAAATCGGCGATATGCCCGCCGAACTGCAAACACGGCTCTTGCGCGTGCTGTCCGATGGCCACTATTACCGCGTGGGCGGCCATCAGCCGATCAAGGCCAACGTAAGGGTGATCGCCGCCACGCATCAAGACCTCGAAGCGCGCGTCAAGCAAGGCTTGTTCCGCGAAGATTTATTTCATCGCCTGCACGTGATACGCCTGCGTTTGCCGTCGCTGCGCGAGCGGCGCGAAGATATTCCCTTGCTGGCGCGGCATTTTCTGCGCAAGAGCGCGAACGAACTCAACGTGGAAGCCAAACGGTTCTCGGGTTCCGTGCTCAAATATTTGTCGTCGCTGGATTTTCCGGGCAATGTGCGGCAATTGGAAAACCTCTGTCACTGGCTGACGGTGATGGCGCCCGCGGCGCAGATCGAAATCGAAGACCTGCCGCCGGAGCTACGAGCCGAGAACGTAGTGACCTCCGATCAAAACTGGATCAATGCGCTCGAACGCGAAGCCGAGGCGCGCCTCGCGCGCGGCGAAACGCGCATCATGGACGAGCTCACCAACCAGTTCGAGAAAGCCTTGATACTGAAAGCGCTGGCGCAAACCGGCGGGCGGCGCATCGAGGCCGCGACGCTATTGGGCATCGGCCGCAACACGCTGACGCGCAAGGTGCAGGAGTTGGGAATCGACGATAAAGGTGAGTAGTGAGTGACGATTAACCCCGCTCCAACACCTTCACCGCAAAGGCGCAAAGGCGCAAAGGAAACGCAAAGAACCGCCCGTCATTTCGGGTCTTCTTTGCAGCAGTGCTTTGCGCCTTTGAGGTGAGGTGCGGTGCGGTATTGACCTCGATTTACCGCAAATCCGCGAACACCGGCGCATGATCCGAAGGCCGCTCCAGTTTGCGCGGCTCGACATCCACCGCGCAGGCGGTGCAGTTGGCGGCCAGCGGCGCCGACAGCAGGATGTGGTCGATACGCATGCCCAGCTTGCGCTTGAAGCCGTTCATGCGGTAATCCCACCAGGTGTATGAGCGATCGGGCTGGTCAAATTGCCGAAAGCTGTCTTTAAGCCCCAGCGTCAGCAAGCCGTTGAGCGCGGCGCGCTCCGCATCACTGCACAGCACCTTGCCGGCCCAGGCTTTGGGGTCGTAGACATCGCGGTCTTCGGGCGCGATGTTGTAATCGCCGAGCAGCGCGAGCTGCGGATATTTTTGCAGTTCTGCGCGCAGCCACTCGGTCAGCGCGGCGAGCCAGCGTAATTTGTATTGGTACTTGTCGGACTCCACCGATTCGCCGTTGGGAATGTAGACGCAAACCACGCGCGTATCGCCGTAGGTCGCGGCGAGCACGCGCTTTTGCGGATCGTCAAAGCCGGGGATGCCGGCGGTTACGTCAGCGCCCGCCGTGCGCGACAACAACGCCACGCCGTTATAGGTTTTCTGACCGCTGTAGAGCACCTGGTAGCCCGCGTCGGTGATCGCCTGCGCGGGGAAATTCACGTCTTCGGTCTTGGTTTCCTGAAGGCACAGCACATCGGGCTTTTGCTGCTCCAGCCATGCCAGCACGTGCGGCAGACGCACTTTCAGTGAATTAACGTTCCACGTGGCTACGCGCATAACTATTTGTTTTAAAAGGAATTATTTTTATGGGGTCATGCGCGAACCAACGCCGGGCAGCGGCGCAGGCGAGGCGCGCTACTTCGTTGCCGCAGGGGCGCCGTCGGCGGGCTTCGCACCATCGACAGCAGGCTTGGGTGCCGGCGGCGCGGGCGCGATGGTCGGCTTGGTGGCGGGGGCGACGCCAGTGCGCGGGTAACCCGCGTTATCCAGCGTGCTTTCCCATTCACTCTCCAGATAACCTTGCAATTGAATACGCCCTACCTGTAGCAGCGGGATGCTCGCGCCCGGCGATAATTTTTTGAACGCCGCAAAATCGCTCTGCGGATTTTTTTCAGTATAGGGCACGCCGCGCTTGCTCAGGTGCGCGCGCGCGCTGGTGCATACCGGGCCGCAATCCGTGGCCCACAGCGTAACGGGATGACCCTTTGCCGCCAGTTGCACGGCATAGGGGACTTCGGCGGCGCCGATCACGTTGTCGCCCATCTTGCGCTGCTCGACCTTTTTCGCGGTGGCCGGCGGCGGAGTGTCGCGCCACTCGACACTGCCTTTGTCATCCACCCAGCGATACAACTGGGCCGCCTGCGCGGCGGCGGAAAACAGCAATATCCATAGACCCACTGCGATGTTTTTCATGATGTTGCCTCGGGTTGTCGGGTTAATGTCCGGTTGGTGTGCGGCAATTACTCTAGCATCAAGGCGGGATTCCCGCAAAACTGCCGCGCATCCAGCGCGCATTCAGCGCTCATTCAGCGATCAACCACGGCTCACGCCGCCGCCGGGCTGGTTGTCATGCCGTTGTGCCGGAGCAAGGCATCCATGCTGGGCGCCCGCCCGCGAAACGCCGTGAAGGACTCTAGCGCCGGGCGGCTGCCGCCGACAGCGAGAATCTCGCTGCGAAAGCGCTGGCCGACCGCCGGGTCGAGCACGCCTTTTTCCTCGAACAGGCTAAAGGCATCGGCGGACAACACTTCCGCCCATTTGTAGCTGTAGTAGCCCGCCGCATAGCCGCCGGAGAAGATATGCGAAAAGCTGTTGGGGAAGCGGTTGTAATCGGGCGGGAACACTACCGCCACGCGGCAACGTACATCATTGACCAGATCCAGCGCGGTGCGGGCGCCGGCGGGGTCAAAGCTCGAATGCAGTTCCAGATCGAACAATGAGAATTCGATCTGGCGCACGGTCTGCATGCCGCTCTGAAAATTTTTCGCCGCGATCATTTTGTCGAACAGCGACTTCGGCAGGGGTTTGCCGGTCTGAAAGTGCCGCGTCATCGGTCGCAGCACATCCCATTCCCAGCAGAAATTTTCCATGAACTGGCTGGGCAGCTCCACCGCGTCCCACTCGACGCCATGAATGCCCGACACGCCCAGATAATCGACCTGCGTCAGCAGGTGATGCAGGCCGTGGCCGAATTCGTGGAACAGCGTGATCACTTCGTCGTGGGTGAATTGCGCGGGCTGGCCGCCGACAGGCGCCGAGAAATTGCAATTCAAATACGCCACCGGTGATTGCACGCCGGACGCGAGCCGCCGCCGCGTGATGGCCTCGTCCATCCACGCGCCGCCGCGCTTGGTGCTGCGCGCGTAAAGGTCAAGGTAGAACTGACCCACCAGTGCGCCCGCTTTGTCGTGCAGCGAATAAAAGCGCACGTCGGCATGCCACAGCGGCGCTTCAGTGGGTGTGATGGTCAGGCCGTAGAGCGTTTCGATCAGCTTGAACATGCCTGGCATCACCGTGGTTTCGGGCAGGTACTGTTTGACCTCCTGCTCGGAAAACGCATAACGCGACACGCGCAGTTTCTCCGAAGCATACGGGATGTCCCAGGCATCGAGCTGGTTCATGCCAAGTTCGGCGCGCGCGAAATCGTTGAGTTCCTGAAGATCGCGTTCGGCATAGGGCTTGGCGCGCGCCGCCAGTTCACTCAGAAAATCAATCACCTGTTTGGGCGATTCCGCCATTTTTGCTTCGAGCGAATATTCGGCGTAGTTGTTGAAATCGAGCAGTTGCGCGAGTTCGCGGCGTAACGTCACGATGCGGGCGATCAGCGGCGTGTTGTCGAGCTTGGCATCGCCGAACTCGGAGGCGCGCGTGGCCGATGCGCGATACATCAACTCGCGAAACGCGCGATCATCGGCGTATTGCATCACCGGCAGATACGACGGCGCGTGCAGGGTGAATTTCCAGCCGGATTTTTTCTCGGCCGCCGTATCGGATTCTGCCGCCTCGCGTGCCGCCGCGCGTGCGTCATCGGGCAGGCCCGCCAAGCCTTTTTCGTCCGTCACAAAATGCGCGAAGGCATTGGTGGCGTCGAGCACGTTGTCCGAAAAACGCGACGAGAGTGTCGACAGCTCCTCGCAGATCGCCTTGAAGCGCGCTTTTTTATTCGCGGACAATTCGGCGCCGCCGAGGCGAAAATCACGCAACTCGTTTTCGATGATTTTTTGCTGCGCGGGCGACAGGGTTTGGTATTCGAGAGATGATCGTAATGCCTTGTTTTTATTGAATAATATTTCGTTCTGCCCGAGGTCGGTGTAGTACGCCGTGATCTTCGGCAGATTGGCGTTATAGACCTCGCGCAATTCGGCGCTGTTCATCACCGCATTCAGATGGCCGACCTGGCCCCACGCGCGGCCAAGGCGCTCGTTGGCGTTTTCCAGCGGCTCGACAAAATCGCGCCACGTCGCGGGCGTGGCGTCGGTGGAAACTTTTTCAATCACCGCTTCGCACTCGGCGAGCAGCGCATCAACCGCGGGGGTCACGTGTTCGGTTTTAATGTCCGCAAAGCGCGGCAGGCCGGTGAAATCCAGTAAGGGGTTCATGCGGGGTACTCGAAAAAAATACGGGAAGAAAGTTTAACAGAGCCTTTTGACCGACTCGGAGCGGACAGTGTTCGTGAGTGCCGTGCGCGCTACTTCACGCCCATGGTTTCGTGCGCGCGCAGTTCATACGCGATCTGCCCGCCGACCAGCGTGTGCGTCACGCGGCCCTTGAGTTCAAAGCCGCTGAACGGGGTGTTCTTGCCCTGACTCCGCAGCGAAGCGGGTTCGATTTTCCAGTAGCGCTCGGGGTCGAACACGCACACGTCGGCATCCGCGCCCACCGACAGATGGCCGGCATCAATGCCCAGAATGCCCGCGGCGTGGGTGGTGATGCGCGCCAGCGCCGTGGGCAGAGCCACGCCGTCTTCCTCCGCCCATTTCAGCGTCAGCGGCAGCAGCAACTCCAGACCCGTTGCGCCGGGTTCGGCTTCGGAAAACGGCAATTGTTTGGCGTCGTCATCCACCGGGCAGTGGTCGGAGCACACCGCATCAATCGTGTGATCGGCCAGCGCGCGGCGCAGCGCGTCACGATCGCGCTGGCTGCGTAGCGGTGGAATCAAATGGCAGTGCGGATCAAAGTAGCCGATGTCCATCTCGGACAAATGCAGATGATGCACCGCCACGTCACAGGTCACGGCGGCGCCGTCATGCCGGGCCCGCCGCACCATGTTGATCGCTTCGGCGCTCGACAGGCGGCACAGATGCACGCGCGCGCCGGTTTCGCGCGCCAGCAGCAGTATCACCGCCAGCGCCGTGGTTTCCGCGCACACCGGAATCGACGGCAGACCGAGGCGGGTGGCGACCTGGCCGTCGTGCGCCACGCCGTTGCGCGCGAGCGAGGCATCCTGCGGGCGCAGCCACACCGGAATATTAAACGTGGCCGCATACTGCATGGCGTAGAACAACACCTGATTGTCGGTCAGCGGCACGTCCGCGTGTGAAAACGCCACGCAGCCGGCGTCGCGCAGTTCCGCCATTTCGGTAAGCTGCAATCCCTTGAGCCCGGCGGTCAGCGCGCCGATGGGATACACGCGCGCCTTGTTCAGCGTGCGCGCGCGATACTTGAGCATTTCAACCAGCCCCGGCTCGTCGAGCGGCGGATCGGTATCCGGCGGGCAGGCAAGGCTGGTGACGCCGCCCGCGCAAGCGGCATCCATTTCAGACTCGAGCGTGGCGATGTATTCAAAGCCCGGCTCGCGCAGGCGCGCGGACAAATCGACCAGACCGGGACAAACGATTTTGCCCGTGGCGTCGATGGTGCGGTTGGCGGTAAAGCCGTCGGGCGCGGCGCCCACCGCGATGATTTTGCCGGCGGCGATATACACATCGCGTACCGCGTCGATGCTGTTTTTCGGGTCGATCAGGCGGCCGCTTTTGATATGAATTTTCATGTCAGTTGCCCGCCACGATGCTCATCACCGCCATGCGGATGGCGATGCCGAAGCTGACTTGCGGCAGGATCACCGACTGCTTGCCGTCGGCGACGCTGGAATCGATTTCGACGCCGCGGTTCATCGGCCCCGGATGCAGTACGATGGCGTCGGGTTTGGCCAGCGCCAGCTTGTCGTCGGTAAGGCCGTAGTATTTGTAGAACTCCTCGCCGGAGGCCAGCAGCGCGCCTTTCATGCGCTCGTTTTGCAGGCGCAGCATGCTCACCACATCCACGTCTTTCAGGCCCTCGCGCATGTCGTGATAGACATGCACGCCCAGACCGCGAATTTCGGCGGGGATCAGCGTGCGTGGGCCGATCACGCGGATTTCGGGGCAACCCAGCGTGGTGAGCGCGTGGATCTGCGAGCGCGCCACGCGCGAGTGCAGAATGTCGCCGACGATCGCCACGCGAAGGTTGGTGAAATCTTTCTTGTAGTGCCGGATCGCGAACACGTCAAGCAACCCCTGCGTGGGGTGCGAGTGACGGCCATCACCGGCGTTAATCACATGGATGTCCGGCCCCACGTGCTTGGCGATCAGATAGGGCGCGCCGCTGGCGGCGTGGCGCACGATGAACATATCGGCCTGCATCGCCGACAGGTTGGCCACGGTGTCGAGCACGCTTTCGCCCTTGCTCTGCGACGACACGTTGATGGCGAGGTTGATGACATCGGCCGATAGCCGCTTGGCGGCGATTTCAAACGTGGTGCGCGTGCGGGTGGATGCCTCGAAGAATACATTGAACACCGCCTTGCCGCGCAGCAGCGGCACTTTTTTGACGTCACGCTGCGTGACGCCCACAAAAGAGTTTGCGGTGTCGAGTATCTGCCGCAGTATTTCAACCGGCAGCCCTTCCAGCGACAGCAGATGATGCAGTTCGCCGTTTTTGTTCAGTTGCGGATTGCGCGGGTTAAGCCACATATCGCCACATGGAGTTTAGTTTTCGTGCAACTTGAGGGACAGCTTGCTGGATTCATCCCGCACCAGCTCAACGCTTTGCGACACAGCCAGTGCGATATCGCCGCCGAGAAAATCCGCGCGCACCGGCAGTTCACGTCCGCCGCGATCCACCAGCGCGGCGAGCTGGATGCACGCCGGGCGACCGTAATCGAACAGCACGTTCATCGCGGCGCGGATGGTGCGCCCGGTGTAGAGCACGTCATCCACCAGGATCAGGCGGCGGCCTTCGACATCAAAAGGAAGGTCGGACGTTTTGACATCGCGGTGCAGGCCGATTTTCTCGAAATCATCGCGGTAGAAAGACACGTCAAGGGTACCGAGGGGGACGGTGATGCCGAGCGCCGCGTGCAGCCGTTGCGCCACCCACGCGCCGCCGGTATGAATGCCGATAATGCCGGTGTCGGCCCCGACGACGGGCTTCATTTGATCCAGCAGCCGGGCGAGGAGTTGCTCGGCGTCCGGCAGCGGATTCGATGGGGGAAAAGGCGAGTTACCCGGCTTGTTCATAGGCGTTTATTGGGGCCAAAGGTTAACACAAGGGAGCCGCCCGGATAAGAGGCAAAGCGGGGCAAGCCGGTATTATTTTTGCAGCGGCCTGTTACGGTGGTACGCCCCCGCTACACCGGCGTTTTCACCGGCTGGCCGGCGAAATGCAGATGCAGGTTTTCGATTTGCAGATTGCCCATCGCGGTGCGCGTCTCGTGGGTGGCGCTGGCGACGTGCGGGGGCAGCACCACGTTATCGAGGGTGAAGAATTCCGCCGGCACCTTGGGCTCGTGCTCGAACACATCCAGCCCCGCGCCGGCGATTTTGTTCTCTTGCAGGTAGCGCGGCAGCACCCGCTCATCCACCACCGAGCCGCGCGCGACGTTGACGAGATAACCCCGCGGGCCCAGCGCGTCCAGCACTGGCGCGTTGCCCAGCTTGTCGGTGTCCGCCCCGCCGGGGGTGATGACCACCAGCGCGTCCGCGTTTTTTGCCAGCGTCACCGCGTCGAGATTGATCTGATCCACGCCGACGCCGAAGTTGGAAATAATCTCCAGTTTCGGCAGCGCATCCATCAGCGCGCTGTCTACCTTGCCGTGGCCGGTGTGCGCCAGCGCACGCACACGAGGCACGGCTTCTTTAAGCGCGGCGGCGCGATCTTTCGACTCGAACAGAGGGATCGCGGAAAATTCCTGCGTCAGGCGCTCGAAGGCGCCTTTGTGGCCTTTGGCGGTGATGATGATTTCGGGTTTCATAAAAGCGGAATGTATGTAACTATATGTTTTTAAATGTTTATTTATTAATCAGTCTTTTGTGCCGCTGTTCCAGCCACGTCTGCATAATCTCGCAAGCCGCCGCTGAATCGAGCCGCGCCTTGAGTTTATCGCCATGCACGCCTTGCGCGCGCAATCGTGACTCTGCTGCTTGCGAACTGAGGGTTTCGTCCACCAGCGCCACCGGCAAGCCAAAACGCCCTTCAAGACGTTGCGCGAAGCGCCGCGCAAGGCGCGCGATTTCGTGCGCGCCGCCGTCGGCGTGATGCGGCTCGCCGACGATGAGTTGCACCGGCTTCCATTCGGCGATCAGCGCACCGATGGCGGCGAAGCGGGTCTTGTTGTCTTCGGCGTGCAGCGTCGCGAGTGGATGGGCGATGCCCGCGGCGAGGTCCGCCACGGCGACACCCACGCGCTTCTCGCCGAAGTCGAACGCCAGCACCGTGCCGGCGTGAGGGGTATCCGGCTTAGACGCCACTGTGCCCCCCGCGCCTCACGCCTCACGCCTCACGCCTCGCCCCTCTCGTCGTGTTCAGGCATGTCCTGCATCGTTCGACAGCATCGCCAGACTGATGCCCAGCAGCTTCAGGCTCGCGTCGTAGCGCTGTTCGGCCGGCGTTTCGAACAGGATGCGGGTGTCGGCGTTCACCGTGAGCCAGGCGTTCTGTGCGAGCTCGTGTTCCAGTTGCCCCGGCGCCCAGCCGGCGTAGCCGAGCGTGACCAGCAATTGCGACGGGCCTTCGCCGCGCGCTGTTGCTTGCAGAATGTCCTTGGAGGTGGTGAGGCCGATGTGCTCACCCACCGCCAGCGTCGATTGCCACGTGCCCGTGGGCGTATGCAGCACGAAGCCGCGGTCTGTCTGCACCGGGCCGCCGTAATGCACGGGAATCAGCTTGGCGGCATCGGTTTCCGGTGTGATTTCAATTTGCTCGAGCAGTGCGTGCAGGGTCAGATCGATGGGGCGGTTCACCACCACGCCGAGCGCGCCCTGATCGTTGTGCTCGCAAATGAAGGTGAGCGTCTTCGAAAAATGCGGATCACGCATCGCCGGCATGGCAATCAGAAAGTGCTGCGTGAGATTCATGACTTGCACGTTGCCTATCTGCGCCAAAACGCGGGGGTGAAAATAATCAACAACGTGAA
>JANPOH010000475.1:0-4069 GCA_031427895.1 Betaproteobacteria bacterium
AGCATGCCCGGCAGATGCGCCGAGCCGCCCGCGCCCGCGATAATGCATTTGAGCCCGCGCGCCGCCGCGGTTTCGGCATACTGATACAGCAGATCCGGCGTGCGGTGCGCGGACACCACGCGCGCCTCATGCGGCACGCCCAGCGCCTCAAGCTGCGCCACCGCGTGCTGCATCACGCCCCAATCGCTCTGGCTACCCATCACCACGCCGACCAATGGCGCCTGTGGTTTGCGCATGGTTCCTGCTCCGTATCTGACAAGGGCGATATTTTAGCCGATGCACGCCGCGCGCCCTCAAATTTCGCGAACTTCAATAGAGGCCAATTGATTCAATTGAGCCCCGTCGCAGCGTCGGCGACGTGCTAGAATTTTTCTTCCCATCAAGCGCCTGCGGCGCAAAGCGCGCCGCGTCGGCGCTTTCCTCCCTCGGCACAAGGATTTCCCCGGCAATGAGCAACAACACGCCATTACGCGACGGCAACGAACTCGCCGGTAAAGTCGCCCTCGTCACCGGCGGCGCGCGCAACATCGGTCGCGCGATCTGCCGCGAGCTGGCGGCAGCCGGTGCGGCGGTGATGGTCAACGCCAACACCTCGGTGGACGACGCCAAACAAACCGTGGCGCTGATTGAACAGGCGGGCGGCAAGGCCGCTTACCATATCGCCGATATCACCCAGCCGGATCAGGTCAAGCGGCTGGTCGATGCCACCGCCGCGACATTCGGGCGCATCGACCTGCTGGTGAGCAACGCCGCCATTCGCATTAACCGCGGTTTCGAGGACATCACGCTTGACGAGTGGCATCACGTGATGGCGGTGGTGCTTGACGGCGCGTTCCTCTGCTCACAGGCGTGTCTGCCGCACATGAAGCGCGCGGGCGGCGGCGCGATCGTGACCATGGGCGGCATGACCGGCCATCGCGGCGCGGATGGCCGCGCGCACGTGGTCACCGCGAAGGCGGGGCTGGCGGGCATGGTGAAAGCGTTGGCGCTCGACCTCGCGCCGCATAACGTCACCGTGAACTGCGTGGTGCCCGGCACCATCGTCACGCAACGTGGTTTGCCCGGCGCGCCGGAGCGGCCCGAAAAACGCAGTGCGCCGCCGCCCGCTGGCCGTCACGGCGAGCCGGAAGAAATCGCCGCCATGGTGCGTTTGTTGTGCGGCCCCGGCGGACGCTACATCACCGGGCA
Source organism: Betaproteobacteria bacterium (assembly GCA_031427895.1). GTDB lineage: Bacteria > Pseudomonadota > Gammaproteobacteria > Burkholderiales > SG8-41 > UBA5216. The sequence continues at coordinate 1,189 of JANPOH010000475.1, forward strand.
GTCCATCCACATCAACGGCGGGGGATACATGCCGTGAAGCGTATCGCATGTGTAAGCATTTGTTTTTGTTCATTATTTTGTGTTGCTACGGCGGGCGCGCAAAGCGCGCCGGGCTACCCCAACAAGGCGGTACGTATCCTCGTCGGTTATCCGCCGGGCGCGGGCTCGGACATCGTTACACGGCTGCTGACGCCGGAGTTGACCAAAGCCTTCGGCCAGCAATTCGTGGTGGATAACCGCCCCGGCGCCGCTGGCAACATCGCGATGGAGCTGGCGGCACGCACCCCGCCCGACGGCTACACGCTGGTTAACGTGCCGGCGTCTATTGCCATCAGTCAGAGTCTGCACAAAAAACCGCCGTTTGATCTGATGAAAGATTTCGATGCGCTGGCGCTGAAAGCCTCGGTGCCGTTTGCGCTGGTGATCCATCCGTCGCTGCCGGTGCGCTCGATCAAGGCGCTGGTCGCGTTCGCCAAGGCGCGTCCGGGGCAACTGACCTATGCTTCCACCGGCACCGGCAGCTCGCCGCATCTGACCGGTGAAATGCTGAAAATGCACACCGGCATCGACATCCTGCACGTGCCGTACAAAGGCACGCCGCAGGCCAACACCGACATCATCGCCGGCCAAGTGACGATGATGTATTCCAACATGCTGTCGGTAATACCGCATGTCAGAACCGGGCGCCTGCACGCGCTGGCCGTCACCAGCGCCAAGCGCAGCGGCGCGGCGCCCAACGTGCCGACGATGATGGAATCGGGCATCGCGGGGTTTGAATCGGGCACCTGGTATGTGCTGTCCGGCCCGGCGGGCCTGCCGCGCGAGGTGGTGCAGCGGCTCAACAGCGAAATCAATCGCATCGTGCAGTTGCCGGACGTGCGCGAAAAACTCGCCGCGCTCGGCGCGGACCCAATGAACGGCACACCGGATCAAACGGCCGCATTTTTGCGTAGCGAAATCGCCAAATGGGCGAAAGTGGTCAAGGCATCGGGAACCAGGGCGGAATAACATGGAAACTACTCGCGCATTAGCAAAATTTCTCGTCACCTCGCGTTATGAGTACCTGCCGCGCGAGGTGGTGCATGAAGCCTCGCGCGCGCTGCTCAACTGGCTGGGCTGCGCCATCGGCGCGTCGCATCACGCGACGGTGGATAACGCGGTGGCGGCGTTGCAGCCGTTCTTCGGCGCGGCGCAGGCGCGGTTGCTGGGCCGCCGCGAGCGCGTCGATGCGCTGCACGCCGCGCTGATTAACGGCATCAGCTCGCATGTACTGGATTTTGACGACACCCATGCGCGCGCGGTGCATGTGAGTGCGCCGGTATGGCCCGCGCTGCTGGCGTTTGCCGAGTGGCGCGGCGCCCAAGGCATATCCGGCGCGGAACTGATCCACGCCTTTGTGCTGGGGGTTGAAACCGAAGTGCGCGTGGGCTTGTCGGTGTTCCCCGAGCATTACGACAAGGGCTACCACATCACGGGCACCGCCGGCGTGTTCGGCGCGGCGGCGGCGATCGGCAAACTGTTGAAGCTGAACGAACAGCAAATGGTGTGGGCGCTGGGCATCGCCGCCACCCAATCGGCGGGCCTGCGTGAAATGTTCGGCTCGATGTGCAAGAGTTTTCATCCGGGCAGCGCCGCGAAAAACGGCTTTGCCGCCGCGCTGCTGGCGCAACAGAATTTCACCAGCGCCGACATGGGCATCGAAGGCAAGCGCGGCTTCGCGCACGTGATGTCGAGCCGGTTTGATCCGGCGGTGATTACCGAAGGCCTCGGCAAAAGCTATGAGTTGTCGCGCAATATGTACAAACCGTTTGCCTGCGGGCTGGTGGTGCATGCCGCCATCGACGGCTGCTTGCAATTGAAACGCGAGCACGGTTTGCGCGGCGATGAGATCAAGCACATCGCGCTGCGCGTGTGCCCGATAGTGATGGAGCTCACCGCCAACAAAAAACCGCGCGACGGTCTCGAAGGCAAATTCAGCATCTTTCACGCCTGCGCCGCCGCCATCGTGCGCGGCGCGGCGCTGGAGGCGCAATTCGCCGACGCGGTGGTGAACGACCCCGCCGTGATCGCCGTGCGCGACAAAATTGATGCCACCCCCGACGCGGCGATACGCAAACTCGAAGCGCACGTGCGTATCGAGCTCGCCGATGGCCGCGTGCTGGACAAGCACGTGGCGCATGCGCTGGGCAGCACCGAGCACCCCATGAGCGACGCCGATCTCGAAGACAAATTTCGCGGGCTGGCGGAGGGCGTGATTCCGGCGGCGCAGGCGCAGCGGCTGATAGCGTTGTGCTGGAAATTCCCCACGCTGGCGGATGCGGCGCAGTTGCCCCGCGCCGCAGAACTATCGTAACTATTTGTTTTTAAACGATATTTTATGAGGCTGCCCATGACAAGGAAATCCCCGCCCGAGATCTCGCCGGTGATGCAGGGACTTGCAAGCTACATCGCGCAAGCCGCCAAAAAGCCGCTGCCGAAAGAAGTGGCCGAGCGCACCAAGCATCATCTGCTCGACACCATCGCGGCCATGGTCTCCGGCTCGCGATTGCCGCCGGGGCGCGCGGCGATTTCGTATATCAAGACGCTGGGCGGAACCAAACAGTCCACCGTGATCGGCAGTAAATTTGTCACCACCGCGGAACACGCGGCGTTAGCCAACGGCATGCTGGCCCACGCCGATGAAACCGACGACTCGCACGCGCCGTCGCTCACGCATCCCGGCTGCGGCGTGGCGCCCGCGGCACTCGCCATGGGCGAGCGCGAGCGCAGCAACGGCACGCAGCTCCTGCGCGCGGTGGCATTGGGCTATGACGTGGGGTGCCGCCTGTCGCTAAGTCTGCACGCGCATGATTTCCGCGAGGCGGGCCATTCCACGCACAGC
>JANPOH010000476.1:0-4138 GCA_031427895.1 Betaproteobacteria bacterium
GTTCCTAACTTATTTAAAACTACCGTTCCTTATTGCCACGGTGGTGACGAAACTGCTTTCCCTCACCCTCGGTCCCTCTCCCGGCGGGAGAGGGATGCAAATCCCTTTTACTTCATTAGCTACATTAAACCGCCGCCGCGCCGGCGACAATTTCAGACAATTCCTTGGTAATACCCGCCTGCCGCGTTTTGTTGTAGATCAGCGTCAGTTCGTCGATAACCGTTGCCGCGTTATCCGATGCGGCTTTCATCGCCACCATCCGCGCCGATTGCTCGGATGCCATGTTTTCGGTAAGCGCCTGATAAATCAGTGCTTCTATGTAGCGCGTGAGCACTTGCTCCAGCACGACTTTGGCATCCGGTTCGTAGATGTAATCCCAGGTTCCTTCCGGTGCGCCCAACGCTTGTCCCGACAGCGGCAGCAGTTGCTCCATCGTCGGCTCCTGCTTCATGGTGTTGACGAAGCGGGTGTTGAAAATCATCACGCGATCAAAGCGATCCTGCGTGTAGCCATCGAGCATGACCTTGATTGCGCCGATCAGCTTGTCCATGGCCGGCTTGTCGCCCAAACCCGTGACCTGCGAGGCGATTTTCGCGCCCAGCCGCTGCATAAAACCCAGACCCTTGTTGCCGATGGTGCAGACTTCGATTTCTTCGCCTTCGGCTTCCCATTCCTTCATCTTGTTCATCGCCAGACGCAGGATGTTGGTATTCAAGCCGCCGCACAAGCCTTTGTCGGTGGTGATGACAATGATGCCGATGCGCTTGACCGAATCGCGATCCACCAGAAACGGATGCCGGTACTCGGGATTGGCCTGGCTGATGTGCGCGGCAACGTTGCGAATTTTTTCCGCATACGGACGCGCGGTACGCATACGCTCCTGCGCCTTGCGCATCTTGGAGGCCGCGACCATTTCCATGGCCCTGGTGATCTTGCGCGTGTTTTGCACGCTCTTGATCTTGGTGCGAATTTCCTTGGAGCCGGCCATAATTTAATATAAGTATATGTTTTTAAACGATAATTCTTGCTGTAAAGACTGGCGGCTTAATACGACCCGTTCGCCTTCCAGTCTTTGATCGCTTCGTTCAGCTTGGCTTCGTCGTCTTTGGTCAAATCCTTGGTCTCTTCGATGCGATTTACCAAATCACCGTACTTGCTCTTGATATAAGCGCGCATCGAACTCTCGGCGGCCAGCGCTTTTTTCACATCGATATCGTCGAAGTAACCGCCGCTCACACCAAACAAGGTCAGCGACATTTCCCACACTTGCAGGGGCTCGTACTGCGGCTGCTTCATCAGCTCGGTGACCATGCGGCCACGCTCCAACTGCTTGCGCGTGGTTTCGTCGAGGTCGGACGCAAACTGCGCGAACGCCGCGAGCTCGCGGTATTGCGCGAGGGCGAGACGCACGCCGCCACCGAGCTTTTTGACGATCTTGGTTTGCGCGGCGCCGCCGACGCGCGACACCGAGATACCGGCGTTAATCGCCGGGCGGATACCGGCGTTGAACAAGTCGGTTTCCAGAAAGATTTGGCCGTCGGTAATCGAGATCACGTTAGTCGGCACGAAGGCGGTAACGTCACCGGCCTGCGTTTCAATCACCGGCAGCGCGGTGAGCGAACCGGTTTTGCCTTTGACCGCGCCTTTGGTGAATTTTTCGACGTATTCTTCGTTCACGCGCGCGGCGCGCTCCAACAGACGCGAGTGCAAATAGAACACGTCGCCGGGATAGGCTTCGCGGCCCGGCGGACGGCGCAGCAGCAGCGACACTTGCCGATAGGCCCACGCCTGCTTGGTCAAGTCATCATAAATAATCAGCGCATCCTGGCCGCGGTCGCGGAAGTATTCACCCATGGTGCAGCCGGAGTAGGGCGCAATAAACTGCATCGCGGCGGATTCAGACGCGGTGGCGGCCACCACGATGGTGTAGGCCATCGCGCCGTGTTCTTCGAGCTTGCGGATCACGTTCTTGATCGACGAAGCCTTTTGCCCGATCGCGACGTAAATACAAATCAGCTCTTTGCCTTTTTGATTGATGATGGTGTCGATCGCCACCGCGGTCTTGCCGGTCTGGCGGTCGCCGATAATCAATTCGCGCTGGCCGCGGCCTACCGGCACCATCGCATCGATGGATTTCAAACCGGTCTGCACCGGCTGCGATACCGATTTGCGTTCGATCACGCCCGGCGCGACTTTTTCGATCACGTCGGTTAATTTGGCGTTGACCGGGCCTTTGCCGTCGATCGGCTGACCCAATGAATTCACCACACGACCGATCAGCTCGGGGCCAACCGGCACCTCGAGAATGCGACCGGTGGTCTTGACCGTGTCGCCTTCGGAAATGTGTTCGTATTCACCCAAAATAACCGAGCCGACCGAATCACGCTCAAGGTTCAGCGCGAGACCAAAGGTGTTCCTGGGAAACTCCAGCATCTCACCCTGCATCACGTCGGCCAGGCCATGGATGCGGCAAATGCCGTCCGTCACCGATATCACGGTGCCCTGGGTGCGCGCTTCGGTGGTGCCCGCGAGGTTCTGGATGCGGCTCTTGATGAGTTCGCTGATTTCGGAAGGATTGAGTTGCATGGTAGTTGCTCCTGGGTACTACTTAAGACTTAAGACTTAGTGAGTCACTTAATTGACAAGTGCGGCGGCCATGGCGTCGAGCTTGCCCCGCACTGTTGCATCGATAACTTTATCGCCGACCACGATTTTCACGCCGCCGATCAACGACGCATCGGTCTCGACTTGCGCGGTGACTTTACGCTGGTATTTCGCCTCGAGTCGCGCGACGAGTTGCTGGACTTGCGCGTCACTCATGGGCAGCGCGGAAATGATTTTGGCTTCGAGCACGCCTTCTTTTTCGCGTTTGAGCGCTTCGTAGTGCGCGCGAATCAGCGGCATTAAATCGAGCCGGCCATTCTGCACCAGCACCTGCACGAAATTGCGTGCCGCTCTTTCAACCTGCGCGGTGAACTTATCACCAACGACACCCAGCACCAAACCTTCGAGTTGCTGCGCGCTGACTTTTGGATCACTGATGCAACCCTGCACGCGCGAATCCGCCACCACGCCATCGATATTGGCAAGCGCGTCGGACCACGCGGCGAGCGCGTTACCTTCGGCGGCCAGCTTGAACACGGCTTCGGCGTAGGGTCGGGCGATGGTTACGGGTTCGGCCATTTTCGCTTAGTAAATTACAGTTGCCGAATTAAAGTTGTTTCTGCACATCAGACAAAATATCCGCGTGCGCCTTGGCGTCGACTTCGCGCCGCAGGATTTTCTCCGCGCCCGCAACCGCCAGCGTGGCGACTTGCGTACGCAGGGTTTCCTTGGCGCGCGAGACTTCCTGCTCGATCTCGGACTTGGCGGCGGCTTTTTCGCGATCGCCTTCGGCCTTGGCGGCGTTCTTCGCTTCCTCGATCATCTGGCTCACGCGCTTTTCAGCCTGCGCGACGATTTCCGTCGCGCGGCCCCGCGCCTGCGCGATGGCTTCATCGGCCTGCTTCGAGGCGCTTTCCAGCGATTTTTTGCCTTCTTCGGCGGCCGTCAAGCCATCTGCGATCTGCTTCTGGCGGGCTTCGAGGGCTTTGACCAGCGGCGGCCACACAAACTTCGCACAGAAAAAAATGAAGACGAAGAACGTGACCGCCTGAGCGACCATCGTAACGTTTAGGTTCATGGGCTTCCCCTGCGGGAACGGTTATTGCGAGGACGGGACAAAAACTATTTCAGGCTGGCGAGCAGCGGATTGCCGGTGGCAAACCACAAGGCCAGACCCACGCCAATAATGAACGACGCATCGATCAGGCCCAGCAGAAGGAACACTTTGGCTTGCAATTGCGGCATCAGTTCGGGCTGACGCGCGGCGCCTTCCAGAAAGCGGCTGCACATAATACCCACGCCGATACACGCGCCGGCAGCGCCCAGGCCGATCATCAGACCGATACCGATGCCGGTATACGCCTGAACCATCGCGATCAATTGCATCTTGTCCACCATCCTCTCCTTTAAGAAAATACCAATTAAAACAATAAGTTATTTATTAATGACTCTCGTGCGCCATCGCCATATAGACGATGGTGAGCATCATGAAAATGTAGGCTTGCAGCAACACGATAAGAATATGGAAAATCGC
>JANPOH010000477.1:0-2361 GCA_031427895.1 Betaproteobacteria bacterium
GGGCGGTTCCTGCTCGAACACATCCAGGCCTGCCGCCCAGATGCGCTTTTCCTTCAGCGCCTTGTAGAGATCGGCCTCGTTCACCAACTCGCCGCGCGCGCAGTTGATGAGGATGGCGTCGCGCTTCATCAAATTGATGGTGCGCTCGCAAATCATGTGGTGCGTGCTGGCGTCAAACGGCGCGTGCAGCGTCACGATGTCGGCTTCACGGAACAGGTCATCCGGCGCGCGATACTCGACATTCAGCCGCGCGGCTTCTTCCGCTGTGGGTCGCACCGGATCGGTGTAGATCAACTTCACTTCAAAGCCGCTCAAACGCCGCGCCAGCACTTTGCCGATCATGCCCAAGCCCACGATGCCGATGGTTTTGCCGGCGACTTCGTGTTCTTCCTCCTGCCCGAACTTGCTGGATTTCCATTTGCCCTCGCGCAGCAGCCGGTCCAGATCGGGCAGTTGCCGGCTCACCGCCAGCATCAGCATGATGGCGTGTTCCGCCACCGCATAGGAATTAGCGCCGCCGTTGTTGCACATCGGTATGCCCTGCTTGCGCAGTTTTTCCAGGTCCATGCCGTCGTAGCCGGCGCTCAAAAACTGGATCAGCTTGATCTTGCTCATGTGGTCGTAGTCGCGATCCATCACGCCGCTGCGAAACCCCATGAAGAACTCCGCTGACTCGAGCTGTTCGATGCGTTGATCCGGGCTGGCGGATAGTTTTTCGATGGAGAAGCCCTTGGGCAGCAGCGCTTCACCGAGCGTCCACGCGGCGGGGGCGATTTCAGGTCCAAATACGATTTTTTTCATGAGCACCTTTCCTGTTTTTGTACATTGTATAGTAGCCGCCCCAAAACTCGAATGCACAGCACATGACCCACATCACCCGCGAGATTGCCCGCTTCGCCGTCAACACCCATTTCGATGCCCTGCCCGCCAATGTGCAGCACGAGGGCCTGCGCGCTTTTGTGAATTACGTCGGCTGCGCCGCGGGCGGCGCCAGCGAGCCGGTGTGCCTGAAAATGCTGGAAACCATCAGCGAGTTCAACGGCAAATCGGATTGCGTGGTGATCGGCTCGAGCGTGAAACTCGATGCGCTGAATGCCGCGCTGATGAATTCGCTCGCTTCCGCCGCGCTGTCGTTCAACGATACGCATTACCAGACGGTAATCCACCCGACCAGCCCGGTGGGCGCGGCGCTGGTGTCGATGGCCATGCGCCGCAGGATCAGCGGCAAGCAATTGATCGAAGCCGTGGTGCTGGGCGACGAGCTGTGCTGCCGCATCGGCAACATTCTGTGCACGCCGCCGGCGGAATGCAACGTGGGCCTGTCCACCACCGGCTTGCTCGGCTGCATCGGCGCCGCCATCGCGGCGGGCAAGGTGATGGGCTTTGACGAAGACCAGATGACCACCGCCATCGGCATCGCCGCCAATCAATCGGCGGGCATACGCGAGGCGCATGCCTCGATGTCGAGCTGGTTCACGCCGGGCAACGCGGGGCGCAGTGGGCTATGGGCGGCGTTTCTCGCTGAAAAAGGTTACACCTGCCCCGACACCATGATCGAGGGCGTCAAGGGCTTCGCGGTGTCGTTCGCCTCGAATCCGCAAATGCATGCCGCCACCGATGGCCTGGGCGAACAATGGGAAATCCTCGACCTCGCCTACAAGCCCTATCCCTGCGGCGTGGTGATACACCCGATCATCGATGCCTGCCTGGATATCACCGCCAACAACAACTTCGATGCACGCGACATCGCGCGCGTGGATGTCACGGTCGATCCGCTGTGCCTGCAACTGTGCAACCGCCCCGCGCCGACAATCCGCGCGCAGGCGATGGTGAGTTTTCCGCACTGGACGGCCACCACGCTGATGCACAAAGAAGCGGGGCTGCCGCAAGTCACCGAGGCGATGGTGCATGACGCGGATATCGCGGCGCTGCGCGCAAAAGTGGTGGCGCACGCCGACGACCACATCGGGCGCGAAGCAGCGCGTGTCAAGGTCACGATGAAGGATGGCCGCGCGTTTGAAGCGCATTGCAAACACGCGCTCAGCACGCCGCAAAACCCGATGACCGACAAACACATCGCCGACAAAACGCGGCTGCAAATGGAAATTGCATTCGGCAAAGACAAAGCGCAGCGCGTGGCGGATGCATGCTGGCGCGTAACGGACCTCGCGGATGTCGCGCCCTTTATTGAGTCGCTGGCCGCGTAGCGCATTGGCGGAAAATACACCCATCACTGTCATTCCCAAGGAGCTATCAATTGAAATCCCACGCCAAACGTAACTATTTGTTTTTAAACATATTTTTGGTATTTTCCTTATCCGCGCACGCGCAGCAAAGCAGCGACCTCGCGCAACTCTTACC
>JANPOH010000478.1:0-2327 GCA_031427895.1 Betaproteobacteria bacterium
TCGACGAAGCACACATCGAGCGGCAGCGCTTCGCCGTTGTCTTCGACATTTTGTTTGAACAACCGATACAGCCGTGTAGGCTCGAAGACGATCACCGGATCGGGATCGCGTATCGCCGCCAGCAGTAACCCATAGGCACGCGCGGGCGAGGACGGAATCACCATGCGCAGCCCCGGCACATGCGCGAACAGCGCTTCGGGGCTTTCCGAGTGGTGCTCCGGCGCGTGGATGCCCGCGCCGTAGGGCGAGCGCAACACCATCGGGCAAGTGAGCCGCCCGCGCGTGCGGTGGCGCAGGCGCGAGGCGTGATTGATGATCTGGTCGAGCACGGGATAGATGAAGCCGGTGAATTGAATCTCCGCCACGGGCCTCAATCCCTCCGCCGCCATGCCGATGGCCGCGCCCGCGATGGCCGCTTCGGCGAGCGGCGTATCCAGTACGCGCTCGGCGCCGAAGCGCGCCTGCAACCCCACCGTCGCCCGAAACACCCCGCCGTTGACGCCGATATCCTCGCCCAGCAGCACAACACGCTCATCGCGCGCCATCTCGTGCGCAAGCGCGAGATTGATGGCTTCGACGAGATTGACTTCAGCCACGGCGCTTGCCTTGCACTGACGCGAAGCGCCGTGCGGTCTCGCGTTGTTCGATGAGCGCGGCCGGCAGCGTGGCGTAAAGGTGATCGAACATGGCGTCGGTCGACGGCGGCGGAATCGCGGCAAATGCTTCCACCGCCTTGTCGATTTGCGCCGCGCACTCGCGCAAAAGTTGCGCTTCGCGCGCCTCGCTCCAAGCCCCCTCGCGCAACAGATGGTTGCGCAGCCGCGCGATAGGCTCGAACTGCCACTGGCGGCTCACTTCGTCGGCATCGCGGTAGCGAGTGGCATCGTCGGCGGTAGTGTGATCGCCCAGCCGGTAGGTGAGCGCCTCGATCAGCAGCGGAGCGCCGCCCGCGCGCAGGGATTGCAGCGCTTCCCCCACCGCCGCGCGCACGGCGATGACATCGTTGCCGTCCACCTGGATGCCCTCGATGCCCGCCGCCACCGCCTTGTGTGCGAGCGTACGCGCCGCCGTTTGCCGGCTGCGCGGCACGGAGATCGCCCACTGATTGTTGTTGACGACAAAGAGCAGCGGCGCCTGCCACACGCCGGCGATGTTCATCGCCTCGTAGAAGTCGCCCTTGGAGGTGGCGCCGTCGCCGAGCAGACACACGGCCACGCGCGCCTCGCGCTTGAGTTTCATCGCGCACGCCACGCCCAGCGCATGCGCCGCCTGCGTGCCGATGGGCACGCACAGCGGAAAGTCGCGGCGCGGCCCGGCGTAGTTGCTGCCGCGCTCGTCGCCGTCCCAGTAGAGCAGGATTTCCGCCATGGTGACGCCACGCACAAGCTGTGCGCCGTGGTCGCGGTAATACGGCAGCAGCACGTCTTCCGGCAGCATGGCGGCCGCCACGCCCACGCCGATCGCTTCCTGCCCCAGCGAAGAGGCGAACGTGCCGAGCTTGCCGGTACGTTGCATGGCGATCGCGCGTGCGTCGAACGTGCGCGTGAGCACCATCGCCCGATAGAGCGCAATCAGTGCCGCGGGATCCAGCGCGAATTCAGGCAGCGCGCGCGCAAGCCGCCCGTCCGTGCCCAGGTAGCGGGTGCAGTCTTCCGGCGTGTCGGCGGTTGTTGTCATTTTTGGCTGCGGTTTCCCTGAAGTGAAACGGCCGTCGGCGGGAAAACCGCATGCACGGGTTGACGCGGCAGGACAGGCGCGAGCCTGCGTACTACTCTACCATTTATTGCTGGATGCGATACGGCGCGCGCCGGACACCGGATAGCGGCACAAGGTGGTGTTGTAGTCATGGGGCTCACTGATCGTCAGCGCGGAGCTTGCGCTGAAAGCGAACCCGGACGGCTACACGTGGATGCTGATGACCTCGCAGCTTTTGATCGCGACATCGGGCGTGTATCCCAATCTCAGGTTCGACCTCGACACGGATTTGGTCTCGGTTGCCATGATTGGTCTCGTGCCCTACAAAGGTATCGCCCAGGCCATGATCGACGCGATCGCCAACGAGATCCAGATCTCCTTCGCGGTGTTGCCTGTCGGCAAGCCCCGCCTCGATACCGGCAGGCTGCGGGCGTTCGGCGTCACGACCGAAAAGCGTGCCCCGGGAATGCCCGAGGTGTCGGCGATCAGTGACTTCGGTCCGGGATACGCGTCTTTCGGCTGGTACAGTGTCGTGGCCCCAGGCGCAAACTGCTGCCAGACTGGACATCTGGCGAGGATTTGCAACGACAGATGGACTCGTTTCCCGCCACTTTTGTGCCGCAAATAGCGAA
>JANPOH010000479.1:0-20451 GCA_031427895.1 Betaproteobacteria bacterium
GGCCCAAAATTTTTGGTGTTCGAACACTTCGCGCATCGAATAGACCGAGAAAATACCGCTGCGATTGGTGATGAGCGCCATGAGTTGACTCGACTCGTACGGATCGTCTTCTTCTTCCTTCGGATTGAGATAATGCTCGTCTTTCAACACCGGGTGAATCTTGCGAAAGCTCTCAAAAATCGCCAGGCGGCCGTCGAACGACAGTCCCGGCGTGCGATTGAGCAGACTTTCCATGACCAGTTGGTGCGCCGCGCTACCGGCCAAACCGAAATAGGTGTCGCCGTGGCGCACGATTTTTTCCCAGGAGCGATCGTAATCCGGCGTCAAGCGCGTGCCGCCGAAGGTGGTGAGGGAATCGCCGGCAATGACGGCGGAATTGCTTTTGCGAACGACAACGAGCGTGGTCATAGCGTCAGTGTAATTTGATTTGCGGTTGAGTCCGGCGCGCGATAAAGCGCCCGACAGTATCCAGCGCGGTCTTGCCAAATCCATGCAACGCCAGCAAATGCAGCTTGTACAGCGAGACATACATGAATCGCGCAAACAGGCCTTCGATTAGTATACTCCCGCCCGTCAAGCGCCCCATCAAGTTGCCGACGGTGCTGTATTCGCCCAGCGACACCAAAGAACCAAAGTCTCTATAGCGGTATTCCGTGAGCGGTTCGTTGTTGATGTGGCGCCGAAGGTTTTTGACCATCAAGGCCGCCTGCTGGTGTGCCGCCTGGGCGCGTGGCGGCACGTTGCCGCCCTTTTCCGGCCAGGGGCAGGCAGCGCAATCACCGAAGGCAAAAATATTGTCATCGCGCGTAGTTTGCAATGAACGTTTTACGATCACTTGGTTGTTGCGCGCCGTTTCCAAGCCGTCGATATTCGCCAGAAAATCCGGCGCCTTGATGCCCGCTGCCCACACCACCAAATCGGCGGGAACATGTTTGCCGCCCTTGGTGTCCACGCCTTCTAAGCTCACTTTCACCACCGGATCGCCGGTCAACACCTGCACGTTAAGCTTTTCCAATTGCGTCAAGGTCGCTGCCGACAAGCGTTCCGGCAACGCCGGCAACACCCGTGAGGCCGCTTCGATAAGCGTTAAGCGCACATCGCGATCGGGCATCACTTGATCCAGGCCGTAGGCCGCCAGTTGGCGGGTGCTGAAGTGCAATTCCGCCGCCAGTTCCACGCCGGTGGCGCCGGCGCCGATGATGGCGATGTCAAGCTTGTTGGAAATCATAGGCGCCCGTGAATGGGCGCGGATAAAGGCGTTAATTAAACGGCGATGGAATTTCGCCGCATCGTATTGGCTTTCCAGTGCGATGGCGTGCTCCTTCGCGCCCGGCGTGCCGAAATCGTTGGCCAGGCTGCCGACGCACAACACCAACGTGTCGTAATGCAGGCTGCGGGCGGCGCTGATTTCAAGGCCGCGATCATCCAAAATCGGCGCGAGTTGAATCTTCTTTTCCGCGCGATTCAGGCCCGTCATCTCGCCGAGCAAGTAGCGAAAGTGGTGCCAGTGGGCTTGCGCCAAATATTCCAGTTCGTGTTCCATCAGGCCGCTGGTTCCTGCGGCGATTTGGTGCAGCAACGGCTTCCACACGTGGGTAGGGCTTTTGTCGACGAGCGTAATTTCAGCGAGTTTTCGCTTGCCCAAGGTGTCGCCGATTTTGGTGGCGAGTTCAAGGCCACCGGCGCCGCCGCCGACAATCACGATGCGGTGAGGTTGATTTTCGCTCATGCGAGTTGAATTATTTTCCCTGAATTAACAGTCGATTGAACACAAAGGGGTCAAGTCTTTCATTATAGCACGAACGAGGTTTACGAGCGGGTGTGCGAGCGCCTGCCGCTATTCTTGCGCACAGCGAAATTTTCAGCGGCGTGGCGCAGCGGACGGATGCGCGGCGATTGACCGCGTGCCGGGGCGGGGATACATTGGCGTTGGGTCAAAAAGCAGGTTTGGAATTACCAGCGGAGGCCGGCGATGCGTTCTGCGTTTTCAACGGTGGTGTTCGGGGCGGCGTTGCTTGCATGGGTGCATGCGGGGATTGCACAGCCATTTCCCGGCAAGATGGTGCGCATCGTCGTGCCGTTCGCGGTGGGCGGCAGCAGCGATGCCAATGGCCGCGTCATCGCACCCGCGCTGACCGAGCGTTGGAAGCAACAGGTAATAATCGACCCGCGCCCCGGCGCGGCCACCATACTCGGCACCGATATCGTCGCCAAGAGCCCGCCCGACGGCCACACCCTGCTGATCAACTCTACGCAATTGCCGCAGGCGCCTGCGATGTGGGCAAAGCTGCCCTACGATGTGCTTACCGACTTAACGCCGATCACGCGCATCACTCGCTCGCCGCAGGCCATCGTCGGTCACCCGTCGTTGCCGGTGAAGGATACCGACGAGCTTATCCAGTTCGCTCGTGCGCGGCCCGGACAGATCAACATGGCCAATGCGGGCACGCCGCTAACCAGCCATTTATTCAACATGCTGGCGAAAGTGAAAATCGAAACCGTGAATTACAAGGGCGCCGGGCCGATGATGATCGACGCGATGGGCGGGCATGTACATCTTGCCATCGGCGCGGTGAGTTCGGTGCAGGCGGGCGTGCGCTCCAACCGCGTGCGCTTGCTTGGCGTTTCCTCGGCCTCGCTCGCATTTCCTGACGCGCCGCTGATCACCAAAGTGGTGCCCGGCTTCGAGGCGGCCGATACCTGGTTTGCGCTGTTCGGCCCGCGCGGCATGACGAAGGAACTGGCGCAGCGTATCCGCGACGACGTGGCGGCGGTTTTGCAAATACCCGAGGTACGCCAGCGCCTGCTCGACATTGGCGGCGAACCCGTGGGCGAGCCGCCGGAAGAACTCGCCGCGCGCGTGCGCGCCGACGTGACACGGTGGCTGGAAGTGGCGAAGGCGGCGGGGATCAAACCGCAGTAGTAAGCATGAGACCGTGCCCTCCGGCGCGGTCGGCTTCACTTCGAAATAGCGCTTCAACGTCGCGCCGGGGATTTCCTCCGGTTACTCGCGATAGATGCCGCCAGCGCGGTTGACGCATATGTCAACGTCGCCGATCTTCTTGCGCACGGTGAATGTTCAGTCCATATGTTCGGCGCCCCGGCATCAGGCGCATTGCGTGTTGGTAGAATCGCATCAGTTCAACTCAGGAGCGCATCATGGAAAGCAAAGGCAAACAGTTCCGCGAATTACTCAAGCAGCCCGGCATCCTCATCACCCCCGGCGTGTTTGACGGCTACAGCACGCGGCTGGTCGAAGCGGCGGGGTTCAAGATGGGCGCGATTTCGGGGGCCGGTGTTTCAGAAAGCCGCCTCGGCTGGGCCGATCGCGGCGTGATGACCTTTGAAGTCAACCTTGATAACGCGCGGCGTCTGGCCGATTGTTGCGACAAGCTGCTGTTGCGCGCCGATGCCGACACCGGCTACGGCAATGCGATGAACGTGCATTTCGTGGTGCGCGCGTTTGAAAAAGCCGGCATGGCGGCGCTGATGTTTGAAGACCAGGTGTGGCCCAAGCGCTGCGGCCACATGCGCGGCAAATCGTGCATCCCCGCCGATGAAATGGTGCAGAAGGTCAAGGCCGCGGTCGACGCGCGCCGCGATCACGATTTTGTCATCGTCTCGCGCACCGATGCCGCCGGTCCGCTGGGCGTGGATGAGGCGATTGACCGCTTGAACAAATACGCCGAAGCGGGCGCCGACTGCATGTACGCCGATGCGCTGATGTCGAAAGAAGACATCGCCAAGGTGGCGCAAAACGTGCCCAAACCGCTGATCGTCAACATGGGCCTGGGTTTGCGTTCGCGCAACACCACGCCGCTGATGACACCGAAGGAACTCGAAGCCGTCGGCGTCAAGGTGGTGAGCTATCCGCGTATGTTGTCCACGGCGGCGTTAAAGGGCATGATGAATGCGCTGGACGTATACAAATCCGACGTGATGGAAAAGAACCTGGTGGTGAATCGCCCGGATCTGTGCGCGGGCTTCGAGGAACTGAATGCGCTGATGGGAATGGAGGCGCTGGATGAGATCGAGCGCAAATTTGTCGGCGGTTAACGAAACCCCAAAGGCTTCGCCTCTGCGCCTCCGCGGTGAGTGTTGATTTTCCAGGATCACGGAGAAACAAATGGGCATGACCATCGCCGAAAAAATTCTTGCCGCCAAGAGCGGGCGCAAGACCGTCGCGCCCGGCGACGTGGTGACGATACAACTCGACACCATCATCCTGTTCGACAATAACTTCATGCCGAGCAACTGGCGCGACATCCAGCGGGTGTGCGATCCGGAGCGCATCGTGGTGGTGTTCGATCACCGCGTGCCCGCGCCGAACCAGATTGCCGCCGGCGCGCATCGCACCGGGCGCGAATTCGTCAAACGCTTCGGCATCACGCGCTTTCACGACGTGGGGCGCGAGCAGGGTATCAGCCACCAACTGGTGGCCGATTACGGTTATGCGCTGCCGGGTTCGACGCTGGTGTGCAGCGATTCGCATACGTGCAGCGGCGGGGTGTTTAACTGTTTGGCCCGCGGCGTGGGCGGGCCGGACATTATTTACGCGGCGGTCAAGGGTGAGACGTGGTTTCGCTGCGGTGAAACCACCCGCTACGAACTCGAAGGCACGCTGTCCAAAGCGGTGACGGCCAAGGATGCGTTCCTGCAAATCGCCGGAGTGCATGGCGATCACGCGACGCAAAATGTCGAATACGGCGGCAGCGGCATCGCGGGTTTAAGCATCAACGCGCGCAAAACCATCACCACCATGTCCGCCGAACTGTCCGCCGAATTCGCCACCTTTGAATGCGACGACGCCTTGAGCGAGTGGGTGCGCGCGCGCAACCCGCGGCCGTTTACGGCGGTCAAACCCGATGCCGACGCCCAATACAAAGCCGTACGCAAGGTGAATCTGTCGGAACTCACGCCGCTGGTGGCGCTGCCCGACAGCGTGGTGAACAACTCGCAGCCGGTGGGTGCGTTAAAAGGCACGCGCATCGATCAGGCATACATCGGCTCGTGCGCCAACGGCACGCAGGACGATCTTGAACTCGCGGCGGCGGTGCTGCGCGGCAGGCGTGTGGCGCCGGGCGTGCGGCTGATCGTGGTGCCCGCCTCGCAAACGGTGTATCGCGATGCGTTAAAAAGCGGCGCTATCGCCACGTTGGTGGAAGCCGGCGCGACGATTGCCCCGCCCACCTGCGGCGCCTGCGGCGGCGGCCACATGGGCGTGCTGGCGGCCGAAGAAACCTGCATCACGTCGAGCACGCGCAATTTCAAAGGGCGCATGGGCGAGCCGAGTTCGCGCGTGTACATGGCGTCGCCTGCGACCGTGGCGGCTTCGGCCATCGCGGGCACGATCAGCGATCCGCGGGAATTTTTAAACTGAGTTCAAGTTCATTAACCACGGAACACACAGAACACGCGGAAAGAACAATTCATTGAACTTTTCCGCGTGTTGTGTGTGTTCCGTGGTTAAAAAAGGGGGTGATTTGAAATTCAAAGCCCGTGTCTGGAAAGTCGGCGACAACATCAACACAGATTTGATTTTGCCCAACCGCGCGTTTTATCTCACGCCTGAAGAGCAGGTAAGTTATGTGTTCAGCGCGAATCGTCCCGGCTGGGCGGAGCAGGTGCAAAAGGGCGATATTCTCATCGGCGGTAAGAACTTCGGCATGGGTTCCAGCCGGCCGGCGGCGCGGTCGCTGAAAAATCTCGGGTTGGCGTGTCTGGTCGCGCCCTATATCAACGGGCTTTTTTTTCGCAACGCGGTGAACTTTGCGTTTCCGATAGTGGAGTGCCCTGGCGTGGATGAAGCGTTCGACGAAGGTGATATCGCCGAGGTGGATATCATCGCCGCGCGCGTGCGCAACGTGACCAAGGGTACGGAGCTTATCGCCAAGCCATTGCCCGCGTCGTTAATGGCGATAGTCAACGCGGGCGGCATTTACCCGCTGCTGGAAAAAGAAGGTTCCATCGCGCCCAAGGGGGCCGCAGCGGCGGGCCGCTGACCGATGAAAGGCGGGCGGCAATGGGGGATGCTGTTGCTGGCGACCGCGATGTTGTGCCCGTCGTTATGTACGAGCGAGGCGCGCGCCGACGAAACGATTTGGCGCAATCACATGGCCACCGCCGCCGAGGCCGCCAAGCGCGGCGACCATGCCGCGGCAGTGCAGATGTATACCGCGGCAGCCAGGCAGGCGGAGGCGTTCGCGGCCAACGACGTGCGCCATGCGGCGACGTTTTACGGGCTGGCGCGGGCGTATCGCGCGCGGCACGACTACCCGCCCGCCGAAAAAAATTATCTGCGCGCCCTCGTTGTTCTGGAGACGGTTAACGGGCCGAGCCACGAGCGCAACGCGAGTGTCTTGCACGGGCTGGCGGATCTGTATCGCGTGCAGGGCCGGTACCCGGAGGCCGAGGATTATTACCAGCGCGAGTTGGCGATACTGGAAAAAACGCTCGGCCCCGAACACCCGGCGGTGGCGCAGGCGCTGTCGAACAATCTGGCCGCGCTCTACCGCGCGCAGATGCGCCGCGACGAAGTGACGGGGCTCTACCTGCGCGCGCTGGCCATACTGGAGAAGGCGTTGCCGGCGAACGATTCGCAACTGGGGCTGGCATTGATCGATCTGGCGGAGTGGTATCACCGCCAGCAACGTTATGACGATGCAGAGCCTTATTACCGGCGCGGCATTCCCATCGTCGAAAAACAGTTTCCGCCCGCGCACCCGCGAGTGCTGATGCTGCTCAACGATTGGGGGCAGGTGCGGCAATTGCAGGGGCGCTACCCGGAAGCGGAAAGCGTCTACAAAATGATGCTCGCGCTGATAGAAAAAGCGCACGGCCCCAAGCATCCCAATGTGGGCGTGGCGCTGAACAATCTGGTCGGCGTCTACGAAGTGCAGGGGCGTCGGGCCGAGGCCGACGCCGCGAGAAAGCGCATGCTGGAGGCGGCTAATACACCGTTCCGGGCACAGCCGTATGTGCCGCATCAGGGGCGCTAACCGCCGCGGAATGCGTAAGCCGCGCCTGGCGGAAGCGGCCCGCCTGATAAAACAGCCGGCCGAACAGCGGGTGGTCGATGCGGATTTCGACGATGAAGTTGTCGTGGTCGATGTTCTGGTGCATCAGCGTGAAACGCCCGACGCCAAGCCAGCGCGCTATCGGCACGCGCAGCGCGCCGAGCCGCAAAAAATAACCGTCGTCGCGAAAGTACAGTTTGTCCCCGTCGTCACCCTCGACGCCGGGCTTGATTTTCATCCCCAGCCCGTACGGAAACTGCTCGATCAGTTCCCCATTGCGCGCGATGCTCATGATCGAACGGAATTCAAAGCGCCCCTCGCGAAAATGGTATAGCCGCTCCTTGAACCAGCCGGCGGCGGGCGTCGACGCGCCAGCCGGCGCCGGCGCGAGATTAAATTCAAACGGCACGTCACGCGCACGCACCGACGGCAGCACGCGCGCAAAGGCGATCAGCCGCGCGATCAGCCAGCCGATGAACGAGCGCTCGATGGTGTTCATGCCGCCGGTGAAACACTGGCGCGTGGCACCGGGCGCCGGCGTAAAGCGGGCGCGTATGTCCGGGTGCAGATGCTGCCATTGTTTGCCCAGGGCGGTACGCAGCAGGGCGGCGAATCCATTGGGTGTCGTGTTCATAACTATTTGTTTTTATTGGTTATTTTATATAGGCCGTGCAGCGTATAGGCCGTGCAGTGGCTAGACCAAATCCGTCAGTGCCGAACGCAAGGTTCTGAAACGAAATTCGTGATGCAGCGTACGCAATTTTCCCGGCAGCACGCAGGGGCCTTCCACCAGCATGATGGCCATCTCGCCCAACAGCTTGCGTAACACCTGCTCCGGGATTCTAAGCCACACCGGGCGATGCGCGATGACACCGGCTTCGCGCATGAATTCCTGATACGACACCGATTCGGGCGCCACCGCATTGATCGGGCCTTGGAGTTTGGCATCGCGCACCGCGTGGGCGATCACGCCGAGTGCGTCCTCGATGTGTATCCACGACACAAACTGCCGCCCGCTGCCGATCACCGCGCCCGCGCCGAGTTTCAATCCCAGCAGCAGCGGCGGGAACGATCCGCCGTCGCGGCCCATGACCAAGCCAAATCGCAGCGCCACGTAACGAATGCCGAGCGCGGCGCAGCTTTGCGCGCGCGCTTCCCAGCGGTGACATAACTCGCTGGCGAAATCGCTGACGGTCGCGCCCACCGCTTCATCGATATTGGTGGCGCTTTGCCCGTAGTAGCCGGTGGCGGAGGCCTGTATCCACACCCGCGGGCGGGCTTGCGCGCGTTCGGCGTAACGCAGCAAATCCTCGGTGGGCGCGAGGCGGCTGGCGAGCAGCACGCCTTTGCGCGCGCACGTCCACGGCATGCCCACCACCGGCGCGCCGGCGAGGTTCACCACCACGTCGAAGTGTTCCAGCGGTGACAGCGCTGTCGCCGTCGGCACGCAGCGCACCGCGCCGCCAAAACGCAGGGCCGCGCGTGCGGGGCTGCGTGCAACCAGCGTCACGTCATGCCCGCCGGCAAGCAGCCGGCGGGTCAGTGCGGCGCCGATAAAGCCGGTGCCTCCGGCGATCAGAAATCGCAAATGCGCCGCGCCCATATCCAGCGGCACCAGCGGCGGACCGGCCTGCACCCGCGCCAGCGCGCGCGCCGCCAACCCGTCGCGTATGCCGGAGAGCGTGACGCCGATGGCCGCAGCCGTGAGTATCCACGACAGCCAGCCGTAATCCGCGCCGGCCAGTTCGCTCGGCAGTCGCCACCATGCGGGGGTTTGCAGCGCCAGCAGGGTAAAGGTGACGCCGCCGCCGATAGCGAGCAGCGTGTGCAGCGCGCGCTCGCTTTGCGGCAGCACGCGCGTGTGATCCTCGATCAGAAAATCGATCAGCGTCAGCGCCACTTCAATCAGCACCACCGCCCACAGCACCGCGATCCACGCGCCGCCGAATACAAACCATGCGAGGCCCGCGAAGATCACGCCGTAGAGCACCGAGCGCACGGCATGAATTTTCAGCTCGTTGCGCGCCGCGGGCTGCGACGGCAGCGCCACCATCAGCTCGTGGTGGTAAATCGTATCGAAAGCGCCCATCACCGCTTGCACGATAAGCGCAATATGCAGGGCGAGCAGCAGGTCCATGATGATCTCCGTTAATGGTGAGAGGTGGGTGTCAGTGCGGGATGCGGCAGGCGCCGCCATTGCAGCGGCTGGCGCCGGTGAATAAGCCGATCTTGCTTAGACGCGCGGAAAGCGGCAATCGATTGCGCGCGAACCACGCATACGCGCGGTCGAACACGCGCGAGAGCAGCGGCCAGCCGGTGAACGCCACCATCCAGCCGCGTCCCACGGCGCGATAAATATGGCGCGTGGCCGCCATGCCGGTTTGCCACGTGCCGTCGGGCAGGCGCGCGTGCAGCAATGCGTTCATCCGGGCAATGCTCACCGGCCATGCCTGCTCGTTGTAGTCAGCGGCGGCGATGTCGATCAGGTTAAGGCGGCCTGCGCGATCCCAGCGCCGCAGCGTAAGCATCTCCGTGTTGCAGATCGGGCACGCGCCGTCGTAGAACACCAGGGTTTGCGCTTCGTTGTGTGAGGCCATGATTTTTATCCGGTTGTTTTCTTGAATTCGGTAAAGACAGAAATAACGAGTCAAAAAAAGGGAGCTACAGGGTGGACGATGGTTGGTGCGCGCGCGGGATTGCAGGCGAGCGTGCAGGCAGCTGTTTGAGTTCTGCCCGCATCGGCATGTCTTGCGGTAATTTCACGTTCCATGCCAATCCCAGGGGCTTCAACGCGCACAGCACCCACCAGCCCGGATCCCATTGCCCTGGCAGCAAGCCCAGCTTCGCGGAGCCGGGATAGGCGTGGTGATTGTTGTGCCATGATTCCCCCATGGTGATTAGGCTGCTGAACCGCACGTTGTGTCCTTGCACCGCGGCGCCGTCGATATGCCAATTGCGCTGACCGTGATTGTGCGCGAACCAGCCGATCAACCAGTGGCCGGTGACTGAAACAGCTACCCGCGCGCAAACCCCCCAGATGACCCACGGTGCGCCGCCGAGCGCATACAGCGCAAGGGCGAGCGGCAGTTGCTGCAACATCCATGTGCGCTCCATGAAATCGTAGACACGATCATCGGCGATGCGCGGCTCGAAGGCGTAGGCGGGCGGATGCGAAAGCGTCAAATCACAGTGCAATTGCCGCCAGCCGTCGCCGAAAAAAGTGCCGCCGTTACGCAGGTACGGGTGGCACCGCGGTTGGCGTTGCGCCCAGTCGCGCAAGTCATGCCCTTTAATCATGCCGAACGGGCCTGCCATGCCGACAATCACACCCAGATGCACAAAAAAATATTCCAGCCAGCGCGGGCATTCATAGCTGTTGTGTATCAGACGCCGATGCATGCCCAGCGAATGCCCCAGGCACAGCGTGGCCGCGGTGCAGAACAAAAACACCGCCACGTTTTCGGGCGACAACGTGATTAAGCCGCCAATCACCGCCACCAGCATGTGGCTGGTGAGCCACAGCGATTTCACCGGCGACCAACGCACCACGCCCTCAAGCGGGTTGGTCAGCGGGTCATCCGCTTTAACGCGCGGCACTTCGTTGTTGGTGTCCATGGCGCGCGTCTATTTTTCGCTGGTGGATGCTTGTTCCGCGGCGCCGCCGCCACTGCTAACACTGCCACCGATCAAGCGCTGAATGCGGCTGCCGAGTTTCATGATTTTCATCAGCGTTGCCGGATCGAGCCGCTGCATCTCATCCACCCACGCGCTGCTGGTGTCGAGAAAATCATGCACCTGCTGGATACGCATGCGGGTGGTGGCGCTCTCTTTGGAAAACGCCGGGTCCAGCAGCGTGTTACGCATCATGCTTAAGGTGGGGTCGATCTCGCGGCGGCGGCGGCCCTGCGCGACGACGCGAAAAATTTCCCAGATGTCGTGCAGCGCTTCAAAGTGATCGCGCCGGTCGCCCATCACATGCGCGACGCGCACCAGGCCCCAATCCATCAGCTCTTTCAGCGAGGTGCTGACGTTGGAGCGCGCGACGCTCAACGTTTCGCAGATTTCCTCGGCATGTATCGGTTGCTCGGCGAGATACAGCAGCGCGTGGATTTGCCCGACGGTGCGGTTCACGCCCCAGCGCGAACCCATTTCACCCCAGTGCAGGATAAATTTTTCGGCGATCGGCGTGAGTTGCATTATTTTTCCTTTGTTGGTTATATCAGTTATTTCTGAAATTACAGAAATAATAGTTACGTCCGTTTTTGTTGTCAAGCATTTATCCAGCCTCTCCCCAGCCTTCACCCCTATCGGCGCGTGACGTAAGTGCCTACTAAACACATAACTATTTGTTTTTAAACAAATATTATTTTTTTTGCAAAGAATTTTCCATTGGCTTCGATGAGGGTCTTGGTTGCCGGGATAAGATGCCGCGTCTAACCTTGGAGAAACCCCATGCATACCCGACGCGCGGTGATCGTTCAATTATTAAGCTGCACCTTGGCCGGCGCTGCACTGCTCACCAGCGGTTGCGCCACCATCAGCCCGGCGGAAGTCGCCAATACCCTGGTGCAGGAAGGTCAGGCGCTCTACAACGCCAAACGTTATGACGAAGCGCTCGCCAAATTTCGCGAAGCGACGGCGAAAGACCCCAACAACTGGAACGCTTATTTGTGGATAGCGCGCGCCTCCATCGCCAAGGGCGCATGGGGTGAGGCCATCGCCGGCGGGCGGCGCGCCTTTGAGTTGTCGCCCCAGGGGCCGGAAGTCGCCACGATATTTTTTCAGGCGCTGTTCGGCGGCGGCATGGAGGCCTTGAACGGCGGGCGCTTTGCCGACTCGATCAAATATCTTTCCGAATACCTGCGCCACCAGCCTACCAATGCCGGAGCCTGGACGAACGTCGGCAAAGCGTACATGGGCAACAAGCAGTTCGCCGATGGTCTGGGCGCACTGACCAAGGCGCTGGGTATTGCGGGCAGCGACCGCGGCGACATTCTCAAAAATATTTTCGGCGGCGGCTTGCAGGCGTTCAGCCAGCGCGATTACGGCAGCGCGATCGCTCTGATGCGCGAATACGTGGGCCAGGATCCGCGCAATCTGCAAGCGTATCTCACGCTGGCGAAATCGTATTGGGAATCAGGCCAGCGCAGCGGTGCGCTGGAGGCGTTTCGCGAGGTGCTGAAAATCAGCCCGACCAACGGCGAGGCCTTGCAGTTCTTGAGGCAGTTGCTCTAACGGGGTATCGGCCCGGCGCGGGGGCCTGCGCCGCCCCCCCCTACGCCCCCTGCGCCGCCATCGCCATGCCGCGCTCGCGCCACGCTTTCAGCGTGGACATCACCAGAAAATCCAGCACGCAGTAAAACACCCCTGCCGCCAGCGGCGGATTGGTGGTGGTAAGGCCGAGCCAGGGCACGTCGATGGCCCACGCCCAATTGCCGAGCCAGGTGCCGTAGATTTCCAGGGTCAGCGACAGCACGAACATCACCGCGTAGAGTTTGCGCGCATGGCTGAACGTCATGCACAACAGCAGAATCGCGAACAATAACAAACCGAAGGTGTCGGCGCCGCTCCACGCCAGCAGCAACACGAACGGCGCCGAGACCGCCGGCACCAGCCATGTGATCCAGTCGCGCAGGCGGCCGGCGACGATAAGGCCCAGCATCAGCAGCAGCGCGTGCCCCGGCGGCACGAACGCCGGCACGTTATTGAGCCGGTAGTCGTAGAGGCCCCACACCAGTGACAGAAAACACTCGCCCAGCGTGGCGTAGACCACGCACGCGGCGAGCATGATGCGTTCATCGGTCTGCGCGTTGCGTGCCCACGCCAGCAACAGCAGCCACAGGCCCGCGTTGGTCAGGGTTTGTCCCCAGAACGGCACGCACTGATCGACGGCGAGGCCGACAACGATCAGCGCGCAAATAATCGCGGCGCGGCGGTTATCGCGAGCGGGGTGGGTTTCGGTGAGCATGGCAGGATGCGATAATAACAAAGTGGCGGAGCACGGTCTTCGCCAGTCACACTTTCGCACTACGTCCAAACACAATGGAGCCGACATGAAAACCTGCTGGATCAAATCCGACGCCACCTCCACCGTACTCGAATACAAGGAAATGCCGATACCCGAACCCAAGGCGGGCGAGGTGGTCATTCGCAATTACGGCTCGTCGCTCAATCGCGGCGAACTTATCGTCGGCAGCGTGGTGCATGGCGGCCCGTTAAAACTCGGCGGCGGCGACGGCGCGGGCGTGGTGCATGCGCTGGGCGCGGGCGTCACCCAGTTCAAAGTGGGCGACAAGGTATTCGGCCGCGTGATGGGCGGCTGGGCGGAATATTGTTCCGCGCGTGCCGAGCAATTGATGCCGATGCCCGAGCGGCTGACGTGGGAGCAGGCCGCCTCGGTGGGGGTGGCGTTTCTCACCGCTTATGAGCTGATATTCCCGCCCTACGGCAAACTGAAAAAGGGCGAAACCCTGCTGGTGGCGGGCGCATCGTCGGGGGTGGGCGTGGCGGCGGTGCAAATCGGCAAGGCGCTGGGCTGCACCGTGATCGGCACCTCCGGCTCCGCCGACAAGCTGGCGAAATTAAAAGCCATCGGCATGGATCACGGCATCCACACGCGCAAACCGGATTTTGCCGCCAAGGTAAAAGAACTCACCGGCGGCAAAGGCATCGATCTGGCCATCAACCTGGTCGGCGGCTCGGTGTTTGCCGAACTGATACGCACCCTCGCGCGCAAAGGCCGCGTCGGCATCGTCGGCTACGTCGATGGCGTGTTCAAGGCGGAGATTGATCTGAACGCCCTGCACGCCAACCGCTTCGAGGTCTACGGCATTTCCAACAGCAAAGCCACCGCCGAGGAAAAAGCCGAAGCCATGCGCTGCTTTATCCGCGACGTGGCGCCGATGTTAAACGACGGGCGCATCGTGCCGGTGGTGGATAAGGTATTTGTGTTTGACGATCTGCCGGCGGCGAAAAAATACGTGGAGTCCGACGTGCAGATGGGCAAGGTGGTGGTGCGGGTGCAGTAGCGGGCGTCGTTCAGGTTGCCGCCCGCTGCAAAAACCCCGTCATCGCCCGCGTAAACACCTCCGGCTGTTCCACGTTCGACAGATGCGCGGCTGATGGAATCACCAGCAATTCCGATCCCGGCAGGTTCTCGTGTATCGCGCGCGCCATCTCCGGCGGCGTGCCGTGGTCGTCTTCGCCGACGATGATGAACACCGGGCACTGGATTTCTTTCAGCCGGTCGAGGGTGTTCACTTTTGAAATGGCGCTGCACGCGCCGCTGAAGCCATCAACGGGGGTGGTCAGGATTTGATCGGTGATGCGCGCCATCACGTCTTTGCGGGCGCCGCGATAGGGCGCGGTAAACCAGCGCGCCAGCGTGCTGTCGAGCACCCCGGCCATGCCGTGGGCGCGGGCGGCGGCGACGCGCTCGCCCCACATTTGCGCGGCATTCGGTGGGCGGCGGCTGGTGGTGTCGGCGAGCACCAGGCTTTGAAACACGCCGGGATATTTGAGCGCGAAGGTTTGTCCGATCATGCCGCCCATCGACAAGCCGACCCAGTGTGTTTGTTTGATGCCGAGCGCATCGAACAACCCCTTCACGTCGTCGGCCATTTGATCCAGCGTGTAGTCGCCGGGCGGCGCGCTTGATTGCCCGTGGCCGCGCGTGTCAAAACGCAGCACCCGGTAATTTTTTGTCAGCTCGGCCATCTGGTCGTCCCACATGTGCAGATTGCAGGCGAGCGAGTGGCTTAACGTGACCCACGGGCGCTGCGCGTCACCGGAGATTTCATAGTGGATTTCAATGCCGTTGGTGGCGATTTTCATGGGGCGGGCTTTCAGGGTATTGTGGGGTGAGCGAGCGTGTTACAGTGGAAAAAACTCGCGGAAGTTGTATTGTAACTATTTGTTTTTAAACATTAATTTTCAATGAGGTAGAGGGAATGCAAGGGTTGATGAACCGCCGCGCGAGTGAATTGTTGGGCGTGCTGAGCGCTTTGGCGGCGTGCAGCTTGCCGTTGCAGGCGCAGAATTATCCCGCAAAACCGGTGCGGCTGATCGCACCGTTTCCTGCGGGCGGGTCGAGCGACTTAATCGCGCGCATCGTGGCGCAGCGCCTGTCGGAAGGTTTTTCCAATCAGGTCATCATTGAAAACCGGCCTGGTGCGGGCAGCAATCTCGGTTCGCAGATCGCGGCGCGCGCCGCGCCCGATGGCTACACGCTGTTGATTACCAACGTGGCGGCGGCGATCAACGTATCGCTGTTTAAAAATCCCGGCTACGATTTGATGAAGGATTTCGCGCCCATCGGCAAACTGGCGGTCGGCCCCACCGCGCTGGTGGTGCATCCGTCGGTGCCCGCCTACAACGTGCGCGAATTCATCAAGCTCGCGCAGTCGCGTCCCGGCCAGTTGAATTACGGCTCCGGCGGCAATGGCACGCCCGCGCATATCTGCGGCGAGATGTTCCGGCTGATGGCGAAAGTGAATATTTCGCATGTGCCGTACAAGGGCACCGGCCAATCCGTCACCGATCTGATGGCGGGGCAGATTCAGTTTGTGTTCGCGAGCATGCCGGTCGCGTTCCCGCACATGAAAACCGGTCGCCTGCGCACCCTGGCCGTCACCGGCGCCGCGCGCACGCCACTGGCGCCGCATCTGCCCACGGTGGCGGAAGCCGGCATTCCCGGCTATGCGTTCGATTCGTGGTGGGGGCTGGTCACCAATGCCGCGGCGCCGCCCGCCATCGTCGGCACGCTGAATACCGAGTTGCGCCGCGTGCTGCAATTGCCCGACGTGAAAGAACGCTTCGCTGATCTTGGCATCGACGTGGCGCAAAGCACGCCCGCCGAGCTGGCGAGTTTTACGCGCGCGGAGATAGACCGCTTCGCGAAAATTATTCGCGATACGGGGATACGGGCGGATTAGGTGGTGTTGCTTGTGAGGCGCGCTACCGCAGCGTGATGGTCAGATTGAAGTCGCCGCGCAGCAAGCCTACCGCGTAGAACGGTGCGCCGCGTAGCGCGGCTTGCAGTTCCGTGGCGGTTTGCATGCGGCGGCGGTTGACCGCGTAGATGATGTCGCCCGGTCGGAAGCCCGCGACCCACGCCATGCTGTTTTGCTCGACCGCCGACACCACCAATCCACCGCCTTGCAGCCGCTGAAACAGCGGGCTGTCGCGCTGGATTTCGATTACGCGCATGCCGGGCAGTTGCGGAATGCCTTGCCCGTCGCCGGTGGAGACATCCGGCGCCGCGATCTGCGAACGTATCGCGCGTGTGGCGCCGCCGCGGTTGATACGCATTTCGACTTCTTCGCCGATGGGGGTGAGGCCCAGCCGCGCGCGCAGTTCGGCGGCGTTGCGGATGGCGCGGCCATTCAATGCGGTGACAACATCGCCTTCACGCATGCCGGATTTATCCGCCGGTGAGCCGGCCTGCACCACGGCGATCAGCGCGCCGTCGAGCGTGTTCACGCCGAGCTTTTTAGCCAGCTCCGGCGTGAGATCGGCCATTTCAATGCCGAGCCTGCCGCGGCGCACTTCGCCATAGCGGATGATCTGCTGCATGATCGTGCGCGCCATGTTCGACGGCACCGCGAAGCCGATACCGACGTTGCCGCCGGAAGGACCGATGATGGCGGTGTTGATGCCGACCAGCTCGCCGCGCAGATTCACCAGTGCGCCGCCGGAGTTGCCGGGGTTGATCGAGGCGTCGGTCTGAATAAAATCTTCGTAGCCTTCGACGTTAAGCCCGCTGCGCCCCAGCGCGCTGACGATGCCCGACGTTACCGTTTGCCCGATGCCGAACGGGTTGCCGATGGCGAGTACGTAGTCGCCGACCTGCATCGCGTCCGAGTTGCCGATTTTCAGGGCGCTCAAACCGGCGGCTTCGATTTGCAGCACCGCGATGTCGGTGCCGGGATCCGTGCCCACCAGTTTGGCGGTGAATTGCCGCCGGTCTTTCAGCGTGACAATGGCGCGCTCGGCGTCCTTAATCACGTGATTATTCGTCAACACATAGCCGCGCGCGGCATCGACAATCACGCCGGAACCGGCGGCCTGTTCACGCTGCTGTTGCTGGCGCTGCTGGTGCTCCGGCACGCCGAAAAAACGGCGAAAAAACGGGTCGCGAAACAGCGGGTTGTTTTCCATCGGCGCGCGCGTCACCACCGAAATATTCACCACGGCGGGGGTGACCTCGTTGACCAGCGGCGCCAGCGTGGGCAGGGGCTGGGCGCCCGCCGTTGCAAAAGCGCATAAAGCAGCCACCGAAAACAGTTGGAATAAGCGCCGGGTTATTATCATAGCTATTTGTTTTTAAACAATAATTATTGAATCATTATTTCAATATCTGCACCAGATTATTAAAGTCATCCGTCCACAAGCGCAAGCCCGGAATCTCTTTGATCTCGGCGGTGTCGTCTTTGATCGATTTGTGCTCCAGCAGTTTTTTGTTGCGCGTGACCAGCACCCAGTCCGTGCGCGAGGCGTCGCCGCTGGTTTCGTCGTCGGTGATGAGCGCGGTGTGCAGGCCGTAGGTGTCGGCGATCTGCTTCACCACCGGCGCGAGTTTCAAAAAGCGATTGGTGACGTGAAACGCGATCACGCCGGTGTCGGGCTTGATGTGCTTGAGGTAAATCGCCATCGCTTCCCTCGTGATCAGATGCACCGGAATCGCGTCGCTGGAGAATGCGTCAATGGCGAGCACGTCGTACTGTTGTGGCGCTTCGCGTTCCATGGTGAGGCGCGCGTCGCCGAGTACGGTATCGACCTGCCCCTTGCTATCGGGAATGTAACGAAAGTCACGCTGCGCGATTTCGATCACCTGCGGGTTGATCTCGTAAAAGCGAATCACGTCGCCCTTGCGACCGTAGGCGGCCATGGTGCCGACGCCCAGCCCCACCACACCCACGCGCATCGAGCCTTCTTCCTGAAAGTATTTGACCGCCAGGCCGGCACCGCTGGACTCGGTGTAGTAGGTGGTGATGCGATGGCTCTTTGTCGGATGCAGATACTGTTCGCCATGCATGATGACGCCGTGCATCAACCGCCGCATCGCGGTTTCACTGGATTCGGGGCCGGTGTCTTTCACCCGCAGCGTGCCGTAGAAATTGCGCGTCATCAACCGCGCGTCGTTCGACAGCGTATCGATGTAGTGATACACATGGTAGCCGGTAAAGCCGGTGGCGGCGAGTATCACCATCGGCACGACACGCTGTAACACCGTGCTCGCGTCGAGCGCGAGGTAAGCCGCCAGCAGCAGCGTGACGATCAGCCCGATGCCGAATTCGTAATAGGTGTTGAAGAACTTCGGCGCGATAAAGCCCACCACCACGCCGCCCAGCGCGCCGCCCAGCGACACCATCAGAAAGAACGTGGTGAGATAGCGCGGCGCGGGTTTCATCGCCGCCAGCTCGCCATGAAAGAACATGCACATGATAAACAGCCCCGCGCTGAACAGCGGCACGGCCACTTTGAAATCCATGATGCCGCCTTCTTCGTGCAAAAACCACGCCAGCGCGCCCACCACCACGATCAGCGGGCCGAGAAACACCGCGCGTTTATACCAGTTGCGGCCTTCAAAACACAGAATGAAAGTGATGAGATAAATCGTCAGCGGCAGCAGCCACAGAAACGGCACCGAGGCCACGTCGTGCGTGATGTGATTGGTCACCGCCAGCAGCATGAACGACCCCATCGCCGAGAGCAGCAGCCACATGCCGTAATGCGCGAAGGTGGGCGCGGGGCCGTCATCCGGTTTTTGCGGATCCGGTTTTGCCAGCGCTTCGGTGTGCGCGCGCAGGCTGTAGACGCCCGCGCAAATGCACACCACCACGAACAGCACGTAGCCCGCGCTCCAGCCGTACGACTGCACGTGCGTTGTCACCCACGGCTCCACCGCGAACGGATACGAAATCAGCGCCAGCAGCGAGGCAAAATTCGACAGCGCAAACAAGCGATACACCGTGCCGGAGGTGTGCGCGCGCGCGAACCACGCCTGCACCAGCGGGCCGGTGGTTGACAGCAGAAAGTACGGCAGGCCGATGGTGAACGCGAGCAGGCCGAGGATGCGCCAGGTCGGGTCTTCATCGCCGGCGGGCTTCCACGATGCGTCGGGAATCAGCGGCAGCGATGCGAGGCTGATGATGAGCAACGCCGCGTGCAGAACCAGTTGCGCGCGCGGCTTCATCTTGCGCGTGGTGAAATCCGCATAGGTGTAGCCGAACAGCAGCAGAAACTGGAAAAACACCATGCACACAGTCCACACCGCAGCCGATCCGCCGAACCAGGGCAGAATCTGCTTTGCCATGATGGGTTGAACCAGAAACAGCAGGAACGCGCTGGTGAATATGGTAAGCGCGTAGAGAATCATGATATACTTTGTAAGTTGTTGTTTTTAATGATAAATTTTTGAACAATTTTGAATGAAAAAGCTGGCAAGGTAAGGCGGGACAGCGCCTGCTTCAACGCGCGACGGGCGCTTGCCGAGGACACCGTTTCCACAACCGGCGCATTTTACCCTGACCCATTCGCTACCACGTTACTCATGAAATATCGACGCACCCCCTGCAAGGTGTTGGCAGTGCTGTTGCTTGCCGCGTCGCCCGCGGTTGTCGCCGCGCAATGCCTCAACGAACAGGCCGCCGCCGACATGGCCGCGCGCTGGATCGACAAACAAACCCTGCGCGGCTTTGCGCCGGGCATGACACTGGCGGACGCCGCCTGCTCGCGAGATCGTTTTGTCACCGCATTACGCGCCAACCCGCAGTACGGCGGACGCATCGTCGGTTACAAAGCTGCGCTTACCAACCCGGACTTGCAAAAACGCTTCGCCGCGAACGCGCCGGTGCGCGGCGTGCTGCTGTCGCGCATGCTGACCATGGAAAGCGGCTTCCCGGTGTTCGGCGGCTACGGCGCGCGGCCGGTGTTCGAGGCCGACCTGCTGGTGGAGGTGGGCGACGATGCGATCAACGACGCGCGCACGCCGCTGGAGGCGTTGCAAGGCTTATCGCGCGTGCAGCCTTTTGTTGAACTCGCTGATCTGGTGGTGGCCGACGGCGAGCCGCTTGACGCATCGATCATTACCGCGATCAACGCCGGTGCGCGCAGCGGCATATTCGCTCACGGCATCGCGGTGCAACCCACGCAGGCGTTCGCCGACGCACTGCGCGACATGCGTGTGGTGATGACCGACGACGCAGGCAACGAGCGCGCCAATACCACCGGCGCCGCGATCATGGGGCATCCGCTGAACGCGGTGTTGTGGCTGATCGAAGACGTGCGTAAAAGCGGCGGTCGCCTGCGCGTGGGCGACAAACTGAGCCTCGGTTCGTTTTCCGCGCCGCAGATACCCACCCGCGAAACACGCATCAAGGTGCGCTACCTCGGCTTGCCGGGCGACCCGGAAATCAATTTGCGCTTCCGCTAG
>JANPOH010000480.1:0-6313 GCA_031427895.1 Betaproteobacteria bacterium
ATGCGCCCGCCCTCCATCACATGCACATAGTCCGGCGTGATGTAGTTCAGCAGACGCTGATAGTGCGTTACCAGCACACACGCGTTGTCGGCAGTCAGCAGTTTGTTCACGCCGCCCGCGACAATACGCAGCGCATCAATATCCAGCCCCGAATCGGTTTCATCGAGGATGGAAACGCGCGGCTCCAGGATCGCCATTTGCAGAATTTCGTTGCGCTTTTTCTCGCCGCCGGAAAAACCGTCGTTGACGCTGCGATCGAGAAACTCGGGACTCATTTCGAGCAGCTTCATTTTTTCGCGCACGTAGTCGTCGAACTCCAGCGGATCGAGTTCATCCTTGCCGCGCGCGCCCTGCACCGTGTTGTAAGCCAGCCGCAGGAACGAACTGTTCGACACGCCGGGGATTTCAACCGGATACTGAAAGCCGAGGAACAGGCCCGCGCGCGCCCGATCTTCGGCGGCCAGCACGAACAAATCCTTGCTCTCGAACTGCACCGTGCCGCCGGTCACTTCGTACGCCGGATGCCCCGCCAGTACTTTCGCCAGCGTGCTTTTTCCCGAGCCGTTCGGCCCCATGATGGCATGCACTTCGCCCGCGCGCACCGTCAAATCGATGCCCTTCAAAATCGTCACGCCCGCGACCGTTGCGGTGAGGCCGCGGATGTCGAGTAAAACCTTTGCGCCTGGATTTATCATTTCTTACCTTGGAAAATTCTCAAATTCAAAATCCTCGACACTGATTTCGCGAATTGACACAGATTAAAAACCACAAAGGCTAATCCGCGTTAATCCGCGTTAAAAATTTTGTTCAGTAACCACTAACCCACACTGCCTTCGAGTTTGAGCCCAAGGAGCTTGGTCGCTTCGACCGCGAACTCCAACGGCAATTGCTGAAACACTTCCTTGCAGAAGCCGTTAATGATCATCGACACCGCTTCTTCGGCGCCGATGCCGCGCTGCTGAAAATAAAACAACTGGTCTTCGCCGATTTTCGAGGTGGTGGCTTCGTGCTCGACCTTGCCGCTGGGGTTACGCACGTCGATATACGGAAACGTATTCGCGCCGCACTTATCGCCGATCAACATCGAATCGCACTGCGAGTAGTTACGCGCGCCGGCGGCGGTGGGCGCGATCCGCACCAGGCCACGATAGCTGTTGTTCGACTGCCCCGCCGAGATGCCCTTGCTGATGATGGTGCTGCGGGTGTTTTTGCCAATGTGAATCATCTTGGTGCCGGTGTCGGCCTGCTGATGGTGATTGGTCAGCGCCACCGAATAAAACTCGCCCACCGAGTTGTCGCCGCGCAGCACGCACGACGGATACTTCCAGGTGATCGCCGAGCCGGTTTCGACCTGCGTCCAGGAAATACGCGAATTCACGCCCTTGCACAGCCCGCGCTTGGTGACAAAGTTGTAGATGCCGCCCACGCCTTTTTCGTCGCCGGCGTACCAGTTCTGCACCGTCGAGTATTTGATGTCGGCGTTATCCATCGCCACCAGTTCCACCACCGCCGCGTGCAATTGGTTGGTGTCGAACTTGGGCGCGGTGCAGCCTTCGAGATACGACACCGACGCGCCGTCTTCGGCCACGATCAGCGTGCGCTCGAACTGGCCGGAATCCTGCGTGTTGATACGAAAGTACGTGGACAACTCCATCGGGCATTTCACGCCCTTGGGGATGTAACAAAACGAGCCGTCGGTAAACACCGCCGAATTCAGCGCGGCATCAAAGTTATCCCCCATCGGCACCACCGAGCCCATGTATTTACGCACCAGATCAGGATGATCGCGCACCGCCTCGGAGATCGAGCCGAAGATGATGCCCACGTCGGCGAGCTTTTGTTTGTAGGTGGTGGCCACCGACACCGAATCGAATATCACGTCCACCGCCACGCCGGCGAGTGCCGCGCGTTCGTTCATCGGCACGCCGAGTTTATCAAACGTGCGCAGCAATTCAGGATCAACCTCATCCATGCTGGCGAGTTTTTTCTTCGACTTCGGCGCGGAGTAGTAGCTGATGTTCTGAAAATCGATTTCCGGGTGATGCACGTTGGGCCACGCCGGCGGCGTCATGGTCAGCCAGTGGCGATAGGCCTTCAGGCGAAATTCCAGCAGCCATTCCGGCTCGTTTTTCTTGGCAGAAATAAAACGGATGGTGTCTTCGCTCAAGCCTTTCGCGACCGTGTCGGACTCTATGTCCGTGACGAAGCCGTGTTTGTACGGCTGATTGACCAGTTGCTCGATGGCAGCAGTGCTCATCTAAATTCCTTAAATGCGTGAAGCGTGAGGCGTGAGACGTGGGACGTGAGGCGAACACCACGGCGCGTGCATCGGGTCACGCCTCACGCCTGACGCCTCGCGCCTCACGCTTTTTCCTTGACACTAAAACTCTCGCCGCAGCCGCACATGGCGTCGACGTTCGGGTTGTCGAACTTGAAGGTTTGCTTCAAGCCCTCTTTGACGAAATCCAGTTTCGACCCGTCGATGAACTCCAGGCTTTTATCATCGACCACCAGTTTGGAGTCGAATGCTTCAAACACCTGGTCGTCCGGCTTCACCTCGTCGGCGTAATCGTAGGTGTACGTCCAGCCGGAGCAGCCGACTTTTTTGATGCCCACGCGCAAGCCCACGCCTTTGCCGCGTTTAGTCAATTGCGTTTTTATTTGTTTGGCTGCGTTTTCTGTCAATTGTATGGTCATTGCTTTCTCCAAAATCAAACCGCCATCGCGGTGAGATTTTTCAATCTTGCCACCGTCTGCTTCACCGCTTGCAAAAAATCATCCACCTCGTTCGCTGTATTCGCCACACCCAGCGAACAACGCACCGCGCCGCGCGCGATTTCCGGCGCAATGCCCATCGCCAGCAAAGTCGCCGACGGCTCCGGATTCGCGCTCGAACACGCCGCGCCTGCCGCCACGCCGAAGCCGAGCTTGTCGATCTCGATAATCAAGGTTTCGCCGTCGATGCCCTTGAACGCGAAGTAGCTGGTGTTGGGTACGCGCTCGGACGCCGTACCGAAAATCACCGCTCCCATGCGGGTTAACCCCTGCTCGACGCGCGCGCGCAGTTTTTCCAAACGCGGCGCGAGTTCCACCAAACGGCTTGCGGCCAGTTGCGCTGCCGCGCCAAAGCCAACAATGGCCGCGACGTTTTCGGTACCGGAACGCAGGCCATGCTCGTGGCCGCCGCCCGCAATCAAGGGCGCAAGCTCGATGCGCTTATCCACGATCAAGGCCCCGGCGCCTTTGGGGCCATGAATCTTGTGCGCGGAAAGTGTCATCGCATGCACATGGAGCGCTTCAAAATCAACGGTGATTTTTCCCAGCGCCTGCACCGCGTCGGTGTGCATCCACGCACGGGCTTCGCGCGCGCGTTCTGCAACCTCGGCCACCGGCTGAATCACGCCGGTTTCATTATTCGCGAGCATCACCGAGACGATGCCGGTTTTGGTTTGCAGCGCGAGATCAACGTCAGCGACATCAACCACGCCCTCGCGCGTGACCGCGAGCGTGCGTACGCTCCAGCCGCGACGCGCCAGCGCCTCGGCGGGCCTGGCGACGCACGGATGCTCAATCGCGCTCACCGCGATCCGCGACGGCTTCAAAATTTCCGCCGCGCCCTTGATAAACAGATTGTTGGCCTCGGTGCCGCCGGAGGTAAACACCACCTGCGGCGGACGCACGTTCACCAGCGCCGCCACCTGCTCGCGCGCCGTATCGATGGCGCGCCGCGCGGTAATGCCCAGATCGTGCCGGCTCGACGCATTGCCGTACTGCTCGCGCAGAAACGGCAGCAGCGCTTCCAGCACGCGCTCGTCGAGCGGCGTGGTGGCGTTGTGATCGAAGTAGGTGAAAGACATGGCCGGTGTTCGGAGTCGGGCGCTCAGCGTCGGGGGAGGTGCGCTACGCCGCCGCCGTGCGCCTGACGACACTGGGCCGCATGTCGTGCAGGGTCGCCACGCCGGATTCTTTCGCGCGCTGGTTATCCACCATTTGCTGCAAGGTCATCGACCCGAGGTATTCAAAAATGCGCTGATTCAACGACGCCCACAGATCGTGGGTGATGCATTTTTGGTCATCGTGGCAGTTTTCCTTGCCGCCGCACTGCGTGGCATCGAGGGGCTCATCCACCGCGAGAATAATTTCCGCGACCGACACCGCGCTCATCGGCCTGCCCAACAAATAACCGCCGCCCGGTCCACGCACGCTCGCGACGATTTGCTTGCGGCGCAGCTTGCCGAACAGTTGTTCGAGATACGACAGCGAGATATTCTGCCGCGCACTGATGTCCGCCAGCGTCACCGGGCCAGTGCCGTGACGCAAGCCCAGATCGACCATCGCCGTTACCGCGAACCGTCCTTTGGTTGTGAGCCGCATCGCGCCACCTATATAATATCGTTTAAAAACAAATACTTAGTTAAATTCAACATAACCGACTAATTCGCTCAAGTTTAGCTATCCCGACTAAATTAGTCAACTATACCGCAGGCGGGTTCCGCGCGCCTGCGGCCACGCGCAGTTGCTCAAGTTCCGCGCGCAGTTCGGCAACCTGCTTGTCCGTCTCGTTGCTGTGGCTGATGATCTCGTTCATAGTGCGCGCCAACGGATCATTTTCGTCACGCCCCACCGCATAGGCGACGAAGCGTCCGTTCGATGCATCGGCCTCCACCACCCGCGCGGGGATGCCAATCGCCGTCGCACCGGGCGGCACATCCTTCACCACCACCGCGTTGGAGCCGATCTTGGCGTGCGCGCCGATGGTGATCGGCCCCAGCACCTTCGCCCCCGCGCCGATCACCACGCCCTCGCCCAGCGTCGGATGGCGCTTGCCCTTGTTCCACGAGGTGCCGCCCAGCGTGACGCCGTGATACAGCGTACAGTCGTCGCCGATCTCGGCGGTCTCGCCGATCACCACGCCCATGCCGTGATCGATAAAAAACCGCCGCCCGATAG
This sequence comes from Betaproteobacteria bacterium, assembly GCA_031427895.1. Taxonomy (GTDB): domain Bacteria; phylum Pseudomonadota; class Gammaproteobacteria; order Burkholderiales; family SG8-41; genus UBA5216. The sequence goes on from JANPOH010000480.1 coordinate 4,951, forward strand.
TCGCGCCGGGATGAATTTCGATGCCCGTCAGCCAGCGCGCCAGATGCGACACAAAACGCCCCAGCCACTTAAAGCCCGCGCCCCAAAACCAGTGCCCCATGCGGTGCATCAGCAGCGCATGAAACCCCGGATAGCAGGTCATCACCTCCCACGTATTGCGCGCGGCCGGATCGCGCTCGAAGACCACGGCGATTTCTTCTTTTATTCGGGAAAACATGGGGTTAGCGAATGGTGCGGGTGTGAACAGCCCAATAGTATACTAAATTAATTGGGTATTTGAGAACTCCCGAAAGCCATGACGGCCCCACGCGCGGCCACTCGCAACAGCGCCTAAAACCGATAAAACACCGAAAAATCCAGTTTGTCGTAACCGCGCGGCGTGCCGCCCGCGACCCCATTAAGCACATGCGCGTAGGTCAAGTTCACATCCATCCCCTTCCAGTTCCAACGCACCCCTGCACCCACACTACTGGCGTTTTCTTTGTTCGCCGTCGCGGCGACCGGCGTGACATGCTTGCGCTGCCCGATATCGTAGAACGCAAACGGTATCAGTCCGGGCGCCACCGGCGGCGCGGTGGCTTCGACGTTCACGGTAAACCCGCGATCACCCGTGCCTTCACGATCACGCAGACCGCGGACACTGCCGATGCCCCCCAAACCAAACTGCTCGCCCGGTATCAGCGCGTCGCTGGTGTGTTGTCCGCGCAATTTACCCGTCAGGCTCCAGCCAGCACTCAAGCTGCGGTTTACATCGATGCCCCAGCGCCACGTCTCCCACCGTTCCCGCGCGTTGGTCCGCGCCGTCGCATACGAGTTGGCGTCGTTGGCGCGACCGCCGCTCAGGTTGCGCGCGTATTCAAGATGGCCGCCGATGCTACCCCAAGGCTGTTCGCTGCGCGCCGTGTAGCGCAGCGCCAGCGGCTGGCTGCCCACGGACGTGGTGGGCAACGGCGTACCCGCAAAAGCAACTTTGTTCTCAAAGTATTTCTGGTCATACGCAAGCGCCAGATTGTGAGTAACTTCGCCCGACTTGGGCAGAGCGTAGGTGACCCGCACCCCGCGGAATTCACCGCTGCCGCTGACCGCGAAATCTTGTCCGCCGACACCCACCACCCCGGTATCCACATTGGATTTCGTGTAGTGCGCGCTGATACTGGTGTGATAGCCATACAGCGGCAGCCAATAGAACAACCCCCATTGGGAAACCTTGTTGGTGTGATCGGGCGAGGTGGTATAGGCGATGGTTGCGGCGTGGTCGCGGTCAAACAAGTTGCTTTGCTGGTGGCCAATGGTCAGCCGCGTGTAGCCGGTGTTTTTGTTGATGGTGTTGTCGAATTCACGGCCGTGGCCGGTGAGTCCGACG
>JANPOH010000481.1:0-11509 GCA_031427895.1 Betaproteobacteria bacterium
CCAACTAGCTAATCCGATATCGGCCACTCCAATAGTGCGAAGCCTTGCGGTCCTCCGCTTTCACCCGTAGGTCGTATGCGGTATTAGCCTATCTTTCGACAGGTTATCCCCCGCTACTGGAAATGTTCCGATATATTACTCACCCGTTCGCCACTCTACTTGCGGATTGCTCCGCTTTCGCGTTCGACTTGCATGTGTAAGGCATGCCGCCAGCGTTCAATCTGAGCCAGGATCAAACTCTTCAGTTTAATCGCTGCAAAAATTATTACTCTCGCTTGACGTTTAATACTTAAAACTTCATGCGAGCACTTCTGTATTTAAAACATTTCACGACCAACCAGTTTAACCCGGCGTGTCATGTTGCCTCAAAACCAAGTGCCCACACTTATCGGCTGTATATTGTTAAAGAACCATTTCAGGCGACATCGAAACTATCAACGTTACGAATACCGCTTTCGGATTACACCGGGACGATGCCCGGTGCATCTACTGATGATTTTTGGTAGCGGGGATAGGATTTGAACCTATGACCTTCGGGTTATGAGCCCGACGAGCTGCCAGACTGCTCCACCCCGCGCCAGATATGCATCAGTAAAGAAAATCGATTATAGCAGCCTTTTTTCATCCGCGTCAAATATATCCCGCAATTATTTATTGGCCCGTGAAAATCGCGACCGCTGAGGCAGGAACGTAATTGGCGACGACTATGGAGCACTACGACTTTAATTCATCTCTGTAGGCATGCAATATTGCCGCTAGAACAACAACCTACGTTACCGACTAAGGTCGGTGGCTGTTCGCCGCAACCTCTGTCGCAGGCTTACCGTCCTTGCGGAAAAACTGGGCAAGGCGCTCCATGCTGACATAGAACACAGGCGTGACGTACAGCGTCAGGAACTGCGAGAACACCAGCCCGCCCACCACGGCAATACCCAGTGGTCGCCGCGTCTCTGCGCCCGCCCCGTAGCCGAGCGCAATCGGCAGTGTCGCGAAAATCGCCGCACCGGTGGTCATCATGATGGGACGAAACCGCACGCCGCAGGCTTCCACAATGGCGTCGTGCGGGGTCATGTTTTTCTCACGCTGCAATTGCAACGCAAAATCGATCATCATGATGCCGTTTTTCTTGACCAGCCCGATCAGCAAAATAATCCCGACGAAGCTGAAAATATTCAGCTCTTCCTGGAACAGAATTAACGTTGCCAGCGCACCAAACCCCGCGAAGGGCAGCGCCGTTAAAATGGTAAACGGATGACCGTAGTGTTCGTACAGAATCGCCAGAATCATATAGATCAGAATGATCGTAATCAGCAGCAATAGCGGAAGCGAACGGAATGCCTCCTGAAACGCCTTGGCGCTCCCCGTGAACGCACTGGATATGCCGGCAGGCACGACCTCAGACGCGATATCCTGCACCGCGACAACCGCGTCGCCCACGGAAACCCCCGGCGCCAGATTGAACGACAGCACCACGCCCGGCAACTGACCGACGTGTGCAACGGACACCGGGCCTACGCCGCTTTTGACCTCGGCCACCGCGCTCAAAGGCACCATTGCTCCGCCCGGCGCCGTAATAAACAACGAATCCATTGCGCCAATATCGGATTGATACTTTCGTTCGAGCTCCAGCGTTACCCCATATTGATCCGATGCGCCATAGATCGTACTGACTTGACGTCCGCCAAAAGCATTGAACAGCGCCTGCTCGACCTGCTGCGAACTGATGCCGAGCGCGGACGCGCGATCACGCAACACCTTGACCTGAATCTCCGGGTTTCTCAGCTCCAGATTGCTGGAGACATCTCTGAACAGGGGTGAAGCGCGCAGCCGCGCCTCCATATCCTCGCCGGGTTTGTACAGGCTTTTCAGATCGGTTCCCGTCAGCACAAACAGATAGTCGCTGGTGGACAGCGTTCCACCAATGCGAATGGCGGGTGGATTCGACAAGAACAAGCGTACCCCTTGCAGCCCCGACGCATCCCGGCGTATTTGCTGAATCACCTCATCGGCAGTCGCCGTGCGCTGATCGCGGGGCTTAAGCCGAATGATGTAGCGCCCGACATTTTCGCCCACAACGCCGCCGGTGCCCTGCCCCGCCGTGGACATTACCGCCTCGACATGCGGATTCTTCTGAATGATGTCCGCCACCTGTTGCTGATAACGAATCATCTCGGCAAAGGTAACGCCTTCGCGCGCGCGCGTATTCGCGTTAATCACCCCGGTATCCTGCCGCGGAATAAATCCTTTCTGGACATTATCATACAGCCACCCCGTCGCCACCAATACCAGCACCGAGCCGATCAAGACAACGCCGCGGAACTTGAGCGTCCATCGCAAACTCGATACATAGCCGTTGCGCGCGGAATCGAACACCCGCTCCGACCAATTAAACAGACGGCCATGCTGATGCTCGTTTTTCAGGAAAAGACTGCATAACATGGGCGTGATAGTCAGCGACACCACGCCGGATATCAGCACCGAAATGCCGACCGTGACCGCAAACTCGCGGAATAACCGTCCGACCATGCCCTCCATGAACAGGATCGGCAGAAATACCGCCGACAGCGACACGGTCATCGTGACAACCGTAAAGCTGATTTCCTTCGCGCCGTCCAAGGCCGCGCGCAGGCGGTCCTTGCCCATCTCCAGGTGCCGGGTGATATTTTCCAGCACCACGATGGCGTCATCCACCACAAAACCCACCGCTAGCGTAATCGCCATGAGCGAAAGATTGTTCAGGCTGTAACCGATCATGTTCATCACCGCGAACGTGCCTAGCACGGACGAGGGCAATACCAGCGCGATAGTGATAGTCGCGCGGACATTCCGCAAAAAGACCATGATCACGCCGATCACCAGAAGGATGGACAACACCAGCGTGAAATTCACCTCGTGTATCGAGTCGCGAATAAACTCGGAACGATCAACCAGCACATCCAGCTTCGACCCCGCGGGCATGCTGCGCTGAATATCCGGCAGCATTTCCTTCAGCTTGCTCACCACCTCGACCGTATTGGAACCGGGTTGGCGGTAGACCGCCAGAATCAACGCGCGCTCACCATTAAACCAACTGCGAATTTTCTCGTTCTCTACCGTATCAACCGCCCGCCCGACATCGGAGAGCCGCACGGGCATGCCATCCTTGTAGGCAATGACCAGCGGATTGAAATCCTCGGCCGTTTGCAACTTGCCGTTCGACCTGACGGTATAGGTACGCGCCTTGCCCTGTAGCGACCCGGAAGGAATATTGGAATTGGCGCCCTGAATAGCGCTCACCACCCGCTCCAGCCCGAGGCCGCGCTTGGACAACGCATTAGGATCGACAAACACCCGCACGGCGTATTTCTGCGATCCGAACACCTGCACCTGCGCCACCCCGCTGATAGTCGAAAATCGCTGCGCGATATTGGAGTCCGCGAATTCGTCCAGTTTTGACATCGGCACCTGGCTGCTCGATGACACCGCCAGAATCAGCACCGGCGCATCGGCCGGATTCAACTTACGCAGCGTTGGCGGTTCGGGCATTTCCGAAGGCAAACGGCGAATGGCCTGGGATATCGCCGTCTGCACATCCTGCGCCGCGGTATCGATATCTTTTTGCAGCGAAAACGTCAGCGTGATACGCGTGTTGCCGGCGGAGGACGAGGAGGTCATTTCATCCACGCCGGAGATCCGGCTGAACTCGCGCTCTAGCGGCAACGCCACGGTGTTTCCCATGACTTCGGGGCTGGCGCCGGGCAACCGCGCCGTGACCGAAATCGTTGGGAAATCAACGTTCGGCAGATCATTGACCGGCAGACCGGTAAACCCAAGCCAGCCGAAGAACATGATCGACACAAACAACACACTGGTTGCAATGGGACGTTCAATGAAAATACGCGACATGTTCATGAACCTGCTCCTTGACCCGTTTATTCCTTGGACTATTACTTGGACTTTTGCTCGCTGGTTTCAGCGGCTGCCTTGTCACTTTTTGCGGCGGCATCGCCTTCAGAAGACTTTGCCTCCTTGCCGCCCTTATCACCCTTATCACCCGTATCACCCTTGCCGCCTTTCTCACCTTTACCGCCTTTACCCCCCTTGCCGCCTTTACCTTCGTTGTCGCCGCGGAGCGTGACCTGTGAGCCCGACGTCAATGTCGGCGGCACCTCGATCACGATTTGCTCGTCGCCTTTCAGCCCCTTGGACACCACCACCTGCTCGCCCAATTGACGATCCACCGTCACATTCTGAATCTGTGCGCGCCCGTCTTTCACCACGAAGACAAACGGTCCGTCCTGCCCCGGCTGTATCGCCCCTTCCGGCAGCGTCATGGCATCGTCCTCGACACGCAGCACGATGCGGGCCGATACGAATTGCCCCGGCCATAACTCTTCGCTTTCATTCTTGACGCGCGCCTTGACCAGAATCGTGCCCGTCGCCGGGTTCACCGTGTTATCAATAAACACCAGCGTACCCCTTGCCACCGTGGCGCCGCCGCTACCGAGAGATATCTCCACCTTGATCTCCTGCTTGCCCCAGATTTCCCGAATGTTGTTCAGGCTGCGCTGCGGCACGCTCAACGACACCAGGATAGGCTTGGTACTGTTCACGACCACCAGCGGCGCACCGCCGGTTCCCCCCGTCACCAGATTCCCCGCCTTGACGCTCAAGCCGCCCGTGCGTCCATTGATGGGAGAAGTAATCTGCCCATACGACAACTGCAATTGCGCCGCCTGCACCACCGCCTTGTTAACGGCGACGGTGGCTTCCAGCGATTTCATTTGCGTCGCCGCCACATCGTATTCCTGCCGCGTGATGTATTCCTTGTCCGCCAGCGGGCGCAACCGCGCCTCTTGCGCGCGCGCCTGGGCCAGTTGCGCTTCGTCGCGCGATGCGGCAGCCTGTGTTTGCGCGACCGACGCCTGCATCGCGCGCGAATCGACAGTGAACAGCACCTGGCCCTGCTTGACGTAGTCGCCTTCCTTGAAATTCACGCCCGTCAACACGCCGCTGACCTGGGGCCGCACTGCCACGCTATGCTCGGACTCCACGGATCCGACGGCATCGATCACCACCGGCATCGCCTGGCGCTTGACCTGCGTTGTGCGAACCGAGACCGGGCCGCCCTTGCCCTTGCCTTTGCCTTTTTTTCCTTCGGCTTTTGCTGCCGACTTGCCCTTGTCCACGCCTGCGGCATTGGTTTTTTGCCAATACCAGTAACCGCCGCCTGCCACCGCAGCCATCAAGCCGAACACCAACAGTATCGATAGACGCTTCATTATTTTTTCTCGGTAGTTGCCGGAAGCAAGTTGCTGGCCCCCAGTGTGTAGTTCAAACGCGCCAAAACGGTATACCAGTCCAGGTAGGCCTGGATTTGCTGCGTGCGCGCATTGGCTTCGTCCTGCTGTGCGGTAATCAGGTCGAGGATGGTGCCGAAACCGGCCTGATAACGCGCAAGCACCGCTTGCGCGGTCTGTTCGGCGGACCGCACCTGCGCTTCGGTGGTTTTGATGCTTGCCATCACCGTCTGCAAATCGTGATAGGCCTGCCACACCTCGAGCTGCGTCTGGCGATAAACAATATCGCGCGCCGCTTCCGCCTGTTCGGCCTGCGCCTGCGCCTGCCGCATCTGATAAGTATCCTTAAATCCAGAAAATATCGGGATACGAATGGTTACCATGTACGATTGCGGGTACGAGGTCGGCCGGTCGCGATGCCAGTGACGGGCATACTCATTGTGCGCGTAGCTGCCGGTTAATTCGATCGACGGCAAACCCACCTTGGATGCCGCTTCCGACGTGGCGCGCGCCGCACGCACCTGCGCCTCCGCCGCCACCAGATCCGGCCGCGCGGACTTCGCGCGCTCCAGAAACTCGTTGATCGATGCCACCACCGGCTGTACTTGCGGCGGCGCCGACAGCACCTGCATCCGCACCGAGCTGTTGGTCGGCATACCCAGCGCCGTGGACAGCACGCCGCGGGATTTTTCAAACTCACCGCGGCTACGCATGAGCACAAGTTGCGCCTGCGCCACCTGTGTTTCCGCCCGGAAAACATCACCCGCCGTCGCCACGCCCGATTCGCGGCGCCGCCGCGCGGCATCCAGCGCGGTTTCGATATTTTTCAGTGAACGCTCGTTGACCCGCACCAGCGCCTCGAAGCCGATCAATTGGTAATACGCCTGCTCCACCTGAAAAATCACATCCTGCAGCACGCGGTTCTGGGCAAGGTTCGCCGCCAGCAGGCGATATTCAGCGGCCTCGGTGCGGTGATCCCCCAAGCCGAAATCGTACAAGGTATAACTGAAACTGATCGCGGGGCCGTAGCGGTTCAGCCACGGAGATGTCGCGCCCGAGGTGCCCGACACCGGTTTCTGGCGCTGAAACGCAACGGTGCCGGTAATCGTCGGAAAGTCATCGCCCTTGGCGACGCCGACCGCCGCAGCCGCCGCCCGCGCGGCAAACCACGCCTGACGGGTACGCGGATTATTGCGCAGCGCAAACTCGGTTAATTCAGGCAACGTCAGCGGCTGATTCCCCGCAAGCTCCCCTGCCGATTTTGGCGCGGTAACCGTCGGTAACGGCTCCAGCGGCTCCCATTTGCGGTCTGGTCGCGGCGACGTCATGCCGTCTACACCGAAAGGATCACGCCACCACGTCTGCTGGGCGTTTGCGTCCACGCATAACGCCCCCAACACAGCCATCAATGCAAAACGCAAAACCTTCTCCTCCGCAATCCGCCGCTTGGTAAATGCGCCGGTTAGTCTATGTAATCAATCGATAATAGCATCAAATAATCGGAAAACCGTCGCGCTTTCGCTTACTGCAACGCACCATAGATCGCATATTGGATGGCTCGGCAAAATGCGGATTAATGCCAGCGCAGACCCCGAATCCGGCCTCGATCCAATATCGGCAAAAAGCCTTTGCCGCTGCCGTTGCCGCGCCGGAAAACAGTCTGCCCGTGCGTGATGCTGATCGACCACCGGATTGGCGTAACATCGCATAAATGACCGATTTTCACGCCTACCGCCCAAGTTCGCCCACAGTGTGGCTCACCCACTCATGGGCGCCGACTACCACAGCAACGCCGCCGCAATCCATAAGTCGCGGGCACGTACAATCCGCTGCATGCAGCGTCCGCTCGGTAAGTGGCACGCACTCCGAAAATAACATAAGTATTTGATTTTATTAAATATTTTAACCATACCCATGCCCGACTCCACTCGCATCTTGACCGCCGCCGCCCTGCAATCCGAAGCACGCCTGATCGAACGGGAACCGTATTACGAATCCATTGGCGACGAAATCGCGCTCTTCCACGCTGCCGAAGCCAGCCGGATCCCCGTACTGCTTAAAGGCCCTACCGGCTGCGGCAAGACGCGCTTCATGGAATACATGGCCTGGAAGCTCCAACGCCCGCTGATTACCGTGTCGTGCCACGACGATCTCACCGCCAGCGATCTGGTTGGGCGCTACCTCATCACCAACAACGAAACCGTGTGGGTCGATGGCCCGCTGGCGCACGCCGTGCGCGCCGGGGGCATCTGCTACCTCGACGAGGTGGTGGAAGCACGCAAAGACACCATCGTGGTGATTCATCCGCTGGCCGACGACCGGCGCATCCTGCCGATGGAAAAACACGGCGAGCTGTTGCGCGCACCGAAAGAATTCGTGCTGGCGATGTCGTACAACCCCGGCTATCAAAGCGTGCTGAAAGAACTCAAGCAAAGCACCCGCCAGCGTTTCATCGCCATTGAGTTCAATTACCCGAGCGCCGCGCTCGAAGCGAAAATCGTGGCGACCGAATCGGGCCTGGATGCCGCCACCACCGGCAAGCTACTTCAACTCGCGCACATGACGCGCAACCTCAAAGGCAACGGGCTGGATGAAGGCGCATCCACGCGGTTGCTGGTGCATGCCGGCAAACTGATTCAGCGCGGCATTGCACCGCGCAGCGCCTGCCGCGGCGCCATCGCTCAGGCGCTCACCGACGACGATGAAATGCTGCGGGCGATTGATGAACTCGCGTCGTCGATTTTTTGACCGGACACAAAGATGCATCAACTCCCCATGGTTATGCAGACCCGTCCCGTCATGTTTTGCCTGCCATGAAAGCGCTGACCGCAGCCGAGCTTGACGACAAACTCGACGCGCTGCTCAATCCCGTTCTGTCGTCGCGCCGCACCGCCGGGCCGCTCGCGCACCCGCTTGCCCAACTGGATCGAACGCGGCAGGATTTCACCCTGCGCTGGGTCGAGATCATCGCCCGCACCAATTACGAAATGGCCTACCAGTTCGCCGCTGCAGCGCCCGAAGCGTTGGCGCAACTGGATGCCAGCGCCGCCGAGGCGTGGATCATTCAGGCCATGGACCGCTACGATCGCGAAGGGCTGCATCACGGCAGTCGGGTATTCAAAAACTTTCCCGGCTTTGTGGCGCGCGCGGGCAACGAGCAGGCCGCCACCTACGAAACCGTGGCGCCCATACTGGAATTGTTTGTGTGCGGCCTGTCCGGACGGCGCATGAAAATCGACACCGCACCGATAGCCTGGACCGACACCGACACCCTTTACCTGCCGCCGCGCATCAGCGTCGGCATCAATCGGGCGCAAAACTTTTTGCTCTACAAAATCATCGTCACGCTGCTGTGGGCGCAGTGCCGCTACGGCACGTTTAACGTCGATCTGAACGCGGCCGTGCAGACGTACGCCGATCCGGCGCGCGCGCTCGACTGGCTCAATTACCTGGAAACCATCCGGCTGGAGGCACAACTGGCGCGCATGCTGCCCGGCCTCGGGCGCGAGCTTGCGGCACTGTGCGGCCCCGCGTCTCCCGAGGAAGCGCGCGACGCATCCTTTGCCACGCTATGCGCCGCAGGCGCCAGCGTACACGACAGCATCGCCCTGCTGCCCGCGCTACCGCTCACCCAAGACGCGCCGCGCCGCGCGTGGACGGGCCTGCTGCGTCCGTCGGATGCGGCAGCCACACGCGCCACGCGACTTGCACGCGACAAAAGCGACTTGCAGGCCGCGCTCGCCGCGCTGCTGGGTGAGCAATCGCAATCGGCGGAAAACGACCAAAGCGACCAACGCGGCGAGACCAGCATGAAAGCGGAAGTGACAGCCGAAGTGAGTACCGATGCCGGCGGCGAAATCGAAGTACAACTCAGTCTTGGCGGCAAGCCCATCGCCGCGCCCGACCCGGTGCGTCGCCTGCTGGATTCGATTGTTCAGGATCTCGGCGAAATCCCCGGCGACTATCTCATCCCCGCCGACGCCCGCGACACCACGCACGGCGTTGGCGACGACGACGCAGCGGATGCCATTTCAGCCGAAGAAAACCCGCGCTACTACAACGAATGGGATCACCAGCGCCGCCACTACCGCAAAAACTGGTGCGCGCTGCGCGAGCGGGATGTACCGCCCGGAGACGCGGATTTCGTCGCCGCCACACTGAAAAAATACGCGCCGCGGATCACGCAACTGCGGCGCAGCTTCGAGATGCTGCGCGGCGAAGACCGCCTGCTAAAACGCATGAAACACGGCGACGATATCGACCTCGACGCGGTGATCGCGGGCTATGCCGATATGCGCGCGGGCCGCGAACTGAGTGATCGCCTCTTCACCAAACGCCACAAAGCCGAGCGCAATCTGGCGGTGATGTTCATGGTGGACATGAGCGGCTCGACCAAAGGCTGGATTAACGACGCCGAGCGCGAGGCGCTGGTGCTGCTCAGCGAGGCGCTGGAAGTGCTGGGCGACCGCTATGCCATCTACGGCTTTTCCGGCATGACGCGCAAACGCTGCGAGATTTTTCGCGTCAAGCGTTTCGACGAACCGTACTCCGGCATCGTGCAGCAACGCATCGCGGGCGTGGCGCCGCAGGACTACACGCGCATGGGCGTGGCGATTCGGCATCTCACCGCGCTGCTTACCGCCGTCGATGCGCGCACCAAGTTGTTAATTACGCTGTCCGACGGCAAGCCAGACGACTACAGCGACAACTATCGCGGCGAATACGGCATTGAAGACACACGCCAGGCGCTGCTCGAAGCGCATCGCGCCGGAATCAAACCGTTTTGCATTACGATAGACCACGAAGCGCGCGACTACCTGCCGCATATGTACGGCGCGGCGAACTGGACCATGGTGGATGATGTCGCACGTTTGCCGCTCAAAGTCGCCGAAATTTATCGGCGCCTGACTACGTAAGCGCCACGCAATCTCCACGTAATCCTCGCGCAATCACTTAGCTACATTAAAAATTATCATTTAAAAACAAATACTTATGAAAACTTATCGCAAACTGATGATGGCTTTTCTGTTCTTGTGCGTGAGTGTTGCCGCACACGCGCAAATCCACAACACACAGGAGCACCGCATCCGCGTCGCCACCCTGACTGAAGGCCTGTCCCATCCGTGGTCGATTGCCTTCCTGCCCGATGGCCGCATGCTGGTCACCGAACGCGCAGGCCGGCTGCGCATGATCGGCAAGGACTTCAAACTCGATCCGCAGCCTGTCAGTGGCGTACCCGCCGCGGCCGCCGTGGGACAGGGCGGTTTGATGGATGTGGTGTTGCATCCCAGGTTTGCCGACAACAGCCTGGTTTATCTTTCCTATTCTGCGGGCGACAACCAGGGCATCGGCACCGAAGTCGCGCGGGGCACGTTGCGCGGCAATCAACTCGACAACGTGCAGGTGATATTCCGCATGCAGCCGAAGCTGCGTACCGGCTATCACTTCGGCTCGCGCATCGTGTTTGACCGCGACGGTTTCATGTTCATCACCCTCGGCGACCGCGGTGAAATGGAACGCGCGCAACATCCCGGCGACCACAATGGCTCGGTGATCCGCCTGCACGACGATGGCCGCGTGCCCAAAGACAATCCTTTCGTCGGCAAGGCCGGCTGGCTGCCGGAGAAATTCACCCTCGGCAATCGCAACATGCAGGGCGCGGCGCTGCATCCGCAAAGCGGGCTGTTATGGACGCACGAGCACGGCCCGCAAGGCGGCGACGAAATCAACGTCATCCGCGCCGGCGTCAATTACGGCTGGCCCGTCATCACCTACGGCGCCAATTACGGCACCGGCACGAAAATTGGCGAGGGCACGGCCAGGGACGGCATGGCGCAGCCGCTCTACAAATGGGCGTCGTCGATAGCGCCGTCCGGCATGGCGTTTTACGGCGGCAATAGATTCCCGAAGTGGCGCGGCGATTTATTCATCGGCGCGCTGCGGGATCAAATGCTGGTGCGCCTAAAACTCGACGGCGAAAAAGTGGTGCATGAGGAACGTCTTTTGAAAAATACGCTGGGCCGCATCCGCGACGTGCGCGCCGGGCCGGACGGATTTATTTATCTGCTGACCGATGCGCCAAACGGCGTATTGGCCCGCGTGGAGCCGGCGGACTGAGTGCTATAAGCGCCATCGGCACCATCGGCACCATAAGCCCCCCCCTAAGCGCTCTTGAACCGCGACACCCGCGCGAACAGTATCGCCAGCAACGGCAGCGCCAGCGCGATCAC